>BOCB01000027.1 GCA_026002695.1 Synergistales bacterium
GATTTCGGCGAACGCTTCCTTGACTGACTTCCCTTTGACGCCGGCGGGGTCGTTTGCCGGGCCGATGAGAACGAAGTCGTTGAACATAACCTGCTTGGGCTCGACGCCGTAGCCTTCGTCGAGGAACTTCTTCTCCGCCGCCGGGTCGTGGGTGAAGAGGACGTCGACGTCTCCGTTGCGGCCATATTCGAGAGCCCTGCCCGTGCCTACCGCCACCCACCGGAGCTCAATGCCCTCGTCCTTCCGGAAGAGAGGCGCGAGATAATCCAAAAGCCCGGTGTCGTTGGTGCTCGTTGTGGTCGCCATGCCGAGCGCCGGCAGGGGCGGCGCGGCGGACGCCGGAAGCGCGAACATACCGGCGAGGACGATAACGACGGCGATAACTTTGGAGACGGGCAAGGGCGACTTCGCGCTCGGCATCGCGCTGGGGCTGCTGCTGCTCCTGATGTCCTTCGCGCTGAACGCCGCGCTGTCGTTTTTAAGACGCCGCGCCGAAGTCTGAAAATACAAATATGAAAAATATATACTCCCTTAAAAACATAAAGCACGCTTACGGCGGCAGGACAACGCTCGACGTCGGCGAGCTCGGCATACCCGAGGGCGGCGTGATCGGGCTCATCGGGCCGAACGGCGGCGGCAAGTCAACGCTGCTGAAAGTGCTCGCCTTTCTGCGCCCGTATATATCGGGCGAGCTGTTGTTTGACGGATCGCCGTCGCGCGGGCGCGAGCGCGAGCTGCGGGGCGATGTCACGCTTCTGCTTCAGGAGCCGTATCTTTTGCGCCGCAGCGTTTACGACAATATCGCCTATGCCCTGAAGCTCAGGGACGTTCCGAAGAGCGAGACGACGCGCCGCGTGAACGACGCCCTCGCCCGCGTCGGACTCGACGTGAGTTTCGCGGCGCGCCCGTGGTTCCGCCTGTCCGGCGGCGAGGCGCAGAGGGTCTCCCTTGCGGTGAGGCTCGCCATGCGCCCGCGGGTTCTCCTGCTCGACGAGCCGACCGCCAACGTGGACGAGGCGAGCGCCGCCCTCATAAAGGACGCCATCCGCGCGGAACGGAGCTCCGGAGGAACGACCATAATAGTCGCCACTCACGATTTACCCTGGCTATACGAGACCGCCACGCAAATAATCGGGATGTACGGCGGCAGGATAACGGGAGACGGCGCCGCTAACATGATACACGGCGGCTGGACAGCCGACGGCGCGAGCGCGTGCCTCACGACGCGCGCCGGCAAAATAACGGCGGCTCTGCCGGACGGAAGAGCCGCCGCGAAATTGGACTGCGCGTCCCTCTCCCCGTCGGACATAACGCTCAAAAAGGATAACGCCGAGCCTGACGGCTTAAATAAGGCGAACGTCCTGCGCGGCGTCGTCACGCAAATATCGCTCGAACGCTCGACAGGGGAATTGCTCTGCGTCGCGGACTGCAACGGTTTGTTTTTGCGCGCCAGAGTCAATATAAAAGACGCGCCGAACGAGAATATTTATCCCGGACAGGAGATCCGCGCGATTTTTCCGCACGACGCTTTGAAATTTGTGTAAAAAAATCACGATCGGCTTTTTCTTGTGCTTCTTTCCGCCCATTGCAATGTTGCCCTGCCCCAATTACGGACATTTAGTACGGCGGCTTAGACGACTAATTTGACACGCCCGTCATAGACAAGGCCGCGCAGCCCGTCGAGCGTAACCTCCATGCCGTCTGAGAGCGTGGACAGCGCGTCCGCCGCGCCTACAATACATGGTATATCGTTATCCATCGCCATCAGACATCCTTCGGAGTTCAGCGCGTCGCTCTCGAGTATGACCGCGCCGGCCTTTGCCAAAATATCGCCTCCCTTAGGCGGCAGAGAATGAGCAACCAGGACGCAGCCATCGGTTATCCTGTCCCTGTCTCGCTCAAAATCCCGCGCGGCGCAGATTTTTCCCGTGAAACTCTTCTTGACAAGCGATATGCCGGACAGCAATACCTCACCCGTAGTAAGCACCTCTACAAGGTTCGTCGTGCCGGGAAGCCCCAGCGGCACTCCCGCCGTTATGACGGCCAGCTCCCCCGCCGCTATGAACCCTTCGCGCACGCAGTTTGATATAGCCTCCCGGGCTACGGCGTTTATGTCGGAAATTTCGTGGACTTTTACGGGGTGAACGCCCCACCAGAGGGCAAGTTCACGCCATGTGGATATGGAGGGCGTAACGCCCAGGATAGGGCATGTCGGGCGGTATTTGCTGATCATACGGGCGGTTATGCCGCTTTTTGTCAGCGATATAATGGCGGCGGCCTCCACGTCGCGCGCTACGAGCACGGCGGCGTCGCTCACCGCGTCCGGCACGCCGGCGATACGAAGCGTCCGGGTTCGCGCTATGCCCCAGTGGTCAAGCACGCTCTCGGCTTTGTCGACTATGCGCCTCATCGTCGTGACGGACTCTACCGGGTAAGCGCCCCCCGCCGTTTCGCCCGAAAGCATGACGGCGTCCGTGCCGTCAAGCACGGCGTTGGCAACATCGCTGGCCTCGGCTCTCGTCGGGCGCGGGTTGCGTATCATGGAGTCCAGCATCTGCGTGGCCACTATGACGACCTTGCCCTTGGAGCGGCAAAGCTCGATTATCTGTTTTTGCGCTAACGGCACGTCCTCCGCGGCCATTTCGACGCCCAAGTCGCCGCGCGCTACCATCACGCCGTCCGCCGCCTCGGCTATTTCATCTATATTAGCCACGGCCTCGCGGGTCTCTATCTTGGCTATGATTTTCAGACTGCTGCCGAGGCTTTTCAGGAATTTGCGCACCCAAAGAATATCTTCTTTTGTCTTGATAAACGAAACGGCCAAGTATTCCATGCCATGCCTGACGCCCCAGGCTATATCCTCTTTGTCGCGGTCTGACAGCGCGGGCAGCGACAAAGGGGCGCCCGGGATATTTACGCCTTTGGTGTTTTTCAGCGCGCCGCCAACTACGATTTCGCAAACAACATCGCCGCCCGACACGCTTACGGCGTTCAAGTGCAGTTCGCCGTCATCTATGAATATATCCTGCCCGGGCTTTACCTCCCGGGACAAGAGCGGATAGTTTACGTGGACTCTCTCCGCCGTGCCGAGACAGGGGTCGCTTGTCAGCGTTATTTGTCCTCCGGCAGCGAGGTCTATTGCGCCGTTCTCGACTTCGCCCGTGCGAATCTCCGGGCCCTTTGTATCTAAGAGCGCCGCTATCGGGAGCCCCAAATCGCGCTCAATTTGCCTTACGAGAGAGAGGCTTTTTTCGTGGCTTTCGTACTCTCCGTGGCTGAAATTAAGGCGCGCAACGTTCATGCCGGCCTTTGCCATAGCCGAGAGAGTTTCGTAATTCCAGCTTGCCGGACCTATAGTGCAGACTATTTTTACAAACATAACAATCCACTCCTTATAATGTAAACGCTGATTTATTGTCAGAAGCCCAAAGAGTAACGATAAAAAAACCTGACCTGCTCCGCGTATCAAAACGGCAGAATCCCATCCCGGCTATTTAATCAGCGCTTACTTGTATCCCCCGCGCCGCTTTGCGGCCGCCGTTCGGGGAACGCGGCCATCTCTACCCGGAAATTATACCTCATGCTTTCCCTAAAAAATACGCAATTACCGGATGACATATCATAATTTTTATGGTATAAATATAGTATACTAATCAGACCAATGAAAGGTTATCATTCATCATGGAGCAAGCAGGCAGAGCTGTCAAGAAATATGAAAAGGTAGTGAACTCGATACGTGACGCGATTTCTCGCGGGGAGCTCGCTTATGGGGATCCTCTTCCGCCGGAGCGCAAGCTCATCGACGAACTTGGGGTGAGCCGCGCGTCATTGCGCGAAGCTTTCAGCGTCTTGGAGCTCCTTGGGCTGATAGAGAGCCAGCAGGGTAAGGGGAGGTTTGTCCGCCGCCCGAGGGATTTCTCAGACGAGCTTGTCACGCTGCCGCTCGAGGGTTCGGCTCTGCTGGAGCTGATGGACGCGAGGCGCGTTCTTGACCCCGCGATTGCCGGTGAGGCCGCGAGGCGGGCGTCGCCGTCCGACATGGCGAAGATGCGCCGAATATTGTCCGATACGCGCGATAACATAGACGACTTGTCATACCGCGCGAAGTCGGATTTCGACTTTCACCTCGCGATGGCCGAGGCCACGCATAATTTCATCTTCGTCAACGTAGTCAGGATGGAGTTCAACCTGATAATGGCGACGCACAAGATGATATACAGCGCCTTGACGGACAAGACTGCGTTTGCGGGCGAGCACGAGGCGCTCTACGACTCGATACTGGATCACGACTTCGAGCGCGCGTCGCAAGCGGCCACCGCTCACATAGACAGGATTTACAAGACGCTGCTCGGCGCGGTCGCGGCAAAGTAGCGCCCGCCATCAAAACATCACATATAAATAAATTCAGGAGGTTGGTTTATTATGGCTGATTCGGCTGTGAGGGAGAAGGTCGCCCGTCTGTTGCCTGAGATTGAGTGGATAGACGACAAGGTTTTGAAGGAGAGCGTCTTGGCGAGCTATGAGGACGCGCTTGCGGCGGGCGGCTGGGAGCCGGAGGACATGGACAAGATACCGTTCACCCTGTTGATACCGGACTGCCCGGCGTCATACCTGACGCATGTGCGCGGAGTTACCCGCATGGCGAAGCTCGCCCTGGACGAGTTCAACGCGCTCTACGCGAAGGGCGGCAAGTTCCTTATGAACAAGGACCTGCTCGTCGCCGGCGCGCTGCTGCACGATGTCGGCAAGCTCGTCGAGTACGAAAAGTCGCCCGACGGGAAAACCGTCAAGTCTCAGATGGGCAAGGATCTGCGCCATCCGTTCTCAGGGACGGTCATAGCGCTGCGCAACGGCTGCCCGTCGTCGGTCGGGCATATCATAGCCAATCACGCTCACGAGGGCGACGGCACATTACGCAGCCCGGAGGGCGTGATGGTAAACAAAGCGGACTTCATGAACTTCGAGAGCATAAAGAGCTTCTTAGGCATGAAATAGACTTTGAATTTCAGAACGGGGTCAAGGGGGGCGCTCCCCCCCTTGCGGGGGAGCGGGGGCGGCGCCCCCGCGGTCTTGATTTAGTCTTTTATTAAGGGGGTATTGAAACGCATGGGCAAGACGATGATCATGAAGATCATGGACAGGGCGTCGGGCAGGGATGTACGCATCGGCGAGCGTGTATGGTGCAATATCGACCTCTCGACGGCGCGGGATTTTGGCGGCGCGAACTGTTGTTTGCAGTTCGACGAGATAACCGACAAGCAGGGTAAGGTATGGGATCCGGACAAGATAGCGTTTACGTTTGATTTGCAGGCGCCCTCCCATTCAGAGAAGGTCTCAAACAATCAGAAGATAATCCGCGAGTTCGCGAAGAAACAGGGCATAAAGCACGTGTTCGACATCAACTGGGGAATCGGCCAGCATGTCATGTTGGAGCACGGGCTCGTTAAACCGGGGGATGTAATACTCGGCACGGACAGCCATATGAATCTGCTCGGTGCCGTCGCGGCGTTCGCTACGGGCGTCGGGAACACGGATATAGCGGCGTCGTGGATAGGCGGGATCAACTGGTTCAGGGTTCCCGAGACGCTGAAGGTCGAGGTAACGGGCGAGTTCCGGCGCGGGGTTTACATGCGCGACTTCCTGACGCTCTTCGTCGGGGAGATGGGCGCGGGCGGATTGGATTTCCTCTCCGTCGAGTTCAGCGGGAACGTCATCGAGAGAAGCTCGCTCGCCGAGAGGATAACGCTCTGCTCGATGGTGACGGAGATGAGCGGCAAGATAGGGCTCATACTGCCTAACGGGCGGGTGCTCGACTGGCTCGCCGAGCGCGTGAAGAGCGCCGGGGGCAGCGAGGAGGACGTGCGCGCCCGCGTGAAGGCGATAACTCCCGACGAGGACGCGCCGTATTTCAAGACGCTGAGGTACGACGTATCCGATTTAGAGCCGATGGTCTCCTGCCCCGACGCGCCGGACAACGTCAAGAAGGTCAGCGAGGTCGCCGGAGCCGAGGTCGATCAGGTGCATATAGGCAGCTGCACGAACGGGCGGCTCGACGACATAGCGGCGGCGTTCGAGGTTCTGAAGGCGGGCGGCTTCAAGGTGTCGCCGAAGGTCAGGACGATAATAACGCCCTCTACGCGCGAGGTTATGGCGAAGTGCGCGGCGGCGGGATATATAGAGAAATTCCTGAACGCCGGAGTGGTGTTCACCAACCCGACGTGTTCGCTCTGCACGGCGGAGCACTACGGCGCGATGCCGTCCGGCGACGTCGGCTGCTCGACGACGAACCGCAACTTCATAGGCAAAGTCGGCAAGGGCAGCCATACGTACTTAATGAGCCCGGCGTCCGCGATGGCGACGGCCGTAAGGGGCGTCATAACAGACCCGCGCGAGCTGCTGCGGTAAGGAGGGCGAATAAAATGAGTGAAGTGCTTAAAGGGCGCGCGTGGGTGTTCGGCGACGACGTCGACACCGACCTGATATATCATAACAAGTACCTTGCCGAGACAGACCCCAAGAACATGCCGCAGTATTCGTTCGAATACTATCCGGGCAAGGAGGGCTTCGCCAAGGGCGTGAAGCCGGGGGATTTTGTCGTGGCCGGAAAGAACTTCGGCTGCGGCTCCAGCCGCGAGCACGCCGTCTACTGCCTCAAGGAGGCGGGCGTACCCGTGATACTGGCCGAGACCTGTTCGCGCATATACTATCGCAACGCCATCAACAACGCGTATCCGGTGCTGTTCGTCAAGGGCATCTCCGACGCGATCAAGGCGGGGAAGCTCAATGACGGCGACGAGCTCGAGGTCAGCCTCTCGGCCGGCGAGATAAAGAACGCGACGAACGGCGAGACGTTCCACGGCGACGCGGTGAGCGATCTCGAAAAGGACATTATGTCGGCCGGCGGGCTGATACCGTATCTCAAGTCTCATAAAAAGTAGGTGGGAAGAGTGGGCAAAACATTTGCTGAAAAAGCTCTCGGCAAGGCAGCCGGGCATGAGGTGAGCGCGAACGAGGTCGTCACGGTCGAGCCGGACTTCTGTATGAGCCACGACAACACCGGGCCTATCTCGCGCACGTTCAAAAAGATAGGCGTCAAAAAAGTATGGAAGCCCGAGAGGCTCGTCGTGATCCTCGACCACGGCGTACCCGCTCCGTCGAGCGACCATGCCGTGAACCACAAGGAAGCGCGCGAGTTCATGGCCGAGCAGGGAGCTCCGAATTTCTACGACGTGTCGAGCGACGGGGGCGTCTGCCACCAGAAGTTCCCGGAGGAGGGCTTCGCGCTCCCCGGCCTCGTGGTTATCGGCAGCGACAGCCACACCTGCACATACGGCGCGTTCGGCGCGTTCGCTACGGGCATAGGCCGCAGCGAGATGGCGGCGGCGTGGGCGACGGGGCAGATATGGTTCAAAGTCCCGGAGAGCATGAAGATAAATGTCAGGGGCAAGTTCAAGAAGGGCGTCTCTCCGAAGGACTTTATCCTCAAGGTCATGGGCGACGTCAAATCCGACGGCGCGGACTACATGAGCGTCGAGTTCCACGGATCGGGCATCGACGAGATGAGCGTCGCGGGGCGCATGACGCTCTGCAACCTCGGCATAGAGATGGGCGCGAAGAACGCCGTCTGCAAACCTGACCGGAAGGTGCTCGACTACATAAAGGGCAGGGAAAAGGCCTCGAACTGGGAGCCGCTTTGGGCTGACGCCGACGCGGCCTACACGAAGGAGCTGAACTACGACCTGGGCGACATCGTGCCGGGCATAGCGAAACCCCATACCGTGGACAACTACGCCGCGATAGACGAGGTAAAGGGGACGAAAATAAACCAGGCGTTCCTCGGAAGCTGCACGAACGGACGCATGGAGGATCTGCGCGAGGCGGCGGCGATACTGAAGGGCAAGCGCGCCGCGGTGCGCACGATAGTCATTCCGGCGTCGTGGAACGTCTACCGCGAGGCGATGCGCGACGGCACGCTCGACACGCTTTTGGACGCGGGCTGCATAGTCTGCAATTCCGGCTGCGGTCCCTGCCTCGGAGCGCACATGGGGACTCTCGCGCCCGGCGAAGCTTGCGTCAGCACGGCCAACCGCAACTTCAAGGGCCGCATGGGGGACAAGGACAGCTTCATATACTTGGCGAGCCCGTACACGGTGGCGGCAAGCGCGCTCAAGGGCGAGCTCTCCGACCCGAGGGAGGCGCTGTAGATGAAGATCAAGGGCAAGGTATGGAAGTACGGCGACGACGTCAACACAGACGTGATATTCGCCGGAAAGTACACGTACACCATCAAGGAGCGCTCCGAGATGGGCAAGTACGCGCTTGAGGACTTGGATCCCGAGTTCGCCGAGAACGCAAAGCCCGGCGACATTATTGTGGCCGGCAAGAACTGGGGCTGCGGCTCCAGCCGCGAACAGGCCGCCATCTGCCTGAAGGAGCGCGGGATAGGCGCGATCGTAGCGAGGAGCTTCGCGCGCATACACTACCGCAACTGCCTCAACGAGGGGCTGCCGATAATAATCAGCGCCGAGGCGCAGGATTTGGTGAAGTCCGGCGACGAGGTGGAGATTGACTTCGACAGGGGAGAGATCACGGCCGGCGGCAAGACGCTGAAGTTCCCGCCATACCCCGAGTTCGTGCAGGGGCTCGTCAACGACGGAGGACTCATACCGCACGTAAAGAAGTCCCTCGGGCTGGCGTGAGCGCGGGAATAAACCCTCAGGTTTTTTGCCGTTACCCTTTGGGCTCCCGACAATAAAGTATGTGTTCTAAAATAAGTCTTTTCCTTAGATTTGTATGGCGCCGTCTTCGTTGATTCAGCTTCTTTATATGCTATAATCGCGTTTATTATTATTTATTGTGCAAGTAACGTCGCGAGGAGGCATATTATAGAATGAAAGAAGAGACCTATAACGCGAAAGACGCTCAGGAGAAGGCGTACAAGCTCCTGTTCGGCGGCGCGAATCCGTTGTTTTTGGCGACCAACGGCAGCCACGGGCATCCGAATATCAGGGCGATGAAACCTCTGTATATGGACGGCGTGAAGAGCATCTGGTTTGCGACGGCGCTTGAGTCGAGCAAGATAATTGAGCTGATAAAATGTGAAAAGGCCGTGATATACGGTTATTCCTCCAAGACGCTGGCGGAGTTCCGGCTTTGGGGCAGCGCGGTGATACTCGACGACGCGGAGTCGCGGAAGCTCGTCTGGAATGACAACCTCAAGGAATTCTTCACGGAGGGCATGAGCGACCCGAACATGAGGGTGCTGAGATTCGACACGCTGTCCGGCGTGTACAGCGGCAAGGACGGCAAGGACGGTACATTCACGCTTTGACGGGACGAAGGAGGTCTTTGAAATGGGCAGGAACGTAATGAAGGTTAAGGAAAAGAAGGATCGTTACAAGGTATGTTATATGTCGGGGGACGACTCCGGCTTTGATATGATGGAGGGGGCCCTTCTCGTATTGGAGGCGATGGACCTGCCGATAGACTGGGTTCGCGCCGACCTCGGCTGGTGTATGTGGGAGAAGTCCGTCACCAAATTCGGCGAGGGCAGCCCCAAGTGCAACACAGTTCCGCCGGAGACCATCGAGTCGATAAAGAACACCGACGCCACGCTAATGGCCGCGATAACCTCGAAGGCCGGCGTAAAGGGCTTCAAATCCGCGATACTCCAGATGAGGCAGCTCTTCGACCTCTACATCAATCTGCGCCCCGCGAAGACGCTGCCGGGCATCGGCACTCCGCTCAAGGGCGACCCCAAGATAGACATAGTGATGTTCCGCGAGAACACCGAGGACCTTTACGCGGCCGTCGAGTTCCACCCGCTCCCCAAGGAGCATTTCGACCTTCACCCCGGCATGGAGCGCTTCAGGAAGTCCGGCGAGGTCGCCACGTCGTGGCGCGTATTCTCGAAAGAGGGCTGCGAGCGCATAATCCGCGCCGCGTTCGAGTACGCGAGGGAGAGCGGACGCAAGACGGTTCACTGCGGCAACAAGGCTAACGTCATCCGCGAGACCGACGGCATGATGAAGAGGATATTCCTCGAAGTCGCCAAGGAGTACGAGCAGTACGGCATTAAAGGCATAGAGGAGAACGCGGACGCGACGGCCATGTGGCTCATAAAGAATCCGCAGGACTACAGCGTAGTCGTGGCGAGCAACGTATTCGGCGACATACTCTCCGACGAGGCGAGCCAGCTCACCGGCGGCCTCGGCTTCGCGCCGAGCGGCAACATAGGCGAGAACACGGCGCTCTTCGAGCCGTCGAGCGGCTCCGTTCCGAAGTACGCGCACAAGTACCGCGTCAACCCGTCCGCCATGCTGCTGACCTCCAAGATGATGCTGGAGTACCTCGGCTTAGGCGAGGACGGCGCGAAGATAGAGAAGGCTATCGGCGAGGTACTGGTCGAGAACAAGCCCGGCACACTCACCTACGACATACTGCGCGACTTCCGCGGCGACCCCGGCTGGGAGAAGAACGCGGCCTCGACGATAGAGATGGCCGCCGCCATCGCAGGGAAAATCAACCCGAACTTCAAGGGCGACGTTCTGGAGAAGGCCAAGAAGAAAGTCCGCGACATGTGCGACTGGACGAAGACGGTCGGCTTCGAGTAAAGAGCGGTATCGCCGGCTGATCCGCCCCCCTGTTTTATTTCCGGAAAGCAGTCAAAAGGCGCCGCCCCGTCCTTTCGGGGGCGGCGCCCTTTGACTGTTCCTGAGTAAACTTGATTCCATAAAAGTTTTTATCTTTACCCTTTAGGCTCCTGGAAATAAATCAGCCTTTCCATATAAAATAGGCGGGAGGCATTTGAACCGCATGATAAAACAAGGAGGATGAGCGATGAGAAAACTGTCCGGGCGAACCGCAAATTTCACTGACTCGGTGATCAGGAGAATGACGCGAATCTCGAATCAATACGGGGCGGTGAACTTGTCGCAGGGTTTCCCCGACTTCGGGCCGCCTGAGGAGATAACGCACAGGCTGGCCGAGATAGCCCTCGACGGCCCGCACCAATACTCCGTCACGTGGGGGGCGGACAATTTCCGAGCGGCGCTGGCCGCGAAACAGTCCGGCCTCATGGGATTTGAGATCGACCCTGAGAGCGAGGTAGTTGTTACGTGCGGAAGCACGGAGGCCATGATGGCGTCCATGATGGCCGTCGTCGATCCCGGCGATGAGGTGATAGTGTTCTCGCCGTTTTATGAGAACTACGGCGCGGACGCGATATTGTCAGGCGCGGTTCCCGTATACGTGCCGCTGCGCCCGCCGTCGTTCGGCTTCGACGCGGACGAACTGGAAGCGGCTTTCAAGAGGCGTCCCAAGGCTCTTATACTCTGCAACCCGTCGAATCCGAGCGGCAAGGTCTTCACGCGTGACGAACTGAAAATCATAGCGGACTTGGCCGTGAAGTACGACGCCTATGTCATAACGGACGAGGTCTACGAGCATATAATATATGAGCCCTATGAGCACACCTATATCGCGTCGCTGCCCGGCATGTTCGAGCGAACGCTGTCGTGCGGCTCTCTGTCGAAGACCTACTCGATGACGGGCTGGCGGCTCGGATACGTCATAGCCTCACCGGAGATAACGGACGTAACGCGCAAAATACACGACTTCCTGACCGTAGGGGCGCCCGCGCCCTTGCAGGAGGCGGCGGTCGCCGGCCTCACGCTGGGCGGGGACTACTACGTCTCGCTGCGTCAGCTTTACACGAAAAAGCGCGGCCTGCTGCTGAAAGGGCTCGACGCCATAGGAATAAGGCACACGGAGCCGCAGGGAGCGTACTACGTCCTGCTCGACATATCGGACTTCAAGTACGGCAGCGACCTCGAGTTCTGCGAGGAGCTCGCGCGCAAAGTCGGCGTCGGCGCCGTGCCGGGCTCCAGTTTTTTCAGAGAGGACATAAATGACTTCATCAGACTTCACTTCGCAAAGAAAGAGGAGACGCTGGCGGACGCTCTCGAAAGATTGGAGCGCGGCTGGAAGAAAATGTAATTAATTATCAAGTAGGGGAGATCGCCCCCGGTCGCCCCTACTCGTACAGCTTGTACAACCCCTGCGTGCCGTTCTCCTCGCCGCCGCGCCCGGCCAGTTTTTGATACCGGGCGAGAGCCGTTTCCAAGCCGGGCAGACTCATCCCAAGAGACTTCGCCGATTCCGACACTAACTTCATGTCCTTCACGAAGTGCTTGACGAAGAACCCCGGATTGAAATCCCCGTCCAAGATTCGCGGTCCATAGTTGGATAAACTCCAGCTTCCCGCCGCGCCGTTTTCTATGCAGGAGAGCAGCTCCTTCGGGTCTATTCCGGCCCGTTTCGCGTAAGCCAAGCCCTCGCACACCCCCAACATCGTCCCGGCTATCACTGTCTGATTGGCGAGCTTCGCGGTCTGACCGCTCCCCGCCCCGCCGAAACGCGCGATATTTTTGCCCATTATTTTCAGAATAGGCAGCGCGCGCTCGAAGTCCTCCTCGTCGCCGCCGAACAGTATCGACAGCTTCGCTTCCCGCGCGCCCCTGTCACCGCCGGTTACCGGCGCGTCGCAGGCTTTCACTCCGCCGCGGGCCCGAGCCGCGTCGTATATTTTGACGGCGAGGCTCGGGCTCGACGTCGTCATGTCCATCAGCAGCGCCCCGCCGCGCGCGCTCTCCACCAAGCCTCCGCGCGACAGGTACACCTCCTCGACGTCCTTTGGAAATCCGATTATCGTTATCACGACGTCGCTCGCGGCGGCGACCTCGGCGGGAGACGCGCGCAGCTTCGCTCCCTTGCGCGTGAGCGGCTCGCACTTCTCCTTCGTGCGGTTATAGACGTTCAGCTCATACGAGGCGTCTATCAAGTGCCCGGCCATCGAGCACCCCATAACGCCGGTTCCTATAAATCCAATCACAGGCTTGTCCATCACGTATTCCCCTCTTTCTTCCATATGGGCAGGTTTTTATCGTTACCTAAGTAAATGTTGATTTATTGTCAGGAGCCTAAAAGGTAACGATAAAAACCTGACCGGCTCTGCATCTCAAAACGGCGAAATTCCATTTCGGCTAATTAATCAGCGCTTACCTAAATTCTCGCCAATATTCTAACACATTACTTCATTAACCCACCCGCCTGTACGCGGCGGCACTACGCGCTTCCGATCGGGTCCGCCGGCTCAAAGGCGCCTTGCTGTTTGAAAAATCGCGTAAATAAATGAATTTATAAGTATTTTCCTGTTCTTATAAAATATTTATAATTAAACTCAAATACTTATACTTGATAATTAGTCAGGCGATGTTAAACTATTACTATCATTTAGCGCTCACACGAAGTGAGTGCTAACACAAATAAGCGAAATACTCTTAAGGAGGCTGTAAAGTTATGGCATTGAAACTGAGACCATTGGGTGATCGCATAGTTGTCAAGGCGGCTCCTCACGAGGAGATGACGAAGGGCGGACTCGTCCTTCCGGACACAGTGAAGGAGAAGCCGGTTGAGGGCGTGGTGGTGGCTGTCGGTTCAGGTAAACTGAACGACGACGGGAAGCGTCAGCCCATCGACGTGAAGCCCGACGACAGGGTCATCTACAGCAAGTACTCCGGCACCGAGGTCAAGCTTGAGGGCGAGGATTTCCTCATCCTGAGCGAGCGCGACATTCTGGCGGTAGTTGAGTAGTAAACCGAACGGGGATTCACTAAATCAGTCTTTAAGGGAGAGGATATAAATGGCTAAGGTTCTGCTTTTCAAAGAGGAAGCGCGCCACGCGATGGAGCGCGGCGTCAATAAAGTTGCCGATACCGTCGGCATCACGCTTGGCCCTAAGGGGCGCAACGTCATATTAGAGAAGAAGTTCGGCTCGCCCACCATCACCAACGACGGCGTGACGATCGCCAAGGAGATAGAGCTCGAAGACCCGTTCGAGAACATGGGCGCACAGCTCCTGAAGGAAGTCGCCTCGAAGACGAACGACGTCGCCGGCGACGGCACCACGACCGCTACGGTTGTCGCCCGCGCGATGATCCGCGAGGGCATCAAGAACGTAACAGCCGGAGCCAACGGTATGCTCATCCGCCGCGGCATCGAGAAGGGCATCGACCTCGTAGTAGACGAGCTCAAGTCTCAGTCCGTCAGCGTAAAGGATCACTCCATGAAAGTGCAGGTGGCCTCCATCTCCGCCAACGACAAGGCCGTCGGCGAGCTCATCGCTCAGGCAATGGAGAAGGTCGGCGAGGAGGGCGTCATCACGGTAGAGGACAGCCAGTCCGTGGGAACGGCGCTCGAAATGGTCGAGGGACTCCAGTTCGACAAGGGCTACATCAGCCCCTACATGATTACGAATCCGGATCGCATGGAGGCATTTCTCGAAGACGCGAACATCCTCCTGGTAGAGGGTAAGATCTCGAATGTGAAGGACATGCTCCCCATCCTCGAGAAAATAGTGCAGACCGGCAAGCCGCTCCTCATAATATCTGAGGACGTTGAGGGCGAGGCTCTCGCTACGCTCGTGGTCAACAAGCTGCGCGGTATACTCCAGGTTGCCGCCGTTAAGGCGCCCGGCTTCGGCGATCGCCGCAAGGCAATGCTTCAGGACATCGCCACGGTTGTCGGCGCGACGGTAATCAGCGAGGACATCGGCCTCAAGTTAGAGAACGCCGACCTCTCGGCGCTTGGCAAGGCGAAGAAGGTACGCGTTGGCAAAGAGGAGACTATTATCGTTGAGGGCGCGGGCGACGCGCAGAAGATAAAGGATCGCGCCGCTCAGATACGCAAGGAGCTTGAGGACTCCACCTCCGAGTACGACAAGGAGAAGCTTCAGGAGCGCCTCGCCAAACTCGTCGGCGGCGTTGCCGTGATACAGGTCGGCGCGGCTACGGAGACCGAGCAGAAGGAATTGAAGCACCGTATTGAGGACGCGCTGAACGCGACTCGCGCGGCTGTCGAGGAGGGCATCGTCGCCGGCGGCGGCGTGGCGCTCGTGCGCTGCATAAAGGCGCTTGACGGCTTCATACTCGAACTCGAAGGCGACCAGAGAACCGGCGCGTCGATAGTTCGCAGGGCGCTCATCGAGCCGCTGCACCTCATCGCCACCAACGCCGGCCTCGCGGGCGACGTGGTTGTCGAGAAGGTAGCCGCTCTGGAGGCCGGAAAGGGTCTCGACGCCTCGACAGGCGAGTACGTGGACATGATAAAGTCCGGCATCATCGACCCTGTCAAGGTTACGAGAAGCGCGGTGCAGAATGCCGGTTCCATAGCCGCGATGATACTCACCACCGACGCGATGATTGCCGACAAGCCCGAGAAGAAGGACGGCCACGGTATGCCCGGCGGAATGGGCGGCATGGGCGGAATGGGCGACTTCGACTAAACGAAGACGCAAGTAATTTTACCGATTTAAGGGAGAGGGGGATGTAAAAAGCCCCTCTCCCTTTTGTTTTGACTTTTTTAACGGTACGCGCGGCGGTGCGGGAGGACGGCCGCGCCCTTATTTAACCACTCCGCCCTCCACCACGACGCTCTCGGGATCTACCGCGCCGCCGTAGAAGGGCTCAAGCGCTTCCTTATATGCCTTGTGCATGAATCTCTCGCCGCCGAGTTTTTTCAGCTCGTCGTTCAGCCATCTCAGCAGTTCCTTATTCCCTTTACGCACAGCCGGCGCGATCGTGTCGGGGCTGCCAAAAGAGGGAATCCCAACCGTATAGCCCGGATTCGCGTTAGCCCACGCGAAGAGGAGCGTATTATCGTTGCTGAGGGCGGCTCCGCGTCCGCCGGCCAGAGCCTGTAAGGCCTCGGACATATCTTCGAACTTCAGCAGTTCGACGTCGGGGTAATTATACGCGAGATACTTCTCGGCGGTGCTGCCCTTAACAATGATCAGCTTCTTGCCCTTCAGCTCCGCGATGTCCTTGATAACTTGCCCGTTCTTTGACACTAAGCCGAGGGCGGCCTTCATGTACGGAAGGGCAAAGTCAACCCTCTCGGCCCTCTCCTTGGTCACAGTGAAGTTCGCGAAGACGATGTCGACCTTGTTCGTTTCAAGATACTCAACCCTGTCCGCGGGATTCAAGGGCACCCATTCAACCTTGTTTTCGCCGCCGAGCAGATCCTTCGCGACGCGGCGCGCTATAACGAGGTCAAACCCTGCGTTCTTGCCCTTCTTGTCTATGTAGCCGAACGGAGGTTCGTCCGCATAGACGCCTATGCGAATCTTGCCGGCAGCCTTGATGGCAGCGAGGGAGTCCTTTTCAGCGGCCGATGCCGAGTGCGCCGTAAAAACCGCCGCCGCGAGGAGAAGTACGGACAGTATCGCTAATCCCCTGAAAATATTGCTTGAATTGCCAAGTGTGCGTTTCATTACGAAACAACCCTCCAATTTTTTTGAAGGCCGATTTATTATCAGGAGCCTAAAGGGTAACGATAAAAACCTTTCGGCAATTTAATCAGCGCTTCCTCGTCGAAATAAAACGTATGTAAAAACCGTTTTGCCCTGCCCATCTTAATGGTTTCGCGAAAAATTACTTTGTCGGTTCCGCCTCCGTCTCAAGTATTATAACCTTCTGCCTTGCGGATATCCAGTTTAATTTTGCTGCTATAATTTACATAATAAATTCAGACTTTTCCGACGGCTAAAACTGACGGGTTTAAGTAAATGCTGATTTATTGTTAGAAGCCTAAAGGGTAAAGATAAAAAACCTGACCGGCTCTACATCTCAAAACGGCTAAATCCCATTTTGGCTAATTAATCAACGCTTACTTAATTCTTTGATAATCCGCAATCTATATATGCGACGTGGTTTTACTAAAAATAGCTGTTTATTGCCAGAATATTGACGATAGATATGATATAATTTTCTTATCAAAGTGGTAGTCAAGGTAATTTAATATTGTGTGATGTCGAACTTGTGCTGAGTTTTCAATATCTATGGTATTGGGTTGTATGGTGTTCGGTTGGCAAAATTCCGTTTTGGCAATTTAATCAGTGTTTGCCCGGTACTCAAAAATCAGTTGCAATGAATAAAATATTGACAATATTTTTAATGAGTTTTTTAGTTGGAAATTAGGTGTGTTCAAACACATCTAAGTTCATAAAATCACATCATCTGGGAGGGGTATGGTTATGGCAATATTGAACGAGATTTCAGAGGCAGTACAGCAGGGTAAGGTTAAGGCAGTTAAGGAACTCGTGCAGAAGGCCGTCGACGAAAAGGCGGCAGCGAAGGATGTACTTGACAACGGACTCTTGGTCGGCATGAGCATAGTCGGCGAAAAGTTCAAGAACAACGAAGTGTTCGTACCTGAAGTACTGTTGGCCGCGCGCGCTTTGAACGCGGGTACCGCGATCCTCAAGCCGCTTTTGATTCAGGCCGGCGTCAAATCGCACGGCAAGGCCGCCATCGGCACGGTTAAGGGCGACCTCCACGACATCGGCAAGAACCTCGTCAAGTTGATGTTCGAAGGCAAGGGCATAGAGGTTTTCGATCTGGGCGCCGACGTTGCCCCCGAGAAGTTTATCGAGACAGTCAAGGCCAACGACTGTCAGATCATCGCCTGTTCGGCTCTTCTGACCACCACGATGGCCGCCATGAAGGATGTTGTTGACGCAGCCGTCAAGGCCGGCATTCGCGACAAGGTCAAGATCATGGTCGGCGGCGCGCCAATCACTCAGGCGTACGCCGATCAGATAGGCGCGGACGGTTTCACCGCTGACGCGGCCAGCGCTGCCGACCTCGCAGTGAAGCTCATCGGGTAAGAGACAAAACAAAAAAATCTAAAATACGGAAAAGCCTCTTTAGATAATCTAAGGAGGCTTTTCCGTCTGCCATAGCAGCGGTTGCTTATTCGGCTATTTCAGCCATTAATCCTCTCAGCGTTTTGTAAATCTCATTATCTTTCGACGCATCCCAGACAGGCTTCGAATGTTCCGCCAGAAGCGCGATTTCTTCGTCATACGGCAGCGCCAGTATTTTTTGCGCCTTTGTGTTCTCTTTCACCCGCTGAGCCGCCTCTGGCAGCTCGCCGTTCCTCGTGCGATTGACGAGCAGAACCAGTTTCCCGTAGCCGATACGCATCTCGCTCGCAAGCGAGTACAAGCGCTCCAGTGTGTTTAGTCCGGCGTTGGAGGCGTCCGAGACAAGAACCAACACGTTCACCGTCTGCACTATCCTGCGGGAAAGATTCTCCAACCCGGCCTCGTTGTCCAGAACAACATATTTATATTGATCGGACAGCTCTTTAATCGCGAGTTTAAGCACGTTATTCGCGTAGCAGTAACATCCCGGCCCCTCGGGCCTTCCCATGGATATCAGGTCGAAACCGCTGCTCTCCACCAGCCCCTGAGATATTTTCATCCGAAGCAGCTCTTGCTTTGATATCTTCTGAGCCTCGGATTCATCCCTTACTGTTTCGCGCGCTGCGCCGATCGTAAACCGCACCTTCACTCCCAGCATATCGGCAAGACAGCTGTTGGGGTCGGCGTCGATCGCCAGCACCGGCTTCTTCCCAAGCTCTACAAGGGAGCGTACAAACATCCCGGCGAGCGTAGTCTTTCCAACCCCGCCCTTACCGGATAACGCAATTATACAATTCATGCTTCCAACCTCTTTACTATCTCAGTATACTGACTGCGGGTCGCGCCGTCTAAACAATCATACGGAGAGACTCCGTCCCGGTCAGCTTTTTTCAGATCATCGGTCCATGGGAGGAACGCTATTATCTCGCTCTTAGGCAGAGAACTCCTCAAAAAATCACGATCTGCGTCACCGGTTATCTTATTGGCGACAAACATTACCTTCCTGATGCCTATCTCTCTCGACATCCTCTCGACAAGCAGGGCGCAGTCCACGGATCTCTGACCGGGCTCCAGCACGACCAACATAACGTCGACCCCCTGGGAAGTAGCTCGTCCCAGATGCTCTATGCCGGCCTCCATATCCATAATCAGCGCATCGCTCTTAAAGAGAACCAAGTCGTTCACCAAGGCGCGGATAAAAGTGTTTTCCGGGCAGGCACAGCCGCTTCCTCCCGCCTTGACCGCTCCCAAAATAAGGAGGGAAACGCCGCGGTGTTTGTAGGCGTAGTGATCGGCCACGTCGGATACCTCAGGATTCAGCCTGAATACCTGCCCATACTGCCCGACCTTCGCTCCGGTTCTCTCTTCTATCAGCCCGATTTGCTGCGATATGGTGACAATCTTTCGTTGTTCGGCGTGCGAAATTCCCAGGGAAGAAGCCAGATTGGCGTCCGGATCCGCGTCAAGCGCGAGAACTCGGTCGCCCAGTTCGGCCTTCATCAGAGCGAGTATTGACGCGATTGTGGATTTTCCAACCCCGCCTTTCCCTGAAACGGCTATTTTCACTGTGTTCACTCTCCCCTGATTCGCCAAGTAAAGACTGATTTATCGTTAAGAGCCTAAAGAATAACGATAAAAACCCTTCGGGCGACCGAGGCGGCCGCCCTTACGCACCCATATTATCACTCTTTACTTAAAACCCGTACTTCTCTTTCATCCTGCCGGAAATTTCTTTCACGAGCTTAAACACCTTGTCGGCCTCTTCCACCTTCAGAGAACCGGTGCCGCATGAGGGAGTGAGAACCGCCTGCTCGGCGATGATCTTTTTGTCGATCCCAGTAACGCCGACGAGCTTGTCCATATTCGCCTCGAGAATCGTCTCAAGGGACTTGACGTCCTGCTCCATGACCTTGTTCGAGGTCGGCACTATTCCCCACGCCAGCATGCGCTCCTTGCCGAGGTGGGCTTTCATGTCGTTCGCGTACAGGGACACAGTTTCGCCGAACGCAAACGCGTCAAAGTTCACCATGTCCACGCCCGCGTCGGTCAGAATGCTCCACTCGGTGTTGCCGCAGCAGTGAATGCCGGCATACGCGCCGTCATCGTGAACGGCTTTGATGACCTCTTTCAGTGTCTCCACGACGTTCTCACGCTGCACGGAGACGTAGGTGGAGCTGCCGAAGGCGGACAGAATAGGCTCGTCGATAAAGCAGATGATGTTGTCAGCATACTGTTTGAACTTCTGTATCTGCCAGCGGGCCTTCATGGCTATCGCCTTGATGATTACATCGCGGAACTCGTCGTTGTAATAGATAGCCCTCTTGTTCTCGTCCGTCAGGGTCAGCGCGAAGCTGCAAGGCCCTGTTACCTGCACCTTGAGCCACGGCAGCTTTTTCTTGTCCGCTCCGTTAGCCTTCAGTTGCTTCTCGAGAGCGTAAATACCCTTGGAGAACTCCTCCGTTATCGCCAGCGAGGAACAATCGCCGCTGCCGCCCTCATCCATCGCGGCCGCGTAATTTTCGTAAAACACCGCGAAGTCGTCGGAGTAGTCGCGGGCGGTGTCAAAATACAGACGCCCCTTCGCCTCGTCGATAACAGCGGAAGGAATGCCCTCGCTGTACTGAATTTCCATCTGCTCCTTGAGCCCGAACACTCCGAGCTGGGGCCAGATCGGCGCGTTAAGCGACGCCAGCGACACGTCAATCGCGTGCGCCGGGTCATCGTAGGGCATACTGCCTATGGCTGTGCTTAGGAACTTTGGTTTCATACTATATCACACCTCGCTATGATGAATGC
>BOCB01000028.1 GCA_026002695.1 Synergistales bacterium
AAATCGTGAGCTGTCCTTGCGCGATGAATTCATAATCATTCCCTCCTCCGAGAAATCAAACCATAAATAAGTGATATAGTATGATTATATATCATTAATTTAATTTATTGTCAATTTTTCAGGGGCGCAACTTTATGACCCGCCACGCAATTTCCCACAGGCCGGACATCAAATGAGAAGCGGCATCACTCGGCGGACTTCGTCCTTCTCTGTCGGTTAAACCATATGACATACGGGGAAGAGAGGAAGCAAGACAAAATAAAGGGGACTTGATATACTGTTTTATCGATTCTGACTCGGACAAGGGCATGAGGATTTCGGACGTGGCCATATCCATCCCGCTGAAAACGGGCGCGGATCAACGGATAGCGTTCCATATAGAGCAGCAGCATGAACCTGATAAAGACTTGCCGCTGCGGATGTTCCAAGGATATTACCGCATGAGCGACCGGCTCCGGGTTCCCGTCACGTCACTCGCGATATTGACGGGCAATATCAAACCGGTGAACGCGTATATTACGTCGTGTTACGGGACGGAGCTGAATTTCAAATTTGGCGTTTATCATGTGGCAAGCGCCGACGCGGAAGAATTGAAGCGTGACGGGCGTGTTTTCGCCGTAGTTGTGCTGGCGGCCAAGAGAATGCTCGACGCCGGCGATAATCCCCGGGAACGAGGTAAATATTCGCTGGAACTTCTCAATCTGACGAGAGAGCGCGGCTGCGGCGCCGGGAAAATGAGAGATATTCAGAAGTTTATTTACCGCATATTGAGAATCGGGGACAAAAATATTGACCCTAAAGTGAGGGAGGTATGGAAAATGCAACTTATCCCGATAGACGAAGCCGTAATGGAAATTAGAATACGCGACGCGGTGGAAGAGGGAATGGAAAGGGGCGTGGAGAAGGGCAAGTTTGAGGTCGCGCGTAAAATGCTTGCCCGCAAGATGGCTGTCAGCGATATTATTGACCTGACCGGCCTCGACGAGATCGACATTCTGACTTTAAGCTAAACATAACCGTAAAACAGCGGGCGGTAAAACGCCGCCCGCCCGACGTAATGCGTCCTCTGCGCCGCTTGCCTCACTCGGCGGACTTTGTCCTTTCTCTATCGGTTAAACCATGACACACGGGGAAGAGAGGAGAGACATAAGAGCCGAGAATTTGATATAATGCGGGAAAGGAAAGAGGCGATTACCATTCTTCTGAATATTTTGCATTACCGTGAGCGGCATTGCATATGAGTAAAAGGCCGCACAAATGGCGTGATGTCGCGTGGAAACAGGCATTAGTTGACGGCGCAAGGGACGCTGTCGTGTATTTTATGCCTGACCTGGCCTCCGACATGGACGTGTCAAGGGAAGTAACCGGCATAACGGGCATGGAACTGCCAAGGGCAGGCTCGGATTCCGATAAAGGAATGTTGGTCTCGGATGTTTTCTTGAACGTCCCGGTGGCCGGCGGTGAAGACCGGAGCGTCGCGTGCCTGGCCGAGCAACAGGATGAGCACGACGAAAACTTTGCCTTGCGGATGTTCGATTCGTATGTGCGCCTGAGAGCGCAGCGGCCGGCGGGAAGAACGACAGGCTTCGCCATATACACGGGAGATTCCGGGGATGTGAATTCTTACAGCGAATCGTGCTGCGGTTTGAAAGTATCGTTGGAGTTCAGGACATTTCATCTCCCGAGTTACAAAATGGAAGAACTGAGGGAGGACAAGCGTCCTTTCGCGCGTGTGATGTACGCCGGGCGTCTGTCATTGGAAAGCGGCGATGACGCGGCGCTGCGCGAGAAATACGCGTGGGAAATTCTGAACACGACGAGCGAACGGGAATATGACGAAAGACAGAGGAAATTTATCCTTGAGTTTGCGGCAAGGATATTCTGGCTGAAAGGCCCCGGAATAAGCGAAGATTTGAAGGAGGCGTACAAGGTGCGGACAATAACGTTAGAAGAGTATTCAAAGCAGATATCCGAAGAAGCAGCCCGGATGGAAGGTGAAGAGAAAAAGGCTTTTGAGGTCGCAAGTAATTTTTTGAAAATGGGATTGCCGGTTGAGCAAATAGCGCGGGGAACCGGCCTTTCAGTTGAGGAAATCAGCAGCCTTAGGCAATAATAACCGTAATGGGGTCGCGTAATATGAGTGAGCATTGGATTGACAGGGCATGGAAGGATATAATTAAAAAAAACCCCGACGACTCAACCTCGTACTTCATGCCGGAACTCGCGGCGGAGCGGGATTACTCACAGCAGCCGCAGTTTGCCGGCACTGAACATCCGGCTATCGGCGGCAAATCGGACAAAGACGGGACGATTTCAGATGTGTGTATGGCCGTGCCCCTGAAAACGGGAAATACGCCCCGCGCTCTGTTTTTGATTGAGCAGCAGCACGAGAAAGATGACAGTTTGCCTCGCCGCATTTTCAGGTCGTGGTATCGCGCGTCGGACGAGCATCAAATTCCCGTTACGTCCCTTGCCGTCTTCACGGGAAGGGCAAAACCGGTAAATACTTACTCCGGCGCGTGGCAGGGAACTTCTGTAAGTTTCACGTATAACGTTTACAGCGTCGCCGCCGCGAGCGCGGAAGAATTGAAACATGACGGGCGAGCTTTCGCCATTCCCTTACTGGCGGGCAAAAGGATGTTGGAAGCTAACGGGAACCCATTGAAACGCGGGGAATATTCTCTCGAACTTCTCAGTCTGATAAAAGAGCGTGTGTCAGATGAAGTAAAAGCGTGGTACTTCCGGAAATTTACGTCTAATATTTTGCAAATAGACGAAGGGGATATTGACCCAAAGGTTAAGGAGGTATGGAAAATGCAATTTAAGACAATGGATGAAGTTGTAAGGGATATTAATATCCGCGACGCGAAGGAAGAGGGTATGGAAAGGGGCGTGGAGAAGGGCAAGTTTGAGGTAGCGCGTAAAATGCTTGCCCGCAAGATGGCTGTCAGCGATATTATTGACCTGACCGGGCTTGACGAGGACGACATTCTGGCTTTAAGCTAAACATAATTGTAAAACAGTGGGTGGTAAACCACCGCCCGCCCGACTTAACGCGTCCTCTCACGCTCTCAAACCATCGCTCACCGCTACTGGCTTATGTCTACACGACAGCGGGTGTCTGCTCATTCCCTTGTTCCGGCAGCTCCTTCCGTATTCTTGCGGTACATACGCGGCCTTTCGCGAGCCGCTTCTCATGCTTTTCACACTCGGAGATTTCCTCCGGTGTTGACTCTTTTTCCTCAAAGGGCGCGACGAAGTGGCCGATGAAGTCGTTTTCGGAACATAGAGATATAATGCCGTCAATAGCCTGATCGCCTGTGTTTTAGAGGTCCGCCGCAACCCTCCGTAACACCTTAACCCTTCGGACTTGCGGTTCGGAGAAATAGGGGCTATACTAAAAGCATCCAAAATTTTTACAAGGAGTGTGGTTCATTTATGAAGAAGCTGTTGGTTTTAATCGCGGTGCTTTTTGTCTTGGTCGCGTCGTGTACGGCGTTTGCCGCCGCGCCGATCAAAATCGGCTACCTCGCGGCGCTCACAGGCGACTACGCGGCCTATGGGCTGACCGAGGTCAACATGGCAAAGCTCGTCGTCGAGGACATCAACGCAAAGGGCGGAGTTCTCGGCCGTCCGCTGGAGCTCGTGCCTTATGACACCAGGACGCGCAACGAGGACGCCGTCAACGCCGTCAGGCGCATGATAGAGAGCGACAAGGTCGTCGCGATAGTCGGGGCGAACTCGAGCGGCATCAACATAGCCACGGCTCCGATTGTCGACAGGGGTAAGGTTCCCCAGATATCGACGGTAGGCACTAACCCGCTCGTCACCGTGGACAACAGCGGCAAGGCGCGCCCGTACTCTTTCCGCATCTGCTTCACCGACCCCTACCAGGGCGCGCTCGCCGCGGACCTCGCCTATACTACCCTCAAGAAGGACAAGGCGGCCATCCTCTATAACGTCGGTTCCGACTACGCTCAGGGGCTTCGCGAGTTTTTCGTCAAGGATTACAATAAGCTCGGCGGCAAAGTAGTGGCGGACGAAGGCTTCCGTGAGACGGACGTCGACTTCCGCGCCCAGCTTACGACAATCAAGAACAGCGGCGCGAATATCCTTTTCCTCCCCGGCATGGGCAGGGATATGGCTCTCGCGATCAAGCAGGCGAAGGAACTGGGTCTCAATAACGTCGCTATCATAGGCGGCGACGGCTACGGCGAGTTCATGAACGAGATAGCGGGCGACTCCATGAAGGGCACTTACTGGATAAACCACACCTACCTCGACGATCCGGTAATGGCTCCCATCTTCGCTCGTTACAAGCAGGTCTACAAGGACGATTGCAAGGAATTCGTGAACGGCACTATGGCGTATGACGCGATGTACCTGCTCATCGACGCTATAAAGCGCGCCGGTAAAGCCGACGGACCGGCCATAGCGAAGGCTCTTGAGGAGACGAAGGGATTGAAGCTCAACCACGCTACCATCACGATGGATCCGGCCACTCACACCCCGCTCAACAAGGCGGGGATCATACTGAGGGTTGAGGACGACCTGAGAACCAAGTTCTTCCGGAAGGTCGAGCCTAAATAAAAACGCAACGTCCGGCAATAAAATAAGATTGTATTAAATAATATAGGGGGCACGGCGCGCCGTGCCCCCTATATATATGATATAATTATGTCTCACGTATTTTTTATATTTTGCGGAAGGGCTGATTTATGGGGATGCGTAACGCGTAGGGGCGACCGTTTCGATCGTCCGGTCAGGGGTTTATCTTAACCCCTCAGACTCCCGAACAGTAAATCAGCCTTCCAAACTTCCATTTATACTTGTTCTGAAAGTTGAGGTGTCGCGCTTGAATACGCTCTTGCAGCAGGTAATAAACGGTCTGTCCTTAGGCTCTGTCTACGCGCTTATCGCGGTGGGGTACTCCCTCGTCTATTCGATACTACTTTTCTCAAATTTCGCGCACGGCGGATTTCTCGTCATCGGCGGGTATATCTGCTACTACTTGCTGCTCACGGCGGGGCTCAATATATGGCTCGCGGCTTTGGGCGCGCTTATAGGCGCGGGGCTGTCCGCCGTGTTGGTCGAATTCTTGGCGTACAGGCCGATCAGGGAGCGCACCCCCGTAACGCTCTACATGCTCATAGCGTCAATGGGAATGAGCATCGTCATAGAAAATATCTTCGTAGTCACCATCGGAGGCCGCTTCAGGGCGCTGCCGGACGTAATACCCACCCAATCTTTGGAGCTCTTCACCGGAACCACGGTGAGCATGTTCGACGTGCTCTCGCTCGTCACCTCAATGGTGTTCCTCGCAGGCTTGCAGCTGTTCCTGTCTAAGACAAAGTGGGGGCTCGCTGTCAGAGCCGCTTCCTATAATCTGAAGACAGCCGGGCTGATGGGGGTCAATGTAAACAGGCTCATCTCGATAGTCTTCTTCGTGGCGGGGCTGCTGGCCGCCATAGGCGGTATATTCCTCTCCGTCCGCTACACGCTCTACCCCCAGTTAGGCGCGATAACAACGAAGGCGTTCGTCGCGGCGGTTATCGGCGGGCTCGGCTCACTTCCCGGGGCGGTAGTCGGGAGCCTCATTCTCGGCCTCGCCGAGATGCTGGCGACCGGGTTTCTATCGAGCCAGTTCCGCGACCTCATAGTCTTCGGGCTTCTCATAGTAACCCTCATAATCCGCCCGACGGGACTCTTCGGAAAGTCCGTCGGAGAGAAAGTGTAGACCTCGGATGATGGGAGGTTACGCAAGCGGCATAGTAACACTGCTCGCGGTCAACTGCATCGCCGCGCTGGGCATATGCCTGTTCACGGGCTTCACGGGCATCTTCACGCTCGGGCACGCCGGTTACATGGCGATAGGGGCGTACACGGCGGCGATATTCACCGTGCAGTACGGGATTCACTGGCTGCCCGCCATCGTAGCCGGCGGTATTCTCGCGATGATTTGCGCCTATCTGATAGGGCTGCCGACACTGAAGCTCGTCGGCGACTACTACACGATAGCGTCGCTGGGCTTGGGCGAGGCGATACGGCTCATAATCGAGAACTGGAACAGCGTCACGCGCGGCGCGCGCGGTTACCCCGGAATAGACAATTTCACCACCATGCCGGTGGCTATCGGATTTTTGATAGTGATGTCGATTGGTATGTTCTTCCTCGTGAACAGCAACTACGGGCGGGCCTTCAAGGCCTGCCGCGACGACTACGTCGCGGCGTCGCTCCTCGGCATCCACACGGCTCGGTACAGGGTGCTCAGCCTCGCGATCTCCGGCTTTTACTGCGGCGTCTCCGGCGCGCTTTTAGCAGGGTTCATGTCATTCATCCAACCCGTCATGTTCGACATGGCGAAGTCAACGGAGCTCGTCTCCGTGGTGGTATTCGGCGGGCTCGGCTCCATCAGCGGCTGCCTGCTGGGAACGGCCGTACTCACGCTCGTAACCGAATATTTCCGGGACATATCCCAATACCGTATGCTTATTTACGGATTGGTGCTCGTCTTGGTTATGGTTCTGCGTCCGGAGGGCATAATGGGCACGAACGAGTTAAGCCCTCGCTTCTTTAAGCGCATGCTCTCGCGCTTCGGCGGCGGTTTGAAGGAGAAGACGGAATGAACGCCCTGCTGGAACTCAAAAACGTAAACAAATCCTTCGGCGGTATACACGCGGTGAGCGACATGAGCTTCGTCGTCGGCGAGGGGGAACTTGCCGGGCTCATAGGGCCGAACGGCGCGGGGAAGACGACGATCTTCAACCTTGTAACGGGCGTCTACGATGTTACGAGCGGCGACGTCGTCTACAACGGCAAGAACATCAACAAACTGAAGACATATGAGGTTGTCTCCCTCGGTATCGCCCGCACGTTCCAGAACCTCCGCCTCTTCGCCGCTTCCTCCGTGCTGGAGAACGTAATGACCGCGGCGCAGCTGCACAACAAATACAACTTTGTCGAGGCGCTTGGGCACCTTGGGCGTTGGGGAAGTCTGGAGAAGGCGACTCGAAAGGAGAGCATGGATCTCTTGGAGCGCGTTGGGCTCGCGGATCGCGCCGAACAGGCGGCCGGGACATTGCCCTACGGCCTCCAGCGGAGGCTCGAAATAGCGCGCGCCATAGCCCTTCACCCTAAGTTTCTGCTGCTCGACGAACCCGCCGCCGGAATGAACGCGGACGAGGTTGAACAGCTGAACGTGCTTATAAAGAACATTCATGAGGATTTCAAACTGACGATACTGCTCATAGAGCATCACATGGACGTTATAATGGAGATATGCCCCCATATAGTCTGCATGAATTTCGGGGCGAAGATAGCCGAGGGCTCGCCGGAGGAGATACAAAACCACCCCGACGTCCTGAAGGCGTATCTTGGGGAGGAGGAGTAAAAATGTCGGACGCAGCGACAGGCAAAGCGCCGCTCCTCTCGGTTCAAAATCTGTCGGTCAACTACGGCGCGATAAAGGCGCTGAAGCGGGCGAACTTGGACGTTTTCAACGGCGAGATAGTCGCCGTCATCGGGGCAAACGGCGCGGGGAAGACCACGCTTATGAACGCGATAGTGGGCGACGTGCCGCGAGCCGAGGGCATAATCCTGTTAGAGGGCGCGCGGCTGCCCGCGAAGAGCTATCAGGTGGTGGCCGCCGGGGTCAGCATCTCGCCCGAGGGCAGGAAGGTCTTCGCGCCGCTCACGGTTCACGAGAACTTGGAGATGGGAGCTTTCCCGATCAAGGACAGAAACGAGGTCAAGAAGCTGAGGGAGAAGATCTACAACCTATTTCCGAGGCTGCGTGAGCGAATGACGCAGTACGCCGGAACGCTCTCCGGCGGCGAGCAGCAGATGCTGGCCATAGGGCGCGCCCTCATGGCGCGTCCTCGGGTGCTTCTCCTCGATGAACCGTCGCTCGGGCTCGCTCCGATAATAATCAGCGAAATCTTTAAGGAGCTCACCAAAATAAACAGCGAGCTCGGCATGACGATGCTGATAGTGGAACAGAACGCTCGAAAGGCGCTTCAGCTTTCGCACAGGGCTTACGTTCTGCAAACCGGCGAGATAACGATGAGCGGCAATTCCAAAGAATTGCTGAGGAACCCCGAAATCGAAGCCGCGTACCTCGGCGGCAAAAAGAAAAAATAACAGGCGATTGCAGGGGCGAACTGTGTTCGCCCGTTGTTCGGCGGGTTTATCGAACGGACGGCCAACGGTCGTCCGTTATTTAATCGGTTATCGCAGGGGCGGCCAATGATCGCCCCTGCATAAGGGGGTACAAATATGTTATCCACGCCGCATTCCCGTGAGGCTCTGCTGCGCGATCTCGTCAGCATACCGAGCGTAACGGCTTCGGCAGAGGAGAACAGCGCGGCCCTCTTTGTGCGGGATTACCTGAGCAAGCTGAATTACTTCAAAAATAATCCGGCTCATCTTGAAATGGTTTCGACCCCTTTGGAGGGAGACGCGTCAAGGCCGCTCTGTTCGGTCTCGGCTCTGATGAGGGCCCCCTCCGGCACGAAAAAGACGGTCATACTGCTGGCTCACTTCGACGTCGTCGATATCGGCGTTTACGGGGAGCTCGCCGAATACGCCTTCAGCCCGGATGAATTAGCCAAGAGACTCAGGTCTGTGAAGCTGCCGGCAAGCGCGGCGGACGACCTCAAATCCGGCGGATGGTTATTCGGGCGCGGAACGGCCGATATGAAGTGCGGGCTCGCCATAGAGATGGAGTTACTGCGTGATTACGACCATGACAGGAAGATGTTCGACGTAAACCTGCTGCTCGCGGCAGTTCCGGACGAGGAGAACGCGAGCTGCGGAGCGCGCGGCATGGCGCGTCACCTCGCTCAGCTCATGGAGGCGGAAGATATCGATTACATCGCCTGCATAAATACGGAGCCGTCGGAGGCGGGCTTGCAGGACGCGAAGAACCAGCTCCTCTTTCTGGGTTCTCTCGGCAAACTGATGCCCGCTTTCTACTGCCGGGGCGTCCCCACTCACTCCGGCAATTACTACAGGGGACTCTCCGCCGCGCTGCTGTCGTCGAACGTAGTCTGCGCGGCCGAGGCCGCTTCCGAGCTCGCCAACCCGAACAGGGAGACCTGCCAGCCGTCGTGGATATGCCTTGGACACGGTATTCTGTCCGAGGGTTACTCCGTGACGGTTCCGAACAGATCTGTCGCTTATTTCAACTGCTTCACCGCCACAAAGACCCCGTCGGAGGTCATGGGCGAGATGAAGAGGGTTGCGGAGGACGCCGCGGAAGCGTCAATACATCGCCTCCGGGACTCCCACGCGACTCTGGCTTCGATGGGATACAAGCCCGGCATGGACGATTTTACCGTCAGAGTGATAACGTTCGGCAGCATAGCGGAGGCGGCGGCAAAGTCATGCGGAGGACGAGACTCGCTCGACCGGCACGTCGCGGAGTTTCTCGCTAAACGGTCAGGAGACTTGCGCGGCCTCGGCATAGCCGTCATCGAGGAGATGCTGCGCATGGCTCCTCTCGAACCGCCCTTCATAGCGGTGGGTTTCCTCCCCCCGTACAATCCGCCCCGCACAAGCCTTGACGGAGCTCCTAAGTCGAACGTCTTAGCGCGGGCAGCGGATCGGATCGTCAGTGAGGCCAAATCGCGCTTTAACGTCGATATGGACATAGAGGAGTTCTACAACGGCATCACGGATCTGAGCTTCATGGGTTTTTCCGGGAGCAAGGACGACGTGACCTGTTTCACGGACAACTGCCCCATTGCGAGCTCGCTCTTCGGCGTGCCGTTCGGCGGCATGATGAAGATAGACGTTCCGGTGATGAACCTCGGTCCCTGCGGCCGCGACGCCCATAAGATGACCGAGCGCCTCGAGGTGAAATACTCCCTCGATATCCTGCCGAACCTGCTCGCCTTCGCCGTAAAGACCATATCTGAATCGTAAAATCAACCAAAATAAAAGCGAGGTCATGGGAAAATGTCAGTCTCCCATATGACCCCGCTAAAGGCTTTCTTAAAGTCAGGCCTTAATGTGAATGGACATGTTCGTGGGTATGCCCGGCCCCTGAATGGTGCGAGTGCGAGTGAGTCATAACCGTTCCGTCGCTGAGTTCGTGCTCATGCTCATGGGAGTGGGCGCCGAGATCAAGCAATGTATCCTCATCACCCCGAGTCAGTTCACTGAGGATAGTCTTGTAAACGAGAGCAAGCTGTCTTCCCAGTTCTATATTGCTCTCCTCGACGCTCTTTCCCGCCGGATTGATCACGATCTTCTCCGCGGCGGCGACAGTCAGGGATCTCGCTATTTCATTTGGATTGCTGTATATTCCGCACATCTGAAACATCTCCTTCTGTTAGGTTTTTATCGTTACCCTATTAGGCTCCTAACAATAAACCAGCCTTTGTATAGCATATGCCGTTCATTTCAAATTGTCAATCACACCAAGCAATGAGTCCTCGCGGACTATGCTTCCGACTGAGACATTAATCTCAGTAACCTTCCCGCTCAGATAGAAACCAACTTTGCGTTCGGTTCCGTCGTCGACTGAAGCATCCAAAAAAATATCGCCGCGCTTGACGACGTCGCCTACTTTATGATGGAAACGCACGATTTCATACTCATCAATGTCATGCAGCTTCGGCATTCTGATGGCTTCAAGCATATCAAAGCTCAACCTCCTCGCAAAGTAAGTTTTTATCGTTACGCTTTAGGCTCCTGACAATAAATCAACCTTTTCCAAACATGCTCATATCCGTATGAGGCAAAAACATCGCCGCTACGTATTCATCCATGTAACCGGGCTCGACGCTCAGATCGACATACGTGATCCGGTTGGCGAGCTCCTCAACCTTGTCCCTGTGTTTTTGGGACAAGAGGGACATAAACGCTCCGGCGAGCGAAGAGTTGCCTATATAGTAAAATCTGTCCTTGTCGAGAGGCGGCAGCAGACCCAGCGTCTGGGCTTTTTCGATCTCAATGTATTTCCCGAAACCTCCGGCTATGTAAAACTTGGTTATGCAGGAGAAATCGAGGCTCACGCTCTTCAGCATCGTAACGCAGGCGGAAAAAATCGCAGCCTTTGCCCGCACGAAGTTGTCGATGTCATTTTCAGTCAGGTACACGCCGAGATCCTCACCCTCCGCCGGCGTGACATAGTATCTCGCGTGTTTGCCGCTGACTTTGATAGACGTGAATTTTCCGGTGCGGTCGAGCTTCCCGCGCCGATCGATTATGTCCGCGGAAAACAACTGTGCCAGAAGCGAGATGATGCCTGAACCGCATATTCCCAGCGGCTTTCCTCCGCCGATCACCGAGATTGAACACTCCCCCGACACAGGATCGACCTCCACGCGCTCTATCGCTCCCTCGGAGGCGCGCATTCCCCTCTCTATCCCCCCGCCCTCGAAAGCGGGCCCTGCGGAGCAGGCGCAGCCCATCAGGAAATCGTTGTTTCCGAGCACTATCTCTCCGTTCGTCCCGACGTCGATAAAGAGGCATACCTCGTCCGTTCCGACAGCGAAGTCGGTGCATAGGAGTCCGGACGTAATATCACCGCCTACATAGCTGCCTACATTCGGTGAAAACCAGATGAGGGCGCAGGGATTTATCACGAGCCCAAGCGCTTCGGCTGTGTAAAGAGGAACTCCCATGACAGCGGGGGTATATGGATCGAGCCGTATATATTCGGGTTTGATACCCATGAAGAGTTGTGTCATGGTCGTATTGCCGGCGATTGAGACGTTACGGATGCAGTGCGCCGGAATATTTCCGTTTCTTGCTGTCAACTCGGAGATACCGCGATTGATGGTCGACAGGACGAGCGACCTCATCTCCCTGATGCGGTCGGGGTTCTTCGCGTAGCTGATCCTGCTTATGACGTCGGCGCCGCGGTCGATCTGCGCGTTGTAAAGGGTTACGGCGTCAATCGCCCTCGCGGAGGCCATGTCCGCGAGCAAAACAACGACCGTCGTCGTACCTATGTCTATCGCGAGCCCGTAGTCCCCCGACGGTTCAGCGGCCGAGATGTCCACAATGTACTCTGTGTTCAGGCGCTTGGCGTGCCAGACGTAAAGTTCGCCGTCATTCAGTCTCAGTTCCTCAGGCAGCTTTTGGAGGAGGTTTAAGGGAATATCGGTCTCTTTGGACAAAAGATCCCTGCTTACGGCATTGATGAAGCGATCGTAATCTCCGAGACCATCCATTTGCTCCGGCGGCGCAACAGTAACTCTGTCCGCGGCGGCGAGAGGTTTTATATCTTCTTGCTGCGGGAACAACTCCTCTTCAATTCCGATACAGCCCAAGGCATCGGTGAACTGTCCTTTTTCTTCGCTGAGTGAGGAGGTGAGGAGGACTGTCGCGTTTCCGTCCGAGGCTTTTGACCTGCACGTCAGCACATAACCTTGACGGCGCAGCGTCTCCGGCAGTTTCCCGTTATCCTCGAAAGCCACCGAGCCGGACGTGATCTTGACAATGCACTTCCCGCATACACCCTTGCCCGCGCAAGGGAAAGAAATATTTACGCCGGCTTGTTCGGCCGCACTCTGAAGCGCGGTTCCGCTTTCAACTTCACATACGTGGTTCCCCGGTAAAAAAGTGATAGATGGCATACTTGCTTCCTCTCAAAAAATCAAAAAATCAAATTAAAGAAAGATTGATTTATTATTAAGAACCTAAAGGGCAACAATAGGATTAAATCACATTTTGGCGATTTAATCAACACTTCAATAAAAGAGAACCCCCCTTGAAATTATAGAGAAGTTTCAAGGGGGGTTGACCCCGTTCTGCCAGATTTATTTCAGAGTCGAGTTGACGAAAGACTCAATGTCTCCCGCTTCCTGTGAACCGACTATGATATTCCAGCCCGGAAGCCCTTCCTCTATGTCGCCCTTGATCTGGGCGGCATAGCCCGGAATGATCAGGCTCTTGTTCTTTTGCGTATTGTAGATGTCCTGCGTGGTCAGGAACTTGGCGACCATGTCGCCGTTGAACTTTCCTGCCGCCCAAGCTGTCAGAACGCTCAACCCCTCGCACTCCGGGAGCATTACCCACGCGTTCTGTCCGCAGTTCTCGATTTCTCCCGTCACAAGGAAGTACGTCAGGGAGAAGTTCGTGGTGCACCACACATACGAGTTCTCGTCAGGCTCACCGATCTTGTAGATGCCCGGCTCCATCTGGATGGGCTTCTGCGGGTCGGTGTAGATATTCTGACGAAGCGTCATGAGAGTGGAGAACAACGCTATGTCGAACTTGGGGAAGACGATGACGCCGCCGTATTTGCATACCTCGTTGGTAGCTTCGCGGAGCACGCTGTACAGGTCCCCTTCGGGTATAAAACGAAGGAAAGAGTAGCCCATCGTCTTGACGTTGCCGAGGGCGGCGCGGCGCGCTACCGTGTTGAGCTGGAACCTCTGCGCCAAGGAATCCCCGGGTATCATGACCAAGAGGTCGTTGAACTCGCTCTCCTTAATCTTTCCGGTTACCTCGGCGATCTCGTCCAAATTCGCTCCCGCAACAGCTAAGACAAGTCCATTCTCCTTCGCGGCAGCCGCGAGTTCATCGGCACTGTCTTTCACTACGCCGGATATGACTCCGCCGTTTTCCTTGATAAGGGTAGCGGCTTCCTTCGCGGCAGCGGTTGTTTTCGCGCGCAGTATAACCGGACGTCCGGATGCGGCGGCTATTTTCACGGCGTTGATAAACTTTGCCTGATCGTCCTGAGTCTGAGTAACAGCTATCGCGCCAAGAGTGAGCGTCTCGCCGACTCGCTCAAGCACGTAACCCTTGATCTGATCGACGGCCTCCTGAATCCCTTCGTCGCTGTCGTTGATGTTGACGGCTAAAATCGGCTGATTCATAAAGGTCTTCTCGTGGCGATACAGGAACAACTCGCCCCCTACTTTGTTCTCGCCTATCGAAACTGTCTTGACAGGCGGTTCGCTGGCCGCTCCGAGAATCTGTTTCGCTTCGTCGGACGCGTATGGACACTCCGAGAGTTCGGCTTTTTTGCCGGCCAGCTTCATAGCGAAGGCCAGACATGTGTTGGAGCCGCACTCCTTACAGTTAGTTTTCGGCAGGAGCTTCTGAATTTGCAGCCCGGTCAATGCCATAATTGTCTACCCCCTTTTACCATCGAGCAGATCGTCGATAGTCTTTCTGATTTGAACAGCCGCTTCCGGATGGCTCATAACCAGAATATTGGCACCCGCGTAGAGGTAGGACTGAGCCGCGCCGAACTCGAGGGCTGCTATGCGATCCTCCAGCTTGCCCCACGCCGGGAAGTCGGCAGCGGACGCTTTTGCCTCTTTGATCTTGCTTGTCTCCGGTCCCGGCGATACGATGAGCGGCGCGCAAAGCATCGGCTCTCCGTCGACGCCGGTCACGCGGATACGCTCCATGACCGAGTACGTGTACTCAATTCCGTAGCCCATAGCGCTCGTCGTCGGGTCTATGACTATGTTGCCCTTCGGGAAATCCATGTTCGTCAGCAAGATGACCATCTGCTTCGCGATGTTGACGTCGATCGGGGACTGAGCTACGAGAGAGTGCCCGTAAGCCATTGCGACTCCGGCTATCGTCTTGTAGTTGTCCTGCTCGACCCAATTCAGCAGCAGGTTCTCGCCGGCGAAGGTCTGCGCGACGGCCTTTATAACCTCGTTGGTCTTATCGTAATGCGTGTGGCCGGTGATGATCAACGGAACGTCCACAGCCTGCAGGATGTTGCCGACAATCTTCACCGCGTCGTCGGTCGACATGTTGCCCTTTTCGGGGTGTGTGCCGAGAAGCGATACGCTGATCAGGTCGGCGCCGTACTTGTCAACACAGACTTTCGCAAGCTCCACGGGATTGTTCAAAAGCTCCTTGCCGAAGATGTCGGCAATTGCCGGCGGAATCTTATCTGTGGGAAATGCCGAGATTTCGAGCGCCACAAGCGGACGGTGAGGCATGTCGCCCTCCCAGAGATGGAACGGCTTCGCCGTCTCTCCGCCGATGACGTAGGTCTTCTTGCGCGTGCCGCCCTCATCTTTGGTGTTGCCGAGCTTGGCCTCCCACACCGGAGAACCGCACTTGTCGCGGCGCACATCGAAGGACTTGACCTCCTTGACGATCTGTTTCGCCTGAATCCTGCTCTCCGACGCTTTGTCAGCGCTTGCCGCTCCCAAAGGCGCGGTGATAGTGCCCTCCGCGCCGAGGAACTGGACTGACAGCGTATTTATAATGCTGCCCACGACCTCCTTGAGCACGTCGGCGCGAATTTCGGCCATGAGCTTTGTCTTGAGTTCCTCAACGCTGGCGGCGTCGACGGAGATGCCCTTTGCCGCGCCCTCTCCCTTCGCCGGCTCATCATCATCCCAAGAGGTGGCTGCCTGCGGCGCGCCTTCTTCCTCGTCTCCGCTCTGAGCGAATTCCGACATGTCCTTCATCGTCAAGGCGGGGTGATTGTTCTTTTCCATGAAAGCGCGCACTTCTTCAGCCGTAGTCGCTACTGTTTCATCCGCGATCTTGTCGAAGAAGTTCTCAAGGTTCTGCTCCTTGAAACGCTTCTCCATATCCTCGCGCAGCGCGTCCTTGATCTCCTTGGGCATCCACACGAGACGAGCATAGCCGCCCTCCGCGAACAGGAACTTGCGGGAGGTGAGGAACACCTTGCCGACTCCCATGAAGCCCGGGGTCTGGAGACCGCCGCCCACATTACCCGCCAGTGCCGAGAATGTCATGCCAACCGGCGTATCGCCGAGGAACTCGCGGTTTACGACCATGACTCCGTTGCATTCCGGCACATAAGCGCATATCGCCTCGAAGCAGCCGCAGCTGGTCATAGGCCTGTCCATTATGGAGTAGGCGCAGAAGCCGTTTATCGCTTTGTGGCTGTTGGTGTAGGCGTACTCGTTGACGCCTGCCCATATACCCTTGACGGGGTCGAGGCACTCGCCCTTCTTAACCGGCTGGTTGCCTCCGGTTTCGTCGATCTCGTAGGCGGCCTTGCCGTCGAGCCAGTTGTAAGCTCCGCACAACCCAAGGCGTTCAGGCGTGATTACGCAAACGTGGTTGGGGGCGAACGCCTGACAGAGGAGGCAAGAGTAGAATATGTCGACAGACTCGTCAGTCATGGCCTCGACGCGCTTGTTTCTGAACTGATAGGTTTCGCGCGCTATTTTCAGGCGTTTTTCGGCCTCGGCCTCGTCTGTAATGAGAGTTACTTTTACCTTATCGACGATAGCCGGATAATCGGCGTGGAATCTCGCGTGAATGATACGACCGTAGTCCTTGATGCGAAGACCTTTTTTGAATCCGTCATTCGAGATACGGGTCCAGACTATGTCGCGCTGACCCATATGCCAGATACCCTCGGCGCCGTTTACGAGGTGGTGTATCTGGCGCTCAAGGATAGGCTCGAAGTCAGGCTGCATCTTGCGGCCCGCAACCTCGACCCAAATACCGAGAGGCAGTACGCCGCCCTCAGGCGCTTCGTCCACATCCGGACCGATAAGCTCGAACTCGTTGTCGTTGATGGAGTCGAACTCAGCGCTCGTTACGAACTCAAACGCGATGGACTTGTTGCCTCCGAACTCTATCCGGGTGTCCTCTTTGCGGATGCGTTCGCCTTCGAAGGCCGCTCCGTATGCCACGGGCACCGGAACCTCTGTAATTTTGATCTTACAGCCGCGTACCTCAAGGGCTTTTTCAACCATGTTTTCGTAAGGAACGCTGGAGACGACGTGCTCATATGTACATACGCCCGTCGGAAGTATCTGCGGGATTGCGGTATCGGCGATTACCGGGAAGCCGTAGTTGATCGCTCCGGCCGCCGCCGCGTACTTCTCCTCGTCGACTTCGCCCAATGCCAGGACGAAAGCGAAAACCCTGTTCTTGTTGTACTTGAGGTTTGCCGCGTAGTCGCCCGGCTTTACGCCGCCGAAGGAAAGGGCGGTTCTGCTGGCGAAACCGAGCGCGTATACGAGAGCGGAGACATCCTTGCCGAAGGGGACGAGACGCGTCTCCCATCCGAGCTGAACGCCCTCTTCCGCGAGCTGATCGGCAAACTGCCTGCCGTTGATGCTACCGCCCATGAATACGTAGAGGTTCTTCTGCTGAAGCTCTTTGGCGATTTTGACCGCTGTCGCGTTATCGGGCGCGACGCCGGTGATTGCCGCGAATCCGGGGGCGCTGCCGTCGACGAACTCGACTCCGCGCTCCCTCATGATGATGTCGTTGGCGGCGCCGAGCCATATGCCGTCCACCGGGTTCGGTCCCATGATGTACTTGACCGCCTCTATCGCCTCACAGGCAAAGAGCGTCGCGACGCCGGCGTCAAGAGTCTGGCCAAGATACGGAAGCCATGTATTGTCGGCAACCTTGGCGGGAAGGAGAGTGCCGGCTTCCTTCACAATGCCCTCAAGATCCTTTAGCGTCTCCATCTTCTTTCCGGTGAAGGAATAAATGATGGGGAGCGAGTAGTTAGTGCTCGGAAAGGCGACTGGCTGGTCGGGCCCCTTTTCCTTTATGGCGTTGGAAACTGCGGCGTCAGCCCTTCTGACCCACTCAATGGCACCATTAATGGCGCTGGAGCATATAATCTTGGACATTAGTCCACCGACCTCCTTTCCTTCTGATCCAGAAGCTTGCGCTCGTACTTCTTGTTTATTCCCAGCTTATCTCTTTTCTCGTCAAGAACCGCTATGATCTGATTAGCGGCCTCGATCGGATCCTCCACGAAGTGCATGGTAGCTCCGAACATATCCTTAGTCTCCTCGGTTAGGAACTTGTAAACGTTCGGACCGCCTGTGATGTGGAAAGGGTGTCCGATAAATACGTCCACTCCGGTGGCTACGAAATAGCAGCTTATGGAGACAGCCTTTTCGCTCATCAGCTCGGGGCAGACGCCGACAGCCGGCAATCCGGCTATGGAATCCCCCAAACCGCCTTCCGCGACGATCTCGGTGCAAGCCTGGAGGATTCTCGTGTTATCTACGCAGCTGCCCATGTGCAGAACGGGCGGCATACCGACCGTTTCGCAGACTTCTTTGAGACCGAAGCCCGCGTACTCGAGCGCCGTCTCGGGCGTCAGCTTGCCGTCCTTGCCGGACGCGATAGCGCAGCAACCGGTCTCAACGACGAGCACATTGTTCTTCACGAGCTCTTTGACAAGCTCATTCGTGTACTTGTCGGTCTTGAACTTGGGGTTATTGCAGCCTACGATCCCGACTACGCCCTTGATCCTGTTCTGGATTATGGCGTCGTTCAGGGGGCGGAAGGATGCGCGGTAAGTGCCGCCAAGCATGTACTTGATCTCGCGGACGCTGAAACCGGCGATGACGGATTCCTTGGACTTGGGTATTTTCACCGCCGCCTTATCCCTGTTCTTAAAGTTGTCGATTGCGGATTTTATGAGCTCTTTGGCGGATTCCAGAGCGTTTACCTCGTCGAATTCGAAGAATTCCGCGCCGATGGTCTTCGCCATAGCGGTCGTGCCGACGATCTTCGTGTGGTAGTGTTCGGCCACTATCGGAAGAGACGGCATTATACACTGGACATCGACGATCATCATTTCGATAGCGCCCGTAACAATGGCCAGCTCCTGCTGCAGGAAGTTGCCTGCTATGGGAACGCCGTGGCGCATAAGGATTTCATTGGCCGTACAACAGATGCCGCCGACCGTGACGCCCTTGGCGCCCGCCGCCTTCGCGTACTCAATGATATCGGGCTGTTTTACCGCTATCGCTATCATGTCCGACAGCGTCGGTTCATGGCCGTGAACCAGGATGTTGACGTTCTCCTCGCTCAGGATGCCCAAGTTAACCTCTGTCTTGAGCGCCCTCGGCGTCCCGAAAAGGATATCAGAAGCCATGGTGGCGATGCGCGAGCCGCCCCATCCGTTGGAGAGAGACTGGCGGAACGCGTGCATCAGCAGGTTTTTGTAATCGTGGTCAACGCCCATGTGGGTTCTGTGCATGGCCTCGACGCACATCCTGTCTATGCCCTGCGGCACGATACCATGAGCCGCCCAGGTGTTCCTCGTCTTTTGGGGCGCGAAGGAAATTGTACTGAGGGGTTCTTCCTGCACTGTGAAGTCCCCGAGGAATTTGTCGGCTACGTCTTTCGCGATCTCGAGCAGTTCCCTGCCCTCTGTTTCGATCCCGTACCAGCCGGCGATCTCATGCACGGCCTCCGGATCCCTGATCTCGTAGCCTATCTTCTTGCCCTCCGCTATTTCCTTGAGCAGAATTGCGACGTGCCTTCCGTGATCTGAGTGGGAGGCTGTTCCTCCCGTAACTTCCCTCAAAAAATTCCTTGCGGCGATGGTGTCCGCATCCGCGCCGCAAACGCCCTTCGGAGATTTCGCGGTAATGCGGCACGGTCCCATGTAGCAGATCTTGCAGCATGTCCCTTCTACTCCGAATTTACAGTGAACTTTCTGTGTCGCGTATCGGTCAAAGCAAGTGTCAATACAGTCTGCGCGCGCTTTTTCAAGCATCTCCACAGACGCGGCATCGTCTGCTCTCTCGGTGAAAACCATTTCCTCACTCATCTATTAATCCCTCTTCCCATCCATACTCTTCGGAGCCGGCTACAGAGAGGTTTTCCTCTCTCAGGACAAAGGCATCGCCGCAACATCAATTACGATACCTCGGATTCGCGGTCACTTATTCGGCTGTCAGCCGTTAATCCTCCTATCGTCGGAACACTTAATAGTAAATATATTAAAACCCGTACTTCTCTTTCATCCTGCCGGAAATTTCTTTCACGAGCTTAAACACCTTGTCGGCCTCTTCCACCTTCAGAGAACCGGTGCCGCATGAGGGAGTGAGAACCGCCTGCTCGGCGATG
>BOCB01000029.1 GCA_026002695.1 Synergistales bacterium
CGCCGCTGTTCTTGGCTTCAGTGTTCCCGTCTTGTTCTGTCGTGCCCATTGGTTATCACCCCTACCTCTTCGTAGCGTAATTATAACTGATTTAGCATTAAAAAACAGGATACGCCTTGTGCGTGAATGCACTTCTGTTCACGGAGCCAAAGTATCTGCTGTCAAAACACCGTGCGGGGTCGGAGATAAGCCAGTAATTGTCCGGCGAGAGGGTTATCGGCGTCGGGTACGCGCGGAGTTTGCCGCCGTAGTAGTCGGCAGAGGCTACGGTGATGTTTGTCGCTTTGCCGTTGACGATGAGGCAATTTCTGTTAAGCACGATTGTGTCTCCGGGAATACCGCTTATCCGTTTCAGCATTGGCTCATTCCGGTTTACGTAACCTCGCTCAATGCCCTGTTCGATGACGGAGTTCGTAAACGTCGAGAGGTCTATAAGCACACAGTCGCCACGTTGTATGGGTTCGTTTTTTTTCAGCGGGGTTATCCGATACACGAGACATGGCAGGGAATCGGAACGGTTCACTCGATAGCCGAGGTGGTGCGTTTCGGCAAGCGCCAGCGCCATTGCGCAGAGGGAGGTGAGTAGCAGACAGAATACACATACTTTTTTCTTCATAGGTACACGCGCTCCTTATGAATCGGTTTAACTCAATATAACCTACGAAAGAGGGTAAAAAGATAATGAGACTCTATGTGTGCGAGAAAGCGTCGGTTGGCCGGGCTTTGGCGGGCGTTCTGCCGGGCAGTAAGGTCAAGGGGGATAACTGTATCAGGTGCGGTGGTGATGTAGATGCATGGGCGTCCGGGCATTTGCTCGAACTGTGTGAGCCGGAGGACTACGATGAAAAATACAAGCGCTGGGGTATGGGCACGCTCCTTTACGTGCCGGAGAAGTGGAGGCGCAAGGAGATTCCCCGCACAAAGACGCTCGTGAGCGGGATAAGGAGACTGTTGAAAGAGGCTGATGTAGTTGTCAACGTTGGGGATAGCGACAGGGAGGGGCAACTGCTTATCGACGAGATACTCGATTACTGCGGGTGGACGGGTAAAACTCAGCGTCTGCGTTTGAATGACGTGAACCCGAACGCCATACGCAAGGCTCTTGATAATATCAGGGACAACGCGGATTTCAGGGGCGAGTACATGGCGGGGCAGGCGAGACTTTACGCGGATTGGCTCGTCGGGCTTGCCCTGACAAGGTACGTTACCGTCTCGGCGCGTAACGCCGGATATGACGCGAAGGTATAGTGCTTTAACTTAAGAATAATTAATACCGAAATATCTATGTATGGCGGTTTCGAGATTTTCAGAATCGGGCAAGATGTCAGCCAAAGCACGTTTCATATTTGCCCGTCTTTTTTCAGTCGGATTGAAATCCGGTGAATAAGCAGGCAAAAACAACAGTTTCACGCTATGTCTTCGAGCTAAATTCCGTAGTTTCTCCTTACGATGAAAAGAGGCGTTGTCCATGATTATCGTAACGCCTCTTGGGACAGATTTAACCAACTTAGTTTTGAACCAATTTTCAAAGAATTCCCCCGTCGTGTGCTCTGTATAACAAAACGGAGCGGCAACAGTGGTTTCTCCGCTCTCAGACTTGAATTGCGCGGCGATGACGTTTATTCTCTGAAATTTCCTTCCGCGTTTTACGTCCTCAACTTTTACGCCGCGAACAGCCCTGCCGTATTCTCGGACAAGGCAAGTGTTAATACCGCTTTCGCCGACGTAAACACGTTCGTTTAGGGGGACTTTCTCTAATTTTTTCAGGTATTCAGTCCTGTCCTCTTCGGATTTTTCCGAATTTGTTTTCCGCATGGAGGGACATAAACCCCTGTTGTTTCCTTTTTTTCTCTCCATTCGTAGTATGCAGCGCTGCAAATGCCGAAAACTTCTTTCAACTGCTTAAAAGTGTGTCCGCCGTCTTTGAACGCAACCGCATGTGCCCTGAATTTTTCATCGTATGCCATATTCTGTATATCGGTTTATCTTTGATGTTAATTAAGTTGCATGACTATACAAGCAATCTAAACATACGGCTCCCGGCAGTCTCATATTCCCATCGCCTAAAACAGGCAAGAAAATGGAGAGTTGTGTTCACTCATGGGAGACGCTGCTGAAAAAGGCCGATATTCAAGATTTTCGGTGGCACGATATGAGACACGACTTTGCCTCTCAGCTCGTGATGAAGGGCATTGACCTGAATACCGTCCGCGAGCTTCTCGGACACGCTGATTTGAAGATGACCTTGCGTTACGCGCACTTAGCGCCTGAGAACAAGCTGCGCGCCGTTGAAATGTTGGACTGACAGCAGCCGAAAAGTAGTATATAATGCATCGGAAGCAAGTAATGACTGATTGCTGCATATGCCGCTGTCATTGAACACCTGCGCCGCCGAAACTGAACAGCCGTGGAGGGCGGATTGAATATGGCGTTTCAGACTTTTATTAAGTTGCACGTATGCTTATCCTGCTCCCGGCAGTCGTTTTCTCCCTTAACTTGCCGCCGATAGCACCATTTTACCGCCGAAGTTTCCGAGAGCGAAGTTAGGCGAATTATGTAGCAGTTCAAGTGATACGTCAAACTCGAACGGAAAGAACATCGGAACTCGCGATAATTCATGTATATCGTAATATGCTTTTTTATCAAGCGCGAGTAAACTCATAAGCAAAACGCTAATGGTCTGCTCATCGCCCACAACATGTTTTTTAATGCGATATACGCCGATTTTTTCCTGCTCAATGCAATCAAGGCATTTCATAGTTTCCAATATTCCCGCAGTCGTCCGTACCAAGGTCGGTCGTTCGCCGCGCAATTCACAGAGCTTTGTTTTCAGCCAAGAGGTGGTGAATGTATCCTGAACCATGCTGATTTTGCCAATAAGCCCGCCAGCGTCCGCAAAGACCGGATGAGCAAGCACAAACAATGCCCAGCTGAGAGCAGCCTTATCGCTGCTCTCATGTCTATATGCCTCGATAGCCTTTGTGTGAACATTAGGCGACGTTTCCTCCGGCCGTGCCCAAATATTCATTAACAGCCCCCTCGTCTTGCCAAGATTTATCTCACTATCAATTTCATAAGAAAGGTATTCCCCCAGAATTGATTTGATTGCCGCGTCATCATACCCTTGAATGACCAATTCTGCTGTTTTGTTCAACCATTCTTGCTTTATGGCGCGAAACAATCCGACCGTTTTTCCCATGTTCCTTTACCTCCTGATCTTGATGAACGGAACGATAACTTCATCAAGGCTTATACTTCCGTGGGTCATAACCTGTTCACCTTTGCTGTCAAAGGACACGCCGCGATTGCAGATGAAATATCGAAAATTTTTGTCCAAGTAATATCCCTTATATTCACTCGTGTTCTGAGCAAGCAAAGCGTTAATATCCGCGAAATCTTTCAGCACGGCCATTCTCATGGAGCGGGTTTCAACCTCAACGCCGCTGCGGAAACCGTCGACACCAACACAGGGCGTGTTGCCGTGGTCAGCGGTGATATAAACGGAAAATCCAAGCGATGCGAGTTGTGAAATGAGTTCTTGGAGCTTGCCGCTCCTGCCGAGGACATTCATATCATTGAACATTCCAATTCGACTTTGCTTTTGGCCGTGAACAATATCATCGACATCGTTGACAATAACGGCGGCCAGTTTAGTAAAATGGCTAATCTCAGGTGAAAATCCGCGAACGTACTGAATCTGATTAGTTGAGTAGCCGAGGTTCTCTCCTGCCGCAATAAATTCCTTCTCCTCGTTCGCCAACGAGAATGGTTTAACAAGCTCTATCGGAAATTTGCCTGACAACAGGCTTTGCCGGGATATGGACGTAGTTGTTGGTATCAAGGCAAACGAGCAGTCATACTCAAATTTAATACCGTCAAAATATCTTGAAATAACCTCGAAGTCAAACAGCGACATCCCGTCCATTACTATCAGTGCGGCCTTTTCCTTCTTGTTCGCGCTGATTACGCCGAGTGTCCTTGTAACTATGGCTGGGTACGAACTGTTTACCTGAGTTGATAGCTTGCAGTAGCCGTCGGCAATGAAACGCAAGAATGCCTCATCCGCAAACGATACGGCTGCCCGAAAGTTCTTCATAGCCGCATAGTAATCTATAACCGCTTTCGTTTTTGCGATGGCTGTCCAGTCCGTATATATGCTTGCGGTTTCACACATAGACCGTAACAAGTCGGTCTTTGCTTGGCAGAAATGTTCTATCGTTGCCTTTGAAAAAACAGTGTCGCGCAGAAACGCTTCCGTCTGCGACAGCGAAGTCATGTCGGAATAGCAGTTATCATACGCGAAGCTGATCAAATCGAGATCACGTGCGTGCTTTGCGATAATTTCCTCATGCAGGTTAGGAAACAAGTCCGCAAGCGACAGGTTCACTGTGCGAAAGAATGACCGAATATCATAAGGGACGTAAATGTCGCTCCTCACGATGACGGCAATCTTTCCCGCGCCTCTTTTCAGGCTTTCCTCGTACAGCACTCTGAACTGCTCTACGTTAGAATATTCGTAAACTGTGTAACCGTACTCGTGAAGCACGGCAAAGTAATCAAAGCTGTTTGTGAATCCGCTTTTATCAAAGATAAGCAGCTTATTCTCACAGCCGAGAGCAAGTAATTTTTCAACCCTTTCCTTAATCATTGCCGCCCTCCATACGCACGACTATAACAGGCTTGAAATCCGGACATACCCTTCTTCCAGCTTCATACTCCCGTTCCGCCTCGTCGCGCTCTTTTGCGAGTCCGGCTAATTTATGATTTTTAATATTCTCTATGCCGATATGTCGGGCGGCGCCAACGCGCAGATTGAGAGCGTACATATACTTTCGGTGTGTTTCTTCGTGGCGGCTCAGGGTTTCCTCTTTCAGTTTAACAAAGGTCTCATAGGCATAGTCTTTTGAAGCCGCCGTCAACTTCTCCCATACATCTGACGCAAGAGCTTCGCTTTCCGTAACTGACAGTCTGTTTTCGTCGGTGAGTATTGCGTCCCATATCTTTTTCCCGGCAAGCGGTCTGAGGATAAAGCTCTCGTTTATGAAAATCGGGATAAATCGGCGGTTTTGCTCGTTTGCCGACACGGATAGTTCCCATAGCATAAAATACCCGGCTTCGTTCGGAAAGTCAGTTATCCTGACACTCAGAATCCATATTCATTTCAAGTTCCATTTCGGCGAACTCGTCATCGGTCATCACCCTAACCTGTATGTCCTGCTGTTCGAGTACGCGTATACGCCGCTCCATGCTCTCGCGGATCGCGCTTGTACTGCTTGAAACAAGGCGCTGCATCATAATCAGCAGGAAAATTAGCCACATATTCTTGCCGCGATTACGCATAGCTTTGTTATAGTTCTCAGACACGTACTCCGTCACCCTTTCGTAGAGCTCGCGCTGCATAGAGTGCCGTTCGTCCCAAGTCAGGCTGAGGGTTTTGGGTGTGCGGTTTTTGAACAGCCTGTTGCCGTTGTTGTCGATTGCGTCGCGCTTCTCAGTGCGTATGACGTAAGGCGCGACCTGCTCCTTTACAATAGCCTTCTCGTTAGGGAACGCCTTTTCATCGACAAGCCGGATAAGCCGCAAGAACGGCTCGGTTTTGCCGTTGTGCGGCGTAGCTGTAAGTAGAAGCAGATACTGGCTTGCGGCGGCAAGCAGACCGCCGAGCTTATGCCGGGCAACCTCGCCGGAACTGCCCGCGACGCGGTGAGCCTCATCAATGGCAATCAAGTCCCATCCGCTGTTGATGATGGAGTATATGCGCTCCTCGTTGTACTTCTCTATTCGTTCCTCCGTCCAGCCAACGCGGCGCTCCAACGGCTTTATGGAATCCATCGGCGAGATAACCAAATCGAACCGGCTGTAAACATCGTCAGAGTCGGTTATCTTACGGATAGTCGCGTACTCGTCCGGCAGAATGACATTAAAAGTTTCGCCGAACTTCTCGCGCATCTCCGAACTCCACTGCGTAACAAGCCCGGTCGGACAGACTACGAGCACACGCCGAACAAGTCCGCGCGCTTTTAACTCCTTGATGATAAGCCCCGCTTCTATTGTCTTGCCCAAGCCCACCTCGTCCGCGAGTATATATCGGATATTATTGTCGCTTATCGCGCGATTTAGGACGTACAGTTGATGAGGCAACGGGATAATGCCGCTCGACAGCTTAGACAAAATTCCGCCGGAGGTTTCGTTCTTAACCTTGGAGAGCAGAGCGACGTAACGGAGGTAGCTTTCATTCCTGTTTGATTCTACAGGAACGGAGACAAGTTCGCCCTCCGTGAGTTTATATACGGAGTTATCCGAGGGATTGTAAACCTTATAAGACACGACCCCCCAAGCCTCGTTGGCGGCGATTATCTGTACGCGTTCGTTCTTCGTTTTGTCGTAGGCGTAATCACCGGGCTTGAACATCTATTTACCGCTATGGTGTTTGTTCGAGCATTGAGCATAGCAAGTTTTTCAATGGCTCGACTTCGCGGGCGGAAAAATCGAAAGCTCCTGTGTTAGCAGACTCTCCGAGCTTCAGCCCAACAAATTTATCAGTCAATGACAGGTATGTATGGAGTTCATTCTTGTGAGGTCGTTCCAGTGCGCCAAATTGTTCATTGACTGACTTGATCGCGCAATGAACAATCTTCAACAACTCTTCTGATTTCTCACCCGCGAGCGTTTCCAAGCATAAATCTTCAAGCGTTCCCTTTCCTTCTATTTTGTTAAGTTCGGGGAACAAAGCGTATCCAACTGCTACCGGATGATTGCCAACAGACGGGGCGGCGACAGCACAAGGAGAATCAGGAGCTGTAAATTTGCATTTTTTCAGCATTTGCCGAACGGATTTATCAGCGTTTGCCGAATCAGTTTCCGAATCTCTGATTATAGTTAGTGTTTTAACAATATTAAAATTCGGGAGATCGGGGAGCGTTTTCAGGAAAAGCGGCAAATCGGTGATCCCCTTGCCATCCATCACTTGAAAGTTGTCATAACGAGGATCATCTTTTATGAGGTGTTGAAGAAAGTATATCAAGTATTTCTTTGCATCTAACCCTTCGCACACGATTAAATGAGGACGTACAATTTTATTGTCCTTTTCTTTTTCGTTTGCCATTTTATCTCACCTCCCACTCATTCTCTACTGCATACTTGAAGGAGTCGTTCTCAAATAAATGAGGTGTTACAGCGCCATCTATTTGGTCAAGCCTAATGAAACGGAACATGTCGGTTTCGTCGACTGCGATAGTAAGCGCTCCTTGAATGCACTCGTAACTATGCGTCGTTGCAAATACTTGGCATTTGGTGTCTTTCGCAAGTTTACCGACGATCTCCCACAGCTTGGGGAAAAATGAGTAATGGAATCCGTTTTCGATCTCATCAATAAGGACTATGGAGCCGGGGTTGGACAACATCGTTAATGCAATATGCATCAGTTTGTTGGTTCCGTCTCCCAACATATTTACCGACAGTCTTGATGGCAGCCCGATGTCGGCGTATATCCCGCTGATTCCGCCGATAACTATGACGGACAAATCTTTTATGCGGGGTTCCAGTAACTGAAGAACTTCGACACATTTCGCCCGCTCTCCAGTAATGTCAATCTTGCCAAAATACTCAGCCAATTGGGTTGAGGTCAAACTAATTTTCGAACTAAGATATTGAACATAAGGAATCTTTGTTGCGATTGGTTTTTGCGGCATTAGCGTTAAGCCCATTTCTGTCAGGATAAAATGAGAAACGTCGTTCGTGGCGGAGTCCTCGTAGTTCAGCTTTAGCGGATAGCTGTTGAAAACAGGCATTCCTATCCCCTTAGCATTTTGCGAAAGGGGGGTTTCCAATATTGACGAGAGAGAAAACAAAGAATCGTCTTTACTTATTGTGGCAGTTTGCGTTTGCCCATCGTTATCTATACGTATGACTATGCTGTTCTCTGTGTTCATATTCATAAATAACGGCTCCCAAACCATCGTCGGCGAGAGAGTCAACTGATGTATTCCACGAAACCCATTGAGTTTAAAGAATACATCGCTTGATTGCCTGTCCGAAAACAGAAAAACACCGTCAAGTATAGTTGACTTACCGACATTGTTTGCCCCTGCTATAAGCGTGACCGATCTTATGCCTTCAAGTGTAAAATCTTGAAAGCAACGGAAATTTTTTAATGTGAGCTTGCTGATCATTGTGCAGCCTCCTTTGGATCCTGGTGTCTATCGTTATTATATGCGCGAATTAGAGATACTCACACCCTCCCCGCGCTCAAATCCACGTACATCATCAGCTTCTCGTCCTCGCTGATTACGTTCTCCGGCAGGCGAGATGCTGTGTCTACTATAAGCTGATAGTTCTTTTCCGTCCACAGTTTGGCAAAGCCGACGCGAATCGCTTCGGTGCGGAACAGTTTCAGCTTGCCCTTGGTTTCGAGACAGCCCTCGAACTCTTTCAGCAGTTTCTTCTCGCGGAGCTTCGCGACGTCGCCGGATTTCGTTATGTCCGGGATATACCACTTGCCGCCGGCGTCTTGCAGGAAGTTGTCCTCGAGCAGCACGGAAAGCTCCGGCATCTTCTCGAACTTGTCCACCGTCTTGCACTCCTGCATAAACTTCGGCTGAAGCTCGGCGTAGGTCTGCGGCGCCGCGAGCTGCTTATACAGCCAGCCTATCGCGGATTTCTCGTTCGTTACGAATAAATCAAACTGTATCGGCTCGACGTCGTTCGTAATCCGCGCGGTGTCGTACTCGTTTACTTGGTCGGCGAGGAAATACATCTCGTCGCGCTTCAAAAATTTCTCGTCCAACCCCTTGTAAAAATCAATCGCGTCGAGCGGCACGGAAATTCCATTCATAATATGATACGCCACCATGCGGTCAAACAGCAGATACGCCTGGCGCTCCGCGATAAGCTCGATCCTGCCGTTTTTAATCACGGCCACGGGCAATTTCTCCAAATGCTGCCGCACGAAAGCCCACGCGGTTTCCTCGTTGCCCGCCCGCGCGATAAAGTCGCGCTTGAAGCTGTCTTTGGGTTTGTATGCCGAGATAACGAGGTCTTGCTTGACCGCCGAGGTCGTAGTTACCTGTTTGAAACTGCTTTGCTGTTTGTCCAATGTCCGCACGTCAGCTATGATGAAGCCCGAACGCTGCAAGGCTTCCTGTATCGCGTTCCACACAGCGTTCTGTGAGTTGTGAAACTCGACCGTCATCCACCGCCCCGGCTTCAACACGCGGTAGTATTCCGAAAAGCACTGCGTCATCAGTGCCTGATACTCATGTAATCCCTTTCCCTGAACGAGATTCATAATCGCTTCGCTCTTTTGGTTGGTGATAACTTTCAACCATGCCTCCCACAGAAACGAAAGCTCCGAATAGTTCAAATTTCCACCGAACGGAGGGTCAGTGAAGATGTAGTCGATAGAGGAATCATTGATAGTTTTTACTCCCGTTGTTGACTGGCAGGATATAACCACATTTTTACCGGTTGGATAGTTAAACTGAACGGCTTTTCTTATTTTCTCATCAAATGTCCGCAATGCGTTTGTTTCAACGCTAAATGACGGGATATAGAGTGTTCCTGAAAGCCCAGTACCGACCCAACCGCCGCCGCCATTGAAAAAATAGCTTATAAGTACACGCAGTTGCTTTGTACATCTCGATAGCAAAGAGGTATATTCCATAGCAAGTCGAGACGTTCCAAGGCATTTTCTTGCTACTGCTAGCACTGCCAAATTCCGTCGTGTATAAAACTGATGGACGTGCGTTATTCCGTAGCGGTCATTGCGGCGGCTCTCGCTGCCCTCGCACATTCTACCTGTCGGATACCAATATGGAATCTCCATATTGTCGATCTTCTCTATCATCGCGAGGTCATAATTGTCAGGCGTTTTCTCATAACGCTTTTTACCGATAGAATAGTTTATCAACACAGGCACTTGCTTTGACATCGTAACGGTTTCATTCAAACTCTTATCAAAATGCGTTTCTTGTGCATGTTCGCAGTCAGTTTTTTTCAATTCACTTTGGCAATGCGGACAATGGAATTTGTCACGGACTTTGCCTTTTTCCTTGTCTAATGCTACGTCCCAAAGTGCAAAATTTTCAGAGCAGGTAGGACAAATAAGCACATCAGACCAAACCGTACAGTTAATCCTACCCGAAATCGGGTTACTGTCAATATCTGTCTGTGCTTTGCCGTCTGCAACGTGCTGTGTTTCGTACATCCATCCGCATTCTTTCTCACATTCGGCGAGAATCCGCTCGGCTTCGCTCTGAAATTCCTGCACGTCCACAGGCGTGTTGTAGTTGTAGGCAATAAATGTCGCGGCGGGTGAAAGGTCGGAGAGGATAGCCTTCCTCGCGCCCCACTCAACGCCGGGCATTTCGCTTTCAATCACAGCCTTAAACGCGTCGTCGGGATTGCCGCACATCTGCGCGGCGACGCCCGTCATGCCCGTGCCGCAAAAACCGTCGAACACGAGATCGCCCGGCTTGGTGTAATGGAGAATATAACGCATAATCGCCTTGTGCGGCACTTTGGTGTGGTAGCTGTGCGCGTTGTAAATCGGGTCGTTCTTGCCCTCGCTCACGTCGGCGGCGAAAGGCTCGCAGTGGTAGTCATCCGTCGCTTCGTCGTAGGGCGTTCCGTTCTCGCGGATAAAGTCCTCAATAAAGGGATTAGGGCAGGCGGTATAATACGGCGCGTCGGACAGCGCGATGATGTCCTCGTCCTTAGCGACGGGGAAGCCTTCGATGTGGCGAATCTTATCAATATCCGCTTTGGTGAGCTTGCGGCGGTTCATAGTTTATTCATCCCCTCGTGTTTGGCTGATATATCCATCTTTTACCGCGTGTTCAGCCGATATTGCAATAATGCTCGCGTTCCATATACGCAGTTTGTTTCTCATTTCTCGCCTTAACGACTCGGAGACCGGGCGCAGCCATTCCGGTTTTGCGCTCTTTACAACAAGTATATATCGAATTTCCGGTTGCGTCATGCCACTCGCGGAAAAGCTTGTTGGCAATTCTTGCTCCCTGTCAGCTTTGAAACCGAGCATACTGGACGCAAACAGTTCTGTCGTGTCAGCGAATTTACAATAAATCTCCTTGATGTAGTCCTCAAAAGGTTCGCTGCCCTTTGCGCTTTTGGGATTTGGAACAGAAGTTTTAGCTTCCAGAAGCTTAAAGCAATTTGGCTTGTCCTCATCTATAAATATAAATTCAACAGCCTTGAACCCCGCGCCGAAGGATTTTCGCAATGCGGATTTTTCCCAATACAAGAACCTGTCCGTATCGAACGAGTCAAAGCTCATGCCCGATTCTACTATTGGCGGCACTTTCATTGCAGCGCCTTCTCGACTTCTTCCTCATACAGGCGGATTGACTGCTCAACGATGAGGTTGTTATCAAGCATCTCAAAATCACTGTTGCTTTCAGAGGTTACCGTTCCGCCGTATTTATAAAGAGCGTGGAACACGATTTTATCCTCTCCCGGTTTCAGCAGATTGAGGTATTTGGCAACAAAATAATTGTGCGTCGCAAGGAACACCTGAACACCGTTGCTCTGTAATTCAAAGAGAATTTTTACAAGTGCGGGAATGTTCTTGGGATTGATATTGGCTTCCGGCTCGTCCCAAAAGAGTACGGAGCCGGAGCGCAGATTGCCCGTTTCAATCAGCCTGTAAATACACGCAAATTTCTTAAACCCCTCGGATTCCGTTGAGAATCCTACTTTACCGCCGTCCCTGTTGATATAATATTTATTATTGTTATATTCGACTTTGCCGCCAATGATTCGGGTAATGGCGTCAATCATCTTTTGTTCGGTTTCAGATAGCTCACGTAACTCCGAGACGCCGCATTTGTTCAAAATATCAATGAGCGTATCGTCAAGAGGGAGCTTCCTCGTGATATAGTCCTTTTCAATACCGGAGTGCGACAACATCTCCTTTGCTGGGATAAAAGCCGAGGGGGTTTTCTCTTTACCGTATGAGTTATCAGGACTGCCTTCATAGGCGACATCCAAATATTTGTTGGGAGGAGCGGCAACTTTTATATGCAGCACTGAGCTGCCTTTGTCATTTAGCACAGGCGCAAGACTTATCAATGTTCTATTAAATCTGCTGCTATCCTTGGAATCTATTGTATTGGAAGATAGCATGCAGCTATTTAACTTTTTTACAAAGGACGACTCAACTTCGTTTTCGCAAAAGGCATACAGTAGCTTGAGCAAATGCGTTTTGCCCACGCCGTTTTCACCGATAAAGACATTGATTCCGTCGGAAAAATTCATCTCCAGACTTTCAAAGACAGTGAAATTCTCTACAAACATTGACTGTATTGACATTATTATTACCTCCTACCAGCGACCTTTTTTTCCTGATACGCTTGGTATTCGTCCAGTTCCTCCATTAGATAGCGTGTACCCTGAATATGCAGAAGTTCATACAAGTCTATGATGTAATCGTCAAAATGATATTTCTTAAATTGTCCATAGACTTGCGCGCCGGTTAAATGTCTCTGCTGTTTATATGCTTCCATGCAGAATATGAGAAACTTAACTTTTTCGTCCATCTCACTGTTCCTCCGGGAAAGTAATTGTGCCTGTTTCAATTTCCTCAATCAGTAAATCACACAGCAACAGAGGGCTCAAATGCCACAACGCCGTTTCTTCGTCCTCAAGCGTCGCGTAAAGCCGCGATTCGTAAAGCGTGCCGATTGCTTCCTCCCATGCCGCGCCTTTTTCCCTTATGTATTGCTCGACAATTTTGGGAACAATCATTTTCAGTATTCCCGCAAATCGGTTTGCTTCCATTGGAATTCCCTCCTAAACGCGATAGCTCGACCGAAAGCGAAGCATCTTTAACGCCGCGTCAGTCTTGAAAACAAACTGGTCAAAGAGTGACTTTATTTTTAATGCAACGATTGCCCTGTCCCTCGTTAACGTACCGTCAATGTAGAGACCTATAGCCTCATATACATCATCGTCAGCCTATAGTAACATACTTAACGCTCCATTACTGCCGAACTATAATCCGCAGTTTCGATTTGTCCTTGTCTTTGGACAATCCGGCGACTACCTCTTCGATCTTCGCCCTGAAGGTGTCCACGTCGCAAGCCCCTAACGCGGCGAGCTTGTCGATTAGCTCCGTGCCGCTGACCGTAACGGAATCGAAACCCTTCAACAGGTCTTTGACCGTGTTCACGAAGAAAGTGTCTACCTTTTCGGGCAGAGCCGCGTTATTGATTAACGTGTCGATTGCCGTCTGCTGTTCCGAGGACAAAAACGACTTTTGAGCCAGCACGAGCGGGTCTGAAATCGTGTTGAGCAACGTCGCCGTCCATTCGGCGCAAAGCGCGTCAAGGCGATCCTCCATCGTGTCCATCGCGCCCTTCACGAGCGGCTCGCTGCCTCCGAGCTGAAAGCCGCATTTCGGGCAGAAGTGCGACGTTTTCAACATCTCCGGCGTCAGCTCGTAGCAAACTTTCAGCGCGGCGAGGTCGGTCTGAAGCGCTTTCAGTTTCGCCACGGACAGTATCTCCGTAAGAACCTCCAAGCGTTTCAAATTTGCAAACACAGGCGAATCCATAAGCTCGACTTTTCGCTTGTATTCCGTCGCCGAGAGACGGCGTTTCTTGTGTTCCTCAAAGTATATATTGATGTACGCGTCCTTTACCGCCGTGAGCGCTTCGTTTATCTCCATAGCGGCGGCCTCTCCGAACGTGCCTGCGCCGATGTTGTCGCGTATCTGCCTAAAGGCGGATTTGGTGCTCTCAATATTTGATTTTAAGCTCTCAGCAATGGGAAGCGGCTCAATACCCATTAAGTAGCCGACGTTCACCGCGCACTCGTTTTTGAACGTGTCATACTCCAACACGGTCTTGACTGCGGCGATGTCAGCCGCAAGCTCTTCAACCTCGCTCCTTGTGTGCGTGAAGTTGTTGAGCTTCGCCACGGTGTTGAAGCGGCTGTGGAAGTTGCCGAGCATCTCCGTAACGCGCTTCGCCGCCGACTTATACTGATCTGAGATATGCGAGGCAATCAACGGTTCTCCCCAAAGCGAGAAATCGCCGTCCAATTTTGACTTCGCCCGCACTGCCGCGTCTACCGTTTCCTTAGCTTTGGAGAGCAGTTTTTCAAGCCCGACTTCGCGGCTGTTCGGGTTTGTTATCATTCCGACCGGCAGCTCAAGCGCCTCGAACAGCCGAACAAGCTCCGCGAGCTGTAAGTCCTTCGGCTTGCTGAGGTGCTTGAACTCATATATGTCGATAACACCGGTTTTCGGTATGCTTTCAAGGCTCGACGCGGAAAGCGCCGCGCCGCTTTTCAGCGTGATTACCGCGCGCCCGACATACACAAGTCCCAGCAGCGCGATAGGCAGCAGACCGTAGCTTATCTTGAACTTTTTATCAATGTAGGTATTGAACGATTCGTCGTATATGTCGCTGAAATTGAGAACAGCGCCCGGCGGCAGCTTATCGAGCAAAGCAGCGTAATATCCGGCGTACTTTGAGTTAGCAATGGTAATGTTCTCTCCGTTCAGAAGCCCGAAGCTGTCCAGCATAGAGTTCGCAAGCTGATTCTTCTTCCCCGCAAAGCGGTCGAACGCCTCACGTATTGCCTCGGCTTGGTTCTTTATCGTTACCGTGGTCTTGAACACGGGAAACTCCGGGTACTTCTCCGTAAACCAAGCGTCGAGCAGCAGGGACGAAACCAAATCAACCGTTTCCTTGAAGGGGTTATCAGGTTTGTAGCTGCCCTTCATCACTTCAACGGGCTGTTTCTTCACGCCTCCGTAGAGGACATCGAAACAGGTGTTCTTGTTCTCGGTGAGATACTTCGTCAGCTTCTTCCTGAACACGTCAGCCTTGCTCTGATATGCGGCTTTGTTCTTTTCCTCCGCCAGTCCGCGAAGAATACACGCGGCGGCGTAGAGTTTGAGATTGTTCTTAAACTCCTCGTTCGGCTTGAAGAGAAAGAACAACTCGTCGCGCTTTTTCTCTTCGGCATAGGCGGAGCTGCCGTAAGGCGGCAAGAAATAGATGTAGTAGTCTTGCGGCGGTTGGGCGGTAGGACGGCTTTCCGGTGTGCCGAAGAACAGATAGCCCCTGCGGAAAATATGGTGCGAGAACCAATTCAGAGTATGCTCATAGATTTTGAAGTTGGGCACATACTCGTTCGCGTCCCAATCCAAACAGGAGTAGAGGACGTCGTAGAAGTAATTGTTCAGGCTGTCGTCCGCGATCGTAGCGGCGCGCTGCGTTATCTTCTCGTCATAATCAATGTCTTTTTTGAGGTCGAGGTAGTACTGCCCGTTATCCGCGTCGTGGTCGATAAACTGTCCGCTGACGGTAGTCCTTACATCTTTGAGGACTGCCTGAACAAGCATCTGGAGTGTGTCCGAGCTTTGGTCAGGCAGTCCGGGCAGATAGAGGCACAGGTCATCGCGCAGGTTCTCGCTCGTCAACCCGGTGCGAAGCTGAATGTCGCCCGTTGTAAGCCTGTGAACCGAGAGCGCGTTAATGATTTTGAGCGCAATCGGCTTATACGTTTTTTTAGGGAATGAGTGGTTTATAATATCCTCAAGCTGTCCGCTTTTCTCCACCACTTCTTTTATATTGGGATCGGCGGATTTATTTTCACGAATGAAGCGCCAGTAGCTGTCGAAGGAAAATATCCCGGGCGAATCCTCGGGAATCTCGGCAGGCATTATTTCACCGATAATGTTTGAAATATTTTTCAGTACGCTGCGGTTTTCCACAAAATATACTTTATCGAAGACATCAATAAATGCCGGGTGAATTGGGAAAAGCCCTACATATTCTTCAAGCCGTTCCGACATATTCGAGTACAGGCTGCAAAACTTTTGCAGATGCTCCCGGATAAGGGCTTTTTGTTCGTCCGTCTTTTTTAATATCCTCTCGGAGACAACATACGCGGTATCTTTTTTGCCTATCAACACCTGTTCATACCGCTCTTTTACGCGATCAAGCGTTTGCGCGACAAAAGAAAACCGAGGATTATCGAAGAGCTTTTCCTGAACGCCGAAGATAACCCGCAGACGGGAATCTTTGACGATCTCCCCAAGTTCACGCAAAAAGCCCAAGTCCAATATTACAGAGTGCTCATCTTTTCCTCTGAGATAATCGAGAAACTCGTCTACAACGATGAGATAGCCTTTGTCAGGATACTTTGTCCCAAACACTTGCATCATCTCTGTTAGAGTCCCTTTGTTATTCGTAATGCTGCCGACATTCGGATACTCAAAGGTCAGACCGCGAGCCTTGAAGTCCTGCTGAACCTTGGAGAGGATTATCTCGCGAAGCGAAGTTGTAACCGCGCCTATCTCGATACGAACGACCTCAAAGCGCCCCGCAATGACCTCCGCGTCCTTTGCGAAACTCTGATTGCGTAAATACGCCAGATTCGATTTATCCAAAGCGACAGCCGAGATGACGGACATCAGGTGTGATTTACCCGTACCGTAGTTGCCGACCAAAAGCACGCCTTTATTGTCTACCACCTCGTCAAGTTTAAGCTGCGACAGCATATTGTTCTTAATCTGCGCCGCCATATTGTCCGACATAACATAGCTTCTCACTAAGTTTGACGCTTCGTTACTGTCGTTTGAGGCGGTAAGCTGAATGACGCTTTCGATTGGGTCAAACTGTATAATTTCCGAGTATTTCATCTTGCCCACCCTTCCCATTTTACGACAGTAACTTCGTAGTCTTTTATGTTGTACCGCTTGAAGTCAGTGCAGCCTTGTTCCGCGTAGGTCAGCGTTTCTCCGTCGAGTGCCCCGCACCATCTGACGATTAACCTGTTTCGGCGAGACAAATCTACAAACAGATGGATAACATCAAGCTCGTATCGCGGGTCAAAAAGCATTTCGTAATCAGTCAGATAAACAGGCTCCGTTTTCGGAAGCAATGCGTGTATTTTCTCCATAAGCGCTGCGAGCATTTCACGCACTTGCAAGCCAACGAGCGACCGCGCGAGCGGAAGGTTCAAGCTGACAGTCCGCAAACCCGCCTCCATAACGGCCTTGTTAAAATCAGGCATATCCGAACAAAGCAACACAGGCGGCGATAATTGCGGCAGTTCCTTTGCCGCTAACGTCCGGCTGCTCAGGGTTTTACCCATAGACCTATGCTCCTTTGCTTTTGTTTGTCAAACTTACCATTGTAATGGATGATATTTTAAGCGTTTACATATATTAACGAAACAATAATACACTATTACAGGCAACAACGCACAATTAAATCATGTAATTTTACGCGATTTACAAATTTTCTATCCCTACCGGTTCTATGAGCACGACTCTCACCATATCCCCACTTCGGTAACTCGGTTCCCCTTTATAGGGAGTATGCGGTTTGTAGGAACAGGAAATTTTGAAAAATTATCCTAATGGTGCAATCCGTTTACCCCATTAGAGCAAAAATACCAAAAGCGATACAATGAAGAAAAATCTGCAGTCATAAGAAACGCCTTGTATAGCTTTGCCTTGCGATAAACTGTCGTATTGCGTCCGAAATCTGTTCTTCGCGTCTGAAAACCGTCCATAAGCCCATAATGGGTGTATCAACTCTCTGGACAAGCAGGCGCTTAGCAGCCAAAAATGCTATCGCATTTTGCCAGCTAAGTGCAACTTGCCTCAATCGGCGGCATTCGGCCTTCTCTCTCGGTTAAAACATATGACACAGGGAAAGGGAGAAGGAGCAAATTGCCGCGAACCAACCACCCGCAAAAAGCAAATTATCGCAGCGCCCCAAAACTACCCATACAATAGAATCACAAACATACAGATAAGGGGTGGCGGCGATGTGGAAACGGAAAGCAATTCACGAGCAAAGGACATCAAGAGTAATGGTAAGGTTCACGGCGGAAGAGTATGAATTTATCACGTCAGAGTCCGCAACTTGCGGCCTGTCCATAGCAGCGTTCATCCGTCTGAGAAGCCTCGGAAAGCACTTTACACCCAAAAGCGGCCTCCGTGTAATTTCTGAGCTTCTGCGCCTCGGCGGGTTGCTTAAACATATCCACAACGAGAGCAAAGGCGCGTACAGTGCTCTTACATCCAATTGTCTCAAAGAGATAAGCGCGTGTATCAGCAGAATTAAAACGCCGGCTGACGAAAACGAGGATAAAGAGCGGCAGTGATAGGCAAAATTCCAAGCAAAAGGAGCGACGGCAAGAGCAGTTTTCATGCCCTCGTTTCCTGCTGCACAGCCAAAGAGAGGGCGGATATTCTTTACATCTGCGCTCAAAATATCCTGTCTCTTGAAAACGTGGCCGCAGAAATGGAAGCACTCGCTTTTAATAACACAAGGAGCAAAGAGGAACTGAGGAGTAATGTAATCTTATCAAAAACCTCTCCGAGCGCCGCATTGTCACCTCTGAATGCCGTAGCTGTAACTCCGACAAGCAGCTTTGACGTGTCGCCGCCCATAAAACCAAGCTCTGTGACAGTATCCTGATGTAGCTGTCCGCCGTGGCGTGATGCGTCTCGTCAACTACGCACAATCTGAATTCTCTCTCTTTCAGTATATCAAGCCGCTTCTGCCTGCAAGCAGTCTGTACTGACGCAACGCATATATCGGTGCAATAACCGGCAGTATCTTCGGCGTGGAGTATCCCTGCGTCGGCGTTAGGGTTCACCATGCGTATTTTCTGCACGGCCTGCGTCAGAAGCTCTTCCCGGTGAGCAAGTATGAGATGCGGGCGTTCAACTCTTTGGCGAGCATTCCGAACAATATGCTTTTACCGGCTCCCGTAGGAAGACTTACGAGTTGCCGTGTGCAGCCGCCCTTATACTCGCGCAAGATAGCGTTTACGGCCTCTGCCTGATACGGGCGCGGGGTAATCACTATGCAACATCCTCCTCTCTGTCGTTAAATTTCATGGTTTGTTAATGCGCAAAAAATAAAATTACCCTCAGAGGGCAAAAACATCTACACTTTATAAAATAAGCAAATTGAGTTTGGAATATCGGGTAAGTGGATTACCGAATGCTGATGGACAACTTGCGGATCAACGAGTTTTAGAAATAGGAGTAAATACGGAGTAAACGAAAATAAAAAGGCCCGGAGAAAATCCTCCGAAGCCTTGCTATTTCTTGGTGGAGCTAAGGGGAATTGAACCCCTGACCTCTTCCATGCCAAGGAAGCGCGCTCCCGCTGCGCCATAGCCCCACATCATTTATGTCAGCGAACACAAGTTAAAAGCTCACTTTGGTAATTATACGCGCGTTTATCGATTGTGTCAACATAAGCGCATTTTTGAGTTTCCCCAAAATCCAACACTCAACCGCCCTTAAACCCTTATACTGACGGCATTTGTAGCTCATTGAGCTTTGAAAATAAGGCAAAAAAACAATGCAAAACCTTCCGGATTTTGATATAATT
>BOCB01000030.1 GCA_026002695.1 Synergistales bacterium
AGCTCATCGACGAAGTCGCCTCGCTGCCCAAGACCCTCGACGAGCTGGCTGAGCAAGTTCTCCCCGATTGCGACAAGCTCGATCCCAAGAAGTACGACCTGCCCTACTAGAATAAAACAGACCGCATCTAACTAATGGTTCTGTGAGTAAATAAAAGAGCGAAGCTGCGCGGCATGGAAATTGTTCACGCAGCTTCGCTTTTTCGCTTGTAACAGATTCACACTTTGGTGTTATTATATTGAATATAAAAAATGATGACATTTGAAGGAGGAGAGTATTCATGGTTCGCATCACCGTTATCTCCGGATTTTTAGGCGCCGGGAAAACTACGTTTTCCAACTTGTTGCTGGACTATTATATTCGCGCGGGAGAAAAAACGGCGTATGTCGTCAACGAGTTCGGAGAGGTCGGTCTGGATTCCGCCTTGCTGAAGCGGCAAGGGTTCGACACAGTGGACATAGTCGGCGGATGCATTTGCTGCACTCTTCACGGGAAAATCAAAGAAGCTCTGCGGGATCTCGTCAAGAAATTTTCACCGGATCGCATTGTTTTCGAGCCGTCCGGAATATTTATCTTCGAAAAATTCCTCAGCGTACTGGAAGATGAGTATCTCAAGGAACACTGCGAGGTCGACAGCGTGATAACCATAGTCGACAGTACGCACCTCAAAGACGCCATGTTCGTGCCCGGTAATTTCTTCGCGAACCAGGTCGCCCATGCGGACACGATCGTAATGAGCAAAATTCAATTATACGAAGGCAACGCGCGAGCGCTTGAGAAGCGCATGAGAGGATTGAACGAGAGGGCGGATATCTTGGCAAAGCCGTGGAGCGAACTGAGTGACAGAGATTTTGCGTCGCTCTACTACGGCGGCAGCATTGGCGTAACCGCCGATGAGGATGACGACGGTCATGATCACGGGCACGGCCATGAACACGAGCACGAGCACGGCCATGAACACGAGGAACACGACCATAAACACTCGCACCACCCGGATTTTGACACCATAACGATACAGCCTAAGGAATATGACGACAATATCCTGCGGGAGCTTGAAAACCTCTTGAGGAAAGGAGAGTTCGGCGAGGTTTACCGCATAAAGGGGAAAGTGATCTGCGGCGGCAAGATAAAGGTTCTGCAAGCGGTCTTTGACACCGTGCGGCTCGACGAACTGGGCGAATCGTCAAGCGGCTCTCAGGATATCGAATGCGCTCTCGCCTTTATCGGCCATGATCTCGACGAAGCAAAGATAAGGGAGTACTGGGCTCGGTGAACTCGGCGGCATAATATAGGTCTTTCGTTAAAAAAACTTTTAAGAGTGGAGTGAGTTTTGTGGGTACTGCCAAAATAAAAGTCATAACGACAGGGAAAGAGCGCGATATTGAGGCTGCGGACGGAGCAAATCTTCTCCACGTCCTGCGGGAGGATGGCGTATCTATAGCAGCCAACTGCGGCGGGCGTGGGACTTGCGGCAAATGCAAGGTTATAATCGAGGGGGAGAAAAAGCTCGCCTGCCAGACTGAGGTCACGGATGGGATGTGCGCGGAGATCGTAAGCGGCGAGGAGAGTTTCGCGATCCTTGCTGATTACGGCTCAGACTACGGCATGGCTCATTTCGACGGCAAACTGAAGCACCCGTGCGTCGCGGTGGATATCGGAACCACTACGGTGGTGCTCCAGCTTATCGACGCGGACAGCGGTCAGATCGCCAGGACGCGATCCTTCCTGAACGGACAGAGGCAGTATGGGGCGGATGTGGTCTCACGAATCCAGCACGCCGGACAGGGCGGCTTAGAGGCATTGACGCACGCGATACGATCGGGGCTTACGTCCTCTCTGAAAGCTCTGTGCGAGGACGCCGGCATAGGCTGCGAAGCCTTGGAGTACATATGTATCGCCGGCAACACCACGATGATGTATCTCCTGCTCGGGCTTTCATGCGAATCTCTGGGGCAGTTTCCCTTTGAGCCTGAGTTTTCGCGCAAAGAGCGGTACAGCTACGCCGAGACCTTCGGAGGAGACGACGCGAATTGCCCCGTCTACCTCGTGCCGTGGACGTCCGCTTATGTCGGCGGGGACATCACCGCGGGGTATCTTGCGTGCCGGGATAAGGACGAGACTGTTTTGCTTATAGACATGGGGACAAACGGCGAGATGATGCTGTGGTCGGGCGACAAAACTTGGTGCTGCTCCACCGCGGCGGGTCCGGCTTTCGAGGGGGGGGGCATCACCTTCGGGACGGGAAGCATTCCCGGGGCAATCAGCCTGCTCGACCTCAAGGACGGCAAATTCACATACGAGACCATCGACAAGGCAAGCCCTGTCGGCATTTGCGGCTCCGGCGTTCTCGACGCTACTGCCTGTATGTTGAGCGGAGAGTTTATAGATGAGTCAGGGCGCATGGGCGGTGATTTCGCCAAAGACGGCGTAGTTCTCGCCGAGGGTGCCGCCGGAAAGAAGATACTCTTCACTCAGAAGGATGTTCGGGAAGTCCAGCTCGCCAAATCAGCGGTCAGGGCAGGCGTTGAAATCCTGATCTCCGAGGCAGGGCTGACAATTCCTCAGGTGGACGTCGTCTACCTTGCCGGAGGCTTCGGACAGAAACTGCGCCTCTCGAGCGCGGTAGCCATCGGACTGCTTCCCGCCGAGCTGGCTCAAAAAACACGTCCCATCGGGAACACCTCTCTGGGCGGCTGCGCTATGGTATGCCGCGATCTTGGGCTGATGGAGGACGCGAAGGCGCTTGCCGAAAGAGCGACGGAAGTTCTGCTGTCCGCTCACAAAGATTTCCAGGACTTCTTCATGGATTACATGTCCTTCGAGGAGCTGTAAGACGGAACGGGCGGCCAATGGGCCGCCTCTGCCGAACCGAAACGAACGCGCGTCATAGGGGGCGACCGCCATCGGTCGCCCGTTTTTCAGTGCGCCCGGCATGGGCAACAACTTGGCGGTGAGAGTCCGCTACAGACTTGGCAGTAGGAACTGTTAGCCAAAGACAAGGGTGTCCATCGTGAGGTGGAATCTGAAGGAAGTCGGAGGCAAACCCTCGGCCTGACGAACAGAAACCACATATAAGGCATTTACGGAGCGGACGAGCTTGCCGGACAAAGCGAAGTCCTATACTGCCCGAACTCCGTGGTGTAGATGCGGCAGATAGATGAGGGGAAAGTTGTCGCTCTTACCCGGGGAGGTCTCACAAGGCGGTAAGTGACAGACTGAGTCTGACACAGACCGAACCCGTACAGCGATGTACGACTGAATTGTGAGAAGTCAGCAGAAGCCATAGTACCGAGGGTAAACACTAAGCAAGGGTAGGGAAAGCACGGACCGGCGGTTATTTGCCGCAAAGCCGAAAGGCGGATACACAAGAAACCGGCTGTCCTAAACATGAAATTGTCCGGTTTAGCAGACTCGCGGGAAGGGCTGAACAATGGTAATTCTTGAAACGCAAGGAGGTGAAGCGATGTTAAGAGAGCAGGGAATCTCTCGCCGCTTCTGAGCAATATATATCTGACGAAGTTTGACCGAATGCCGGAAGTGAGAGGTCATAAGTTCGTAAGGTATGCGGACGACTGCAATATATACGTTAAAAGCCGCCGAGCGGGTGATGAGGAGTAGTACCCAATATCTTGAGGGAAAAATGAAACTCAAGGTAAACCGCGAAAAGAGCCAAGCAGGCAGTCCGCTCAAGCTCAAATTCCCGGGCTTTTCTATGTGCCATAGAAGAGGAAAGATGTCCTGGATACGCCCTCACGAGAAGAGTGTCAAGAGTTTCTCAAACAGGATACGCGAACTGACGAGCCGCAAACAAGGTAAAACAATTCCTGTAATACTCAGAAAGCTAAAAGAATACACCACAGGCCGGATAGGGTATTACGGCATATCCGATATGAAACAGTTGATGGAGGAAAGGAACCAACGGATACGCCGTAGGATACGTCAAATCTACCGGAAACAGTGGAAACGCATAAAAGCACGTAAGGACAACCTTGTTAAGCTTGGAGTGAGAGCAGAACAAGCGCGGCAATGGGCCAATACTCGGCTCGGCTATTGGCGGGTAGCAGGAAGTTGGATACTAACGACGTCATTAACAAACGAACGCCTCGCAAGATTGGGGTATGATGACATATCCCAAAGATACGAGACGCTGCGCCTAAGCCATTGAACCGCCGTGTACCGAACGGTACGCACGGTGGTGTGGGAGGACGACCGCTCAAATAATGGGTGGTCTCCTACCCGATTTCACCATATCCAATCTACTTCATAACGGCGTATATTCTCATCCGCGAAATGATTTTTCAAAAACTTTTCAAAAAACGCTTGACATTCTCCGAGAAGGTTGTATCATTAACCTCACGTTAAATCAATGACGTGGCTGAGGCAAGGATGCCGAGGCAGTTTGATAAACTTTCAAACACAACAAGGAGGTTGTGAGAGAAATGAGAAAAAATCTGCCTATCTATATTTCGCCTTAGTTTTATAAATTATATATTGTCGTTGGTGCGTATGGTGCGCTTTTATGTTTTTGTGTTTTTGCCATTTACGCGCTTGGGTTGCGCCGGAGTCGGCTGGGTTTTGTCTTTGCCCTTCAGGCTTCTAACGATAAATCGCTCTTCGGAGTTTGGTTTTCGGCGCGTGGGATGCGGTGTGTTTTTAAGGGTTCGGGTTTTAGGATTCTTGGTTTCAGGCAACTGACAATCGTTTTTTGGGGTTTTTAGGCCGGAGCTGCCGGGCGACCATGAGGGTCGTCCCTGCTACAAGCTCCCGGGAGCATGGAAGCTCCCGAACTAACTTGGGCAAAATGCCCTCACACAACAAGGAGGTTGTGAACAATGCGTATCAATACCAACGTACCGGCTATCGTTTCTTACAATGCTCTTACCCAGACTAACAGTGCCCTTCAGAAGGCTATCCAGAAGCTGTCCACAGGCTTGCGTATCAACGGCGCCTCCGACGACGCGGCGGGGCTCGCCATCTCCGAGAAGATGCGCGCGCAGTATCGCGGCTTGGATCAGGCTACTTCGAACGCCCAGGACGGCATCAGCATGATTCAGACGGCTGAAGGCGCGCTTTCCGAGACGCACTCCATCCTCCAGAGGATGAGGGAGCTCTCCGTACAGGCCGCGAACGACACCCTCACTCAGGAGGACCGCGGCTACATACAGCTCGAAATAGATCAGCTCAAGGAAGAAATAGACCGCATCTCCACGACGACCCAGTTCAACAAGAAGCAGCTCCTCGACGGTTCGGCGGCGGTTCTCTGGTCGTCCGACAACCTCAAGACGAAGGCCATAGTGAACGGCGGCCTGCGCGAAATCGACCGGTTCGGCCAGAAGAAGTCGGTCGAGGGCAACTTCAGGATAACCGTGGACGCGCTCCCCGGTCAGGCGGAGATACAGAAGAGCGACATCTTCAAGATCAAGCACCCGAACGTCATCATGAACGTCTCGCTGAGGAAGGATTTGGGGGTTGTGGACGTCCGCGTCGACGGCCTGCCGGCGGGCAAGTACAACGTGTTGCTGAATTCCGCCGCCACCGCCTTTGCCGGCGGTAATATGGCCAAAAAGATCGTCAGCTATGTACAAAACGCTCCGGGCACAAATACAATAAGCGCCCTGTTTACAGGTACCAAGATCGCTGATTGGAGCGCCGCCGACGCTGCCTTTCTGGGAGCGGGCAACACCGCGAACTTCAACATCCTGTTCGAGGTCATCGCCAAGAACGAGACGAGCGGCTCCAGCAGCATAACCCTCCGCGTTCAGTCGTTCGTGCTCGAGACCGACGGCACGATGCACAGCTACAGCGACACGATAACAGTCTCCACGGCATACGGCCTCGGCACCGGGTACAAAGGGCTCGGCTTGGCCATAGACAACAGCGCCGGCGCGAACTATCTGAGGCTGAATAAAGCAAGCGCGGCAAAATCGTTCACCGTCGGCGACAAGTTCGTCCTGAACAAGGCTGCCACCGTTACTGGCGGCGCAACCATAGGCGTAGCGATAAGCGCCAATTTGAACAGCAGCTGGGAGTATACATGGCCAAAGAGCGGGGCGCCCGCGAGCCTTCAGAATGGGGTTTTCGGTCTCGCGGCCAGCGCCGTGCATGACAAGGAGATACACTTCAGGCAGTTCTACCTCAACACGTCAAACGGCGCGTCCTACGACGGCGACGTAGTGGTGAAGTTCGACAACAAATTACATCAGATCACAGGCGGCGTTGTTGCCGGCGCGACGTTCGAGGCGGCGTACATCGGGCAGGTCGCCAAGGGCGACGTGAAGCTCCGCGACCTCGATAAGTTCTGGGACGCCAACGGCAAGTTCATGCTCGACGACCCCAAGACGCTCCAGTTGGTGCAGGGCGACGGCACAAAGACCGGCATCACGATATACTCGACCGACACCCTCGAGGACGTCCGTAAGAAGCTGAACGACGCCGTCGCCTTCGGCCTCGGCCAGGGTCAGTACGCCATCAACAACACGAGCAACTTTGTGAAGTTCGTCGAGAAAGAGGTGGCGGACACCAATCAGAACAAGCCGGTGTCCGTAGCGGGCACGTTCGTCATCCAGAGCCTCATCCCCGGTGCGAACGGCAGGATAAATGTCTCCGGCGACGAGGACATAATCAAGGCCTTCTCGCTCAACGTGATACAGGAAGCGAAGGAGAACGACTTCCGCGTGGCGGTATACGACGCGCACAACGGCAACACGGTCGCCTCGAGCATGAAGATCAGCGGAAACAAGCTCATCGGCGTGGTGAACCCGAACGTCGACGTCATCTTCGACCAGATGGCCGACATCGAGGTTACGTGGAACGCGAATACCATGAAGTTCGACCTGAAGGCCTCCGAGAAGGAATACTCCACCATCGTCCACCTTGCGGATAACACCACGGTCTTCCAGATCGGCGCTAACGAGAGTGAGGACATGGCGGTCAGCTTAGGCAACATGAGCGCGCTCGCCCTCGGCATATCGAGCATAATCGTAACCGACAGGGTCTCCGCCGGACGCAGCATCACGATACTCGACACCGCGATAGGCAAGGTATCGAGCCAGCGCGCGCGCCTCGGCGCTTACCAGAACAGGCTGGAGCACACGATCAACAACCTGACGACATCCTCGACGAACCTGAAGACCTCCGAGAGCCGCATACGCGACGTCGACATGGCGAAAGAGATGATGAACTTCACGAGGCTGAACATCCTGAGCCAGGCCGGCACCTCGATGATGGCGCAGGCGAACCAGCTCCCGCAGAACATCCTCTCTCTCCTGAGGTAAGGGGTTTTATCCCCGCCCTTTAGGCCGCTGACGATAAATCGGTCTTCGGGCAAATCAAAAAGCGCTATAGGGAAGCGCTGATGAGCAATAAATCAGCCTTCCCATATAAATAAAGCGGTGATTAAAGCCGCCCCGGACAAGGATGTCCGAGAGGGAATACGGATCACATGGATGTGAGGGCGGTTTTTTCAATAAAAAGGTGGTGAATTTGATGAAGATTGGGGAGATGAACGATCAGGGCTGGAGCAAAAGATCATTCGGCAGTGAAGCGGTGCGTGAGTTATCGTCCGGCAACAGGGACGCCACCGGTTCGCGGATGATCGGAAAGCCTGAATCGTTCGACGGCTGCATGAGAGAAGCGATGAAGGCGGCCGAGAGGCTTTCCGAGAAGTCTACACGCAGCCTCCGTATAGAGTACATAGAAGCGGACGATGTTTTTGAAGTCTCGATGACGGACGGCGGGCATGAGACGACGAGCCTGGTCTCTCCGGACAAAGTGCCCAAGATGATAGAGGAATTTCGCCTTACGAGGCTGGCCGAGACGGTATAGCGTAAAAATCGGCGCGATAAAAATCGTTTATTGGGTACACCGGCAGGGAAGCCGGTATCGGCAGAAGACAAGGATGTCTTGAAGACATGGTACGCCGGCAGGGAAGCCGACATCGGCAAAAGACAAGGATGTTTTAATAAATAAAAAAGCGCGCCCGGGAATAAGGGCGCGCTTTAATTTTGCGAAAGATCAAAAATAGAGTTTACCTTATTATTATGATAAGAAGCCGCAGTGTGGGAAAAGGGGAAACGGGCGGCAGAATGCCGCCCGTGTTCCGATTTTCACCCATCGGGCGCAAGGCTAAAATGGCTGAGTTTGTCGAAACCCTGTTAAACCCGCCGGAGCCGAACGACGCTATACTTGAGGGTATGGAAAGGTATAAGTCTCTCAACATCAAACACGCGGACTGACCTATGGAGTTTGTAAAATTACACCGCAGTCTCGACCGCATTTCAAGTCAAAAGATTTGTGTTGTGTTTTGCGTTAAACCTGATAAGATATTTTTGAGGGAGTTGATAATATGGCTAAAGTGAATATTGAGGAGGTATATGTCATGTCCGCTTATTCCGCGAAAGAGGTTGCTAATTGGATCCTGGCGGAAGCATCGGCGCAGCGAATCACTGTTTCTCCGATGCAGCTTCAAAAGATTTTGTACTATTTACAGGGGTACAGTCTTGGAATGACTTCGATTAAACTGTTTGAGGATGATATAGAGGCGTGGACTCATGGGCCGGTTGTGCCGTCTGTATACAGCGCATACAAAAAATATGGGGGAAAATCTATTCTTCCTCCGCCGAATGTTGTCATACCGGAAGAGTTTCAAAATTTAGTTTCATCTGTCGTGAAAGAAAAGGGGACGATGAGCGCTTTTTCGTTGAGCGACGCCACTCACTCCGACCCCCCCTATCAAGAGACTGCTCGGAATCAGGTTATAACCGTCGATAAAATAGAGACTTATTTTTCATCCCTCTTCTGGGCGTCAGACGAAGAAGACGAGTATCAGCCATACTTTGAATCTGTCGATGAGGAAAAGCGGTATTTTTTAGAAAATATTTCTCAGAGAGAGCGTCATGCCATTCTTACCGGCTGCCGGTGATATTGTCTTTGCCCCGTTTCCGTTTGAGGAAGATCGATCGCGTGTAAAAAAACGCCCTTGTCTGGTTCTGACTGTTGATCTAAGCGCCTCGCAATTTCTTGGAGCAAAGATCACGACAACTGAATTAAAACAGTGGTGGGCTTACCCGCTGAATCCCGGAAATGTTGACGTGTCTTCCGGAAGCATAAAAGAAAAATCATGGATTAACCTCAATCGCAGGGAGTGGATTCTTTGTAAGGACTGCCTGTGTGTATTCGCAACCTTGAGGCCGGAAATTTTAGAAATCATCCGCAGTCGATTTTTGCTTTGAGACTACGGATATAGAGTTTGATGAGACAGCAGCGAAACCATAAAAATTTGTGAGGGAGCTGATAATGTAATGAAGATTTCAGATATGGCCGGAAAAATCGCGCCGAAGGAGGCGCTCGTAAATGTGCCGCGCCTCATATCCGCTTATTACACCGAGACGCCCGACGCCGAAAACGGCGCGCAGGCCGTGGCGTTCGGCACGTCGGGGCACAGGGGCTCGTCGTTCAGGCACAGCTTCAACGAGGCGCACATCATGGCCGTATGTCAGGCCACTGCCGAGCTGCGGCGCGAGAGCGGGATAACGGGGCCGCTTTTCATCGGCATGGACACTCACGCGCTCTCGGAGCCCGCAATCCGCACCGCGATAGAGGTCTTCGCGGCAAATGACGTGCAGCTCCGCGTGCAGGACGGCTTCGGCTACACGCCGACCCCAGTCATATCTCACGCCATACTTACGTGGAACAGCTCGCACAAGGACTCGCGGGCCGACGGCATCGTCATAACGCCGTCGCACAACCCGCCGGAGGACGGCGGCATCAAGTACAACCCCCCGTCCGGAGGCCCCGCTTCTCCCGAGACGACGATAAAGATACAGCAGCGGGCAAACGCTCTCATAAAGGACGGATGCCGCGGCGTAAAGAGAATATCCTTCGATCGCGCGCTGTCCTCGGACGGAACGAAGTTCCGCGACTACATAACGCCATACGTAAAGGACCTTGCCAATATAATCGACGTGGAGGCCATACGCTCGGCGGGGCTTCACATCGGCGTCGACCCGATGGGCGGCTCCGGCGTGGCGTTCTGGGAGCCGATAGCGGAGCTGTACAAACTCGATTTGAACATCGTGAACAAGTACGTCGATCAGACGTTCTCCTTCATGTCGCTCGACTGGGACGGCAAGATACGCATGGACTGCTCGTCGCCTTACGCGATGGCGGGACTGCTCGCCTATAAGGACGACTACGACATATCGTTCGGCAACGACACCGACTACGACCGGCATGGCATCGTAACGAGCGACGGCCTTATGAACCCCAACGCGTACCTCGCCGTCGCCGCCGATTACCTTATGACGCACAGGCCGAAGTGGGGAAAGGACGCGTGGATAGGCAAGACGCTCGTATCGAGCTCCATCATCGACAGGGCCGCCGCCGCGATCGGCCGCCGCGTCTGCGAGGTTCCGGTCGGCTTCAAATGGTTCGTAGAGGGGTTGTTGGACGGCTCGTTCGGCTTCGGGGGCGAGGAGAGCGCGGGCGCGTCGTTCCTCAGAAAGGACGGCACGGTATGGACGACCGACAAGGACGGCTTCATCATGGACTTGCTCTCCGCCGAGATACTCGCCGTTACTGGCAAATCCCCGTCGAAGCGCTACAGTGAGCTAACCGACAAATTCGGCAAGCCGTTCTATCAGCGCATGGACGCCGCGGCCACGCCGGAGCAGAAGGCGAAGTTGAAGAAGCTCTCGCCCTCCGACGTAAAAGCGAAGAGGCTGGCCGGCGAGGATATAACGGCGCTGCTGACGAAAGCGCCCGGCAACAATCAGCCGATCGACGGCCTGAAGGTTACGACGGAAAACGGCTGGTTCGCCGCGCGCCCGTCGGGGACGGAGGACGTGTACAAAATTTACGCCGAGAGCTTCAAGAGCGAGGAACACCTGAGGGAAATACAGGAAGAAGCGCAGGAAATCGTTTCGGCGTCTTTATAACGTAAAAAACAGCGGGGGCTTTTCGCCCCCGCCCTCCGTGTCGGTCGCTTAGTTTCTTCATATGCGCCCGTTTCAGCGCAGAAGATATTTCTCCGCGCCGGGGTGCAGCGGAATGAGGATACCGTTCGTTGCTGTCTCGCGATTCAGGCTGCCGCCTTCCTCGCAGGCCTCGGCAATTTTGTCTTTATTCTCGAAAAGGACTCTGGTTATCTCGAACACGGCGTCTTCGCCGAGCTTGCCGCTCACGGCGAGCGTCGCTTGCACCGCTACGGTTTCGGCGCCTTCGTCCATACCGGGGTAAACGCCGGCGCCTACCGCTTGCCTCGTGTAGAACGGATATTCCGAGATGAGAGCGCGGGCGTGAGCCTCGCCTACGCTCAGGAGATGAATTTCGCCTGATTTTGCCAGGTCAGTGATGGCCGGGGTAGGAACTCCCGCCGTGCAGAAAAACGCGTCGAGACGTCCCTCCCTGAATGCCTCCACCGACGCGCTGAAGCCCAGGTAGTCAGCCTCAACGTCGGCCTCGGAGAGCCCGTAGGAAGCGAGAATCTGGAGGGCGTTCAGCTCCGTGCCGCCGCCCCGGTCGCCGAGAGAAACGCTCTTGCCCTTAAGGTCTTGAATGCCGCTTATGTCTTTGCGCGCGACGATCTGACAAACCTCCGGATAAAGCCCCGCTATGGCGTAAAAACCTTTGAACGCTTCCTCGGTGGAAAAGATATTGGTTCCATCGTAAGCGTAGGTCATAATATCGTTTTGCACAAAGGCGAGTTCCGCCTTCCCATCTCTGAGGAGACGGATGTTCTCTATCGCCCCTCCGCTTGTAAGCGCGTCCGCGGGAACTCCCATGTTGTCCTTAATAACTCCGGCGAGCGCGGCGCCGTAGGAATGGTAAACCCCGGCCGTTCCTCCCGTGGCGATCCGTATCCGCGAGGGGAGCGCGTCGCCTCGTCTCCAGACCGATATTCCGGTCAGAAACAGAAAAATCGCGATTATAAAAGCCCAGATGAGTTTATTTCGCATGATACCCTCCGACCCAAGCTACCGGAAAAACCCGGCCATGATTGTGATGACGGCGGCGTTGGAGATATCCACGAGAAACGCGCCGACTATCGGCACTACGAAAAAGGCTTTTTCGGAGTAACCGTACTTATCGGTGATGGCCTTCATACAAACTAAGGCGTTCGGCGTCGCGCCAAGGCCGAAACCGCACAGCCCGCTCGCCATGACGGCTGAATCGTAGTTTTTGCCAAATAGCATAAAAACCAGAAAGTAGGCTATGAGCAGAATCAGAACCACTTGCGCCGCCATCATGATGACAAGCGGGAGAGCAAGGTTCGTGAGCTGCCATAACTGCAGCGAGTTGATCGCCATTGTGATGAACAGCGCTAAAGAGATGTCGCCGATCATTCCGATACATTTGGAATCGACGGCGTACCAGTCGGTCTTGTCCCCGATGTTCCGTATCAGAATCGCGACCATCATTGCGCCAAGATAGGAGGGCAGCGTGATGCCGGCCTTCTTGAGATAATAACTCACGGCGGAACCGAACCCCGCCGCGATAAGCACCCAGGCGATGTTTATCATCAGGTGAGGGCCGGAAACTTTGTCCTCGTCGTCGTTATTCACTATATCTGTGGGCACAGCCTCTTTTGCTGTTTCGCCGACCTCTTCCAACACCGCGTCCGCCCGGGCGTTGACGAGTTCCCCCGACGCGCCTGTGAGTACGCTCTGCTTCATATCATTCGGCGTTTTGAGCTTGTGTTTTTTGATAAGCCACTCGCCCAAGGGGCCGCCGACGACGGAGCCCGCTATCATGCCGAATGTGGCGCAGGCGATTGCCGCGCTCAATGCACCGGAGACCGCGTACTCGTCCTCGAATAAGGCTCCGAAAGCGGCGGCTGTCCCGAGCCCGCCGATCATGGGTATGGAACCGCCGATGATGCCCATAAGCGGGTCAAGGCCGAAACTCGCGGCGATTGGTATGCCTATCGCGTTTTGCAATCCCGATACTAAGGCCGAGACCACCCAGAATCCCGCGACCATCAGCCCTCCCTTAAGAACCAATTTGTAGCTTGCGTTTAGGCCGACAGTACAGAAGAAGCAGACCATGAACACCGATTGCAGAGTGTTATCAAAGGCAAACTGGACGATTCCGTTCGCCTGCAAAATTGCCGCCGCCGCAGCGACAAAGAGTCCCCCCACGGCCGGAGCCGGTATGGAGAGCTTGACGAGCCACGGTACCTTTGATCGCACCCAAACGCCGAAGTAGTACATAATAGCGCCGAGAGCCGCGGCTTGAAGCATATCGAATTTGAGCTGAGTAACGCCGTTCACGAGAATTTTTTCCATTTTGAAACCTCCCTTTGAATTTTACCTCCCCGCCCGGCTGTCCCGGCAGCGATTCTTTTTTTCCATGATGACCCTCCTACGCCCTGTCGTAATCGTCCGTCACCCTCGTTATGTCGTCCTCTCCCACGTATTCGCCTATTTGAACCTCGATTATCTCCAAGGGTATCTTGCCGGGGTTTTCCAACCTGTGGAGCTTGCCCTTCGGGACGAAGAAACTTTCCCCCTCATGTATCAGAAACTCCTCGGCGTCGGAGCCGTCCATGCCGCGAACCGTAACTAACGCCGCGCCCTTCACGACAACCCAGTGCTCGGAGCGGTGGATGTGATACTGCAAGGACAGGCGTTCCCCGGGGAGAACCTCTATTTTCTTTATCTTGTGGCGCTCGCCCTTCGACAGCACTTTGTAAGTGCCCCACGGACGCGCGCTCTGCGGGGACTCCATTACCTCCTCGCGCCCGGCGTCGGCGAGCTCGCGCACCACGCCGCGCACGCGATGCGACGAACCGCGCGGCGCTATGAAGAGCGCGTCCGGCGTATCGACCACTATCATGGAGTCAAGGTCTACGCCGCATATCAGCCTGTCACACCCGACAACGAGGTTGTCCTGACATCCGCGTATGACAGCGCAATCCGAAACGGCGTTGCCGTCCGAGTCCTTCCCGGAGTTCTCGTAGACGGCGTCCCACGAGCCGACGTCCGACCATCCGGCGTCAAGAGGGACGCAGACGATGTTCCTCGCCTTCTCCATGATGGCGTAGTCTATTGATTGTTTGGGAATGGAGCGGAAGCACGAAATAATATCCTCGGGAGCGGCGTCAAATATCGCGGCGCCTTCAGGAAAGTGCTCGCGATAGGCCGTGATCATGTCCGACACGCGGAAACAAAATATCCCTCCGTTCCAGTAATAAGCGCCCTGCTCGATATACGCCTTCGCCGCCGCCTCGTCCGGTTTCTCGACGAACTCCTCCGCTATGAGCCAGCCGCTTCCGGAACTCACCGTTCTGATATAGCCGAAGCCTGTGTCGGGGCGCGCGGGCTTTATGCCAAACGTTACGATATTGCCTGATTTCGCCGCGCCCTCCGCCGTCCTGACCGCCTCAGCGAAGCGCGCTTCGTCGCGTATCAGGTGGTCGCTCGGACAGACGACAACCACGTCGTCATAGGACGCGCCCCTTCCAAGCAGACTCACTATCCCGAGAGCCACGGCGGGGGCGGTGTTTCTGCCTTCCGGCTCGTCTATTACGCAATCCCCGCTTATTTTGAGGGGCGCGAGCTGATTGGTTACGAGCGGCCTCCACTTACGGGAGGCTATCACGCAGAGGCGCCCGGGCGCGCTTACCTTCGAGGCGCGGAGAAGCGTGCGCTGCAAGAGCGTCATGGAGTCTCCGCAAACGGATAAAAACTGCTTCGGCATCTCCTCGCGGGAGAGAGGCCAGAGGCGTGTGCCGCTCCCGCCCGCCAGAATCATGGAATATACGTTATTCAACATATCTTCTCACCGGGGTCTCGTCGATTATGGCTTCTTCGCCCAAGTCGTCTTCTTCCTCGTCGAAATTAACGTCATCGTCAATATCCGATTGCTCGTCGTCGTCTTCTTCTTCTTCCTCATCGTCTTCCTGCTCGAAATCGACATCCTCGTCGATATCGTCGATTATTGACGGCCAGAAGAGATCCTTATCCTTAGATGAGACGAACTGGTCAAATACCTTGCTCGACAGCATACTTGCCAAGAAGTGCTTGCAGACATCGTTATCCGACATCACGAACGCGCCGATTATCATCTTCCGCCTCATGTCACGTTCGCGCAGCTGCTTGTTAAGCAGCGCCTTTTTCTCGCTCAGAAGCGCCGCGAGCTCATCCAGTTCCTTCTTAATCTCCTTGACGGATTTTCCCTTGGCCTTGAGAGGCTTGTCCTTTGCCCGTGCCATCGTGTTCCCTCCCGATTTTGCCGCTTTATGGGCGACCGCACGAGTCGTCCGTTCGGTGTTTATATTTACCCTTTAGGCTTCCAATAAAACCGGTCTTCCGCGTTCCCTCCCGATTTCGCTTTGGCGGAGGGGACCGTCTCGGCCGCCGGTTCAGCTTTTTCTTACATAAAAAACACGATTATTAATATTATCACGCACAGCGAGAAAATACCGACGCTTATCGACGCCATTGAAGAGGGCTGCTGCGAATGCCGGGAAGCGGCGGCAGTATTCCTGCCTTTGCCGGCCGCTTTCATTCGGACGCTGTTAGAGACCGACATTATGCCCGACACCCCCTCCGAAAGGGTGAGAACCACGGATGTCTTGCCGAGTCCTTTAGGAGATACCTTCTTGACCGTACCCGGAAGCGTCCCGTCGAAACCGGGGATGTTTTTTTCGAATGTATTATAGTAGGAGGATTCCCGCTGCAACAGGCATATAACAACGTCCCCCGGCGAGATGTCAATGGGGGCAATTCCGGTTACCGGGTCGGTTATCGGCGCGCAGCGGATGAACATCTCGTTGGATTTCTCCTCGGTTTCGCCGATATCATCCTCCTCGTCCTCGTCGTCCTCGTTCGCTTTTGCCTCGGCCTTGGCGCGTTGTTCGCGCTCAAGCTCCAGAACGTCCTCCATGAACGGCAGTCTCTCCACGAGCTCGGATTCGGTCACCTTGCTCAGTTCCAAGAACGTCATGACGGATATCTCGAATCTCTCGGAAAACAAATCCCTTATCTTGCGCTCCGCCGCCTTTGCGTCGATTTCTTCGCGCTCCTTCCACGCGAGGAACAGGCGATTTATATCCACATAATCCTTTAAGGCGTTTTCGCAGTAGGTTAGGAGATTGTCTTCATCCGCGGCGCGCTCCTGCGCAATCACGGCGAGCACATCGGAGACCGGCGCTTCCGGCGGCAGTTTCGAGCGCATGAAACGCGTCCGCGCGGGGTACTGCTTAGAGGTTGACGATACGCAGATAAACGCCCCGCAGATGGAGCTCAGGGTCTTGTCCTTGCCGTCAATTACCCCTTTTGCTATGAGAAATTCGTCGTTGTCCATGTTTTATTGCCCCCCAACCTTACGGTGAACCGTCACAGTGACAGCAGATAATAAATAAGCAGCCCTGCCGACGCAATGAGGAGCAAAGCGGCGCCGCCAAGTACCAACTCAGGTGGAATATTGGTCTGCGCGAACTTGCCCTTGGTCCGTTTGCCGCTCGGTTTCAGCGGCGCCGCGGCTCTTATCTTCACCTTGCCTGACAATTTCATTACGCCTACCACGCCCTCGGCGAGAGTAAGGCTGATGATGGAGGTACCGTATTCGTTCACCAGCATATTCGTCACGGTCGCGGTAATCGTGCCGTCGAAGCTCGGATTCGTGCCTGAGATCAGTTTGTAAAAGACGGAATCCGGGCGCAGCTGGGCGTAAACCAAGTCGTCGGTTCGGAGCTCGTTCATTGCGACGCCGAATACCGGATCCAAAATCGGATCGCATTTTATGAATATATCCTTGCTTTCCTCCGGCAGGCCATCATAGTCCATTTCAGCGCCGTCGCCGGCGGCGTTTGTCTCCAACAGCTCGCTGCCCTTCTTCTCGGCCTCCGGCTTGGAGGATTCGCCGCCCGGCATATTGAACGCTTCTAAATCCTCGCTTGTGGCGGCAACGAAATTGATGAAGCAAACGGCCTTTAATTTGAGCGCGTCGGAACAATATCGCGATACCGCCTGTTCGGCCGGTTTGGTGTTCAAGTTTCTGGCTATTAAGTTGAGCTCGGCGCCGTCGCGGAGAAAACGTTCAAGCTCCCGCTCGTACTGAGTGTCACGAATGTTCCTGTCGGAGCTCTCTTTGGCCCTCAGGTGACTGGCGAGCAGTTCCTTCCAGTGCTCCGACTGAGATTCCGCGCCGAGACCAAAGACAACGCTGATATACTTGATATGGCGACGCGAAGCAACCGCGAGAAATGACCCTCTGACATTGTCGTCACTCTCGTTCTTTGCGTCTACATAACCATGAACGATTACGAAAGACTCAAGCTCGTTCCCTATATTATCCATGTCTCGCTCCTAAACACATATTTTATAGAGTAATGCTAAGTTTATACTTAAAATACCGACTGCCTTTACGCTCATTCATAGTATCATTATAGCATTATTATAGCATCCATTGTTGATATTAAGGAAAGCTCTGATTTGTTTTTCAAAACTTGATCTTGGTAAATGCTGATTTATTGTTAGGAGCCTAAAGGGTAACGATAAAAACCTGACCGGCGCTTACCTTGATTGCAAAACTATGGATCAACTTGAAATGGCTATTGCAGTCTAAGCGTTATCTGATTATAATACGGACTCAGCGGATATTTAAAATAGCCGCTGAAGGGGAGGATGATTCTTTTGAGAGAAGAGAAGAGAAGAGAAGAGAAGAGAAGCCTAAAACTTTATTAGTCAATCCTAATTGGCTGCCTGTCGAGGGCAGTGTTTGGGATTCCATATCGTCCATCATGCCGCCGTTGGGCCTGGCGTGGTTGGCCGCGACATTAGAACAACATTCTTTTCCGGTCTCAATAAAGGATTTCATGGCCGAACAAAATAGCTTTGAAGATGATATACAATTTATTAAATCTCAAAAAATTGATTACCTCGGCATTACTTCGACAACCCCGCAAATTAACGCAGGTTTGGTGTTAGCTAAAGCAAGTAAAGAAGCAAACAGAGATTCTATCGTGATTCTCGGCGGCGTCCACCCCACTGTCATGCCAAATGAAATTCTAATGGATAATTCAGTGGTTTAAAGGCTGTTTTGAAAACATCTGCCAATAAAAAATAAGTAAGCGCTGATTAATTAGCCGAAATTGGATTTAGCCGTTTCGAGATGCAGAGCCGGTCAGGTTTTTTTATCTTCACCCTTTAGGCTTCTAACAATAAATCAGCATTTACATAATTGAGCTTCTAAACGTATAGCTCGCTGGCGGTATTCGGTCTTTGCGCGCGGGGCCGAACCCGCGGCTTTATTTCCGCGCCGGCTTCTTCGCGGCGGGCTTGCCGCGAAATCATTACCGGGGGAAAATGGAGGAATTGATGAAATTTTCGAGCGTCTCCGTTGAGCGTACTCCGTAGAGTTGGCAGCGTTCGGGCTTGCTGAGTTTCTTTCTCTTGCCGGAGGCGTCTCTCGCCTCGAGCGGAGGGAATATTCCGAGGTTTACGTTCATAGGCTGAAATGAATCCGCCTCCGCCGTCATCAGGTAGCGCAGCAGTGAGCCTATCGCCGTCTCAGGCGGCCACTCCGGCATATCCAGCCCGTACAGAAGCGCGTACATATTCAGCGCGGCGACCAAACCCGACGCCGTGCTCTCGACATAGCCCTCGACGCCCGTTATCTGCCCGGCGAGAAATAAATCCTCCCGCGCCGGTTTCCCGTCCGACAGAGGGCGCATGAATCTGTCCAATACCTTTGGAGCGCAGACGAAGGCGTTTTCGTGCATGACGCCCTTTCGCGCAAAATCAGCCTCGCGCAGCGCCGGTATCATGCGGAACACCCTCTCCTGCTCCGGCCATCGCAGGTTCGTCTGAAAACCGACCATGTTATAGAGTGTGCCGTCGGCGTTATCCCGCCTGAGCTGAACGACGGCGTAGGGTTCGCGGCCCGTCGCCGGGTCGGGCAGACCTACGGGGCGCATGGGGCCGTATCGCAGAACGTCAACGCCGCGATCTGCCATCACCTCGACCGGAAGGCAGCCCTCGAAATATTTTTTTGCCTTGGATTTTTGCGCGCTGTCCTCTTGTTCATGCGCATGAATCGGAGTCCTTTCAGCGGAGGTGAGAGCGAACTGAAACGCCTCGTACTGCGTCCTGTCCATCGGGCAGTTTATATAGTCGCTTTCCCCGCCGTACCTTCCGGCACTGTACGCGAGGTTCATA
>BOCB01000031.1 GCA_026002695.1 Synergistales bacterium
ATAGTGGTTTTCTAATGGTTTCGTGGTTTAGTAAAATTTTATATGGAGACAAAAAAAAAAATTGAATTTAATGCGGGAGTAAAAAGCCCCCCCCCCCCCCCCCCCCCCGCGAGACGCGGCGAAATATTCGCGCTCCATGTACATATCAGCGAGATATGCTATCTGCGTGAAGGTGAAAAATGATATGGCGAGCGGAAGTACGATATGCGGCACGGCAAAACCGGCGCCCGATACCCCGTTCAGCGTCGTGACGAAAAAAGCCGCGTACTTGTAGTAAGCGAGCGCCAAAAGGTTCACGCCGACACCGAAGACCAGCAGGCTTTTCCGTCGGTGACGGCATATGAGTGAGCCGACGGCATAGTTGAACAGTATCGATATGACGATGAGAGGCAGATTATTTACGTCCCAGTACGAATAATAAAAGAGCGACGCCGCCGTCAGAAAAGCCATCGCGAGCCGGCGGTATCCGCTCCCGGCAAGCAGACGATACAAAACAAACGTTATCGGTAAAAAAACAAATATAAACTCAACTGAGTTGAAGAGCATTCAAGAATCACCTCTCGATACGAGTCGTCATGCGGGAGCGCGGCGACAAAACTTTCTGAAGTCAATACACAACCGCCATGCCGCCCGGCGGTTAACTATATCATACCTCCGTTTATAGTTCTGCCGGCATCTACCTCTCCCTCACGGCCTCAGTGAACGCGGTGATATTCTTGAGCGGTGTGGATGTGCTGAGCCCGCATGCCGGAGCAAGAATATCTATCTCCTGCTTAAGGAGAACCTGCGTGTTCTCGTAAACTTTTTCGGGATCGGCGAACTCCAGCAGGTATGTGCTGAGGTTTCCCATCGTCGTCGGGACGCCGATTTCTTTTTTCAGCCTGCCGAGGTTGACGAGCGCGTCGACACTCAGCGCCTCACTGCGCAGTTCGGCTAATTGAGCCTGCACCATCTTGACATTGCCGCATATATGAACTATCACCGGCACGCCGGTTTCATGGATCGCGTCGGTAAGGGCGTTCAGATAAACTACGGCGTATTCCGCGAACATCTTCGGGCCTAATATCTCGCCTGTGGCCGTCGGGTCGGCTATCGATATGGCGGCAGCTCCGTTGTCGGCCATGAGGCGCGCGTAATCGGCCAGCTGTCCCGTCACGTAATCGAGCAGCCTGTGCGCGCCGTCTCTTTCGCGCCTCAGCTCCTTGAGAAACGTCATCGGATCCACTATCGAGGCGGCGGCGCTGAGCGGCCCGGTAATGCTGCCGATCACCGGAACGTCGGGATGGCTTTTTGAAAGAGAATCAATGACGCCTATGACCGCTTGAGCCCGCGCGTTTTTTTGAATGGCGCCGGATGCGCGAAACTCCGTTTCTTTGACGGAGGGAAACGGCTCCTTCACGATCTTGGGCTCGCACTCCAACGTACCGTAGTCGACGTCGCTGCCGAGCGCCTCCGCCTCGATCGTCATGCAAAACGGTATGCCTATGTTTTCAAAGCCGGTCTCCGCGTGAACGTCGAGCGCCAACTCGCGCATCAGCGCGCCTGTGTGATGCGCGTCGGGCAGAATGCGGCCGCGCTTTTTCATGACGTCCGTGACCGCGGCGTTCATCATCCCGCCGGGGCAGATGACGGGCGGGCGATCCACTATTTTTTTTTCAAACGTTCTTTGCAATCTTTCCCTGGGAGAAAATTCATACATGTCCGTCACCGGCTGTTAGCCACTCCTTATTCAGCATAATTAAATATTTATCATACAATTCATACTGGATTATATGATAAATGAATGTATTTTTTATGTCAATACGCAAATTTTCGCGGCTGTAACTCATGACGGATAATCGGCTATTTGCAGGAGCGCCGCCGCTGAGGGCGGCGGCGCTCCGAAATCTTAACGCGTATGGTCTCAATTTACCTCGAACTTCGATACCTGCTCCTGCAAGCTGCCTGCTATGTTGTACAGGTTTTTGCCGAAGCCCGCTATTTCGTTGATGTCGGCTGACTGTTCCTGAGCGGCGGCCGCGATGTTTTTCGCCGCGTCCGACGTCTTGGAGCAAATATCCCCCAGTTCCGAGGCGGAACCGTTGACGACCCTGCTCGCGTCGGATAACTCCCTCGTCACTGTCGTTATTTGCAATATCTCCTGATTCAGCTCGTTTATATTGGTTATTATCTCCTCGAACATCTCGCCGTTCCTGGTGATGGCCTCGACTCCCTTTCCGGATTCGTCAACGCCGACGTTCATCAGAGAAACCGCGTTTTCCGTGTCGTTCTGAATCTCATTGATCTCAACGATTATCTTCTCCGTGGCCTGCCTGGATTGCTCGGCGAGATGCCTCACTTCCTCCGCCACCACGGCAAAACCGCGCCCGCTTTCGCCGGCTCTCGCGGCCTCTATAGCCGCGTTGAGCGCGAGAAGATTGGTCTGATCGGAAATGGCGCTTATGAGCTCTACGATCTCGTTTATCTTTTTCGATTTTTCGCCGAGCTCCCTGATGGCTTCGCCGGTCTGCTTCGTGGTGTCCGAGATGTTGTTCATCTGCGTTATCGCCTTTTTGAGCGAGAGGCTTCCCTTCTCGGCCACGACGGATGTTTGGATGGATTTTGCGGAGACGCTTGCGCTGATGGATGCCACGTTGTCTATGCCGCCGGTTATTTCGCTTATCGCCGCTGTCATATTGCTGACGGCGTTCATCTGAGTCCGCGTATCTCGCGCAATCTCCCCAACTGTCGAGACAACATCTTCCGTGGCTTTGGCCGATTGCCCGAGAGTTATTGAGAGGTGCTCGCTCGCGTCGGACAATTCCTCGGAGGAACGGTTGATCTGCTTCAGCAGGATGGACAGATTGGACGCCATGTTTTTTATGGCCCCTCTCAACGCGCCGATTTCATCCCTTCGGCCGCCATCGTCCTCTATCTCGACGCTGAAATTGCCGTCGGCCATTTCGGCGGACGCCCTGCTCAGCTCGACAATGGGTTTCACGAACCTCTTTGTGTAAATAAACGTCAGGATCAGCACGACGATGAACAGGGCTGAAAATCCGGCAATCGTGAGGGATATCAGCCTATCGATAAATTCCTCCGACTCCGCCTGCCATATCTTGATGTTCGCGTCGATTGCGGCGTCCCAGTCCTCGCTCCAAAAACCCGTTCCCACCACCCATTTCCAGGGCTTATACTCGACGGAGTAGCCTATTTTTTGCTTGCCCTCCGTCTCGTTAGGTTTTTCGTAGAAGAATTCCGTGAAATCCCCGCCGCGCATGCCGGATTCGATAATGGCCCTTATCATCTCCATTTTATTGGCGTCGATGGCTTTTATTCGGTTTTTGCCTTCTATTTGGGGAGTTATCGGATGCAGGATGTTGTTGCCCTCTGTGTCGTCAATCCAAAAATAGTTGCCGCCCTTCAATGCCTTATTACCCGTGTCATACCTGATAACTCTGATTTGCTCCCTCGCCAGCGCCTGTGCTTCCTCAAGAGTGAGCTTGCCCTCCGCCGCCTGCCCGTCGAAATAATTAAAAATGGACGCGATCGCCACCGTTATGTTTTTCATGTTGGCCTTCTGCGCCTCGAACAGGGACTGCCTGGCATACCGCAAATCTTGCTTGTAAGTCACCTTGATCTCATATATCTGAAACGAAACCGCGAATATCATCACCGCAATCAGGATTCCTGCGATGCCCAATGTCAGCTTGTAGCGTAAACTCACGTTAATAAGTCCCCCCCAGAATATATAGCTATTTATATAGCTATAAAGTTTTCCCAAATCCAATCCATTATCCCATATACGCAAATTTAGTCAATGCCGATAAAATTTCCTCAAACCACAGGTTAAATTTTCCGCACAAGCCCATAACGGGCAAATGTGATGGAACGGGCGGGATTAACGGAACGGGCGAATGCGGGAACACGGGCGGCAGGATGCCGCCCCTACACGGCAAAGAGCGGTTTGAGGGATTTGCGGCAGCCGCGGTTAAACCGCGGCTTGGAAACAGAAGCTGACGATTTCACGCAAACCTATCCGCCACCTGCTCGAACACGTCGACCAGGATCGGGTCGAAATGCGTCCCCCGGCCATCCAGAATTATGCGAACCGCTTCCTTGTGCGAAAACGCGTTTTTATACGGCCGGTCCGACACGAGCGCGTCGTAAACGTCAGCCACGGCCATAAGGCGTCCGGGAAGCGGGATGTCCTCTCCCGCAAGGCCCATCGGATAACCCGATCCGTCCCACTTCTCCTGATGCGTCCCGGCGAAAATCTTCGCGTACTTCAAAAAATCGCTCTCGGATGTGCTCGCCTCGATCTTTTCGATAATCTGCACGCCGATGGCGGCGTGTTTTTTCATCTCCTCGAACTCCTCGGAAGTGAGGCGTCCCGGTTTGTTCAGGATACTGTCAGCTATGGCTATCTTGCCGACGTCGTGAAGCTGAGAGGACTGAAGCAGCAGATCAATATCCCAGTCCTGTCTCTGTTCCCTGTAAAGCCCCAGCTCGTCGAGCCCGTCGAGCAAAAGTTTCAATCCGCGCTGTGTGCGCTCCACGTGTCCGCCGGTGATGTCGTCGCGGCTTTCGACCAAGTCCGCCACGGTTTTGAGGATCGCCCCTTGAAGTTCGAGCACCTTTGCGGTCTTCTCCTCCACCATGGACTGTAAGTTGTCGTTGAAATTTTTCAGCTCCGCCTGGTTCTCCTCGAGTTTCCGCTTTTGATCTTCGAGTATGCGTTTCTGCTCTTCGACCGTAAGGTGCAGCTCTATGCGCTTCCGAAGCAGCGGAGGCATAAAGGGTTTCGATATGTAATCGACCGCGCCGAGCGAGAGTCCCTCCAATTCGCTGTCCGAATCGCTTTTGCCGGTCAGAAAGACGACCAGGATGCCCCGCGTCTCGGGGTTATCCTTTAATATCTTGATCGCCTCGTAGCCGTTCATCCCCGGCATGTCTATGTCGAGCAGTATCAGCTCCGGCTTGTTGCGCTCCAGGAGATCAAACATCTTTGCCGCGGACGGCACTGTGAACACGTCGTATATGTCGGACAGCGCGTTTTTGGCTATCTTCAGATTGGCTATATTATCGTCGACTATCATGATTGTTTTATAACTTTCTTCCATAAAAATCAGCCTCCGTTCTTTCGTCACATATCCAGCATCGCTGTAATGTTGCGGTAGTACCAGTCTATTTATTGTTTCCCTATCGCCGAAAGCAGGCTTTCGACTTCCTCAAGGGCGTTGCCGAAGTCTGCCACGAGAACCCAGTCGGCAATCGCTGACAAAGCCTTGCTCGTCGGTTCATCCGGCGCCACCGAAAGTTCCTCCAAAGCAGCGTCTATGCTCCTTACATCCTCCGAGGCAAGAGCTTCTCTCAGGCGAAGCAGAGAATCCTTGTCCAAAGGCGTCACGGCTTCAGCGGCGGCTTCGCTCGGCTTGTCATCGGGCAGCGCCGCGCCGATACGATCCGCCATAGAGGAAATGTCATCGCAAAATGCGCCGAGCAGCGATTGGATCATCTTCATGTCCCTGTCTTGTCCGGCTCTTTCGAGCTCCGCCGCAGTCTTTGAAATTTCCGCCGCTCCGATGCTGGCTGACGCGCTTTTCAGCGCGTGTACCTGTGTGATGAAAAGGGTCATGTCCGCATCCGCCGGTGTGCCGCTTTGTCCCGCGAAACCGTGCAAAAATTCCAAACGCGCGGCGACATCGCGGCAGTACGGCTTGAGCACACTGATGTAGCCCTCCCGTGTTCCTCCGGTCATGATTACCCCCTTTGCCGTATCAAGGCCGTCTATTTCGATAAATGCCGCCGCCGGCTCGGGAAAATCGGAGCCGGTAACTGCCGCCTTTAGGCGTTTTCCCGTTGGAATCCACTTTTCCATTATGTCGTTAAGTTTCGATATATCTATTGGCTTGGCTAAGTAATCGTCAAACCCGCTGCTGAGAAATTGTTCACGCATACCCGATACGGCGTTGGCGGTCATAGCTACAATCGGCAGTCTGGCGAACCGATGACCGCTGAGCGCCCTTATTCGCGCAGTCGTCTCTATTCCGTCCATGCCAGGCATCATGTGATCCATGAGCACTAAGTTGTAAATGTGTTCCTGAACGAGTTCGATGGCCTCCGCCCCGCTCAAACAGGTATCTATTTTCATGCGGTACGGAGAGAGAAGACCGTTCGCCACCTGAAGGTTTGCCGAGATGTCGTCGACTATCAGAATTCTCGCCATCGGAGCCGTAAAACGCGCGCCGGTAACCTGCCTCTGCGCAGACACCTCCACTCCGTTCAGGAGGTTCGCCACGGATACCGCCCAGGCCGGAAGCATGAGGCTGCTGAAATTAGGGGATAACGTCTCGTCGCCTATCTCACCCAGCAACACGAGTTCCGTTGTCTGCCGCTTTTCATCACCAAGAGCCTCCTCGGCTCTCCTGGCCATAGACACCGAGGTGAAGACATGCGACCACCCGCCGCCTTTGATGTTGTTTGAGAAATCGGACGGTGTCCGCGCCAACAGGAAATACACCCCGAGATTGTTAAGCGTATTCGCCACAGACTCGGCATACAGAGATTGTTCGTGGTACAGCAGGACACGCAGTTTGTCCTTGTTTTTTACGGAGGCAAGCGCATTGCGAGAGTCCGGCGAGCCAACCACCTGAGGCAGCGCTGCGGTAAAATTCGAGCCTTTTTCGTAGACGCTAGCCACGGAGATGTCTCCCCCCATCGCCCGGCAAAGATTCATGGTTATGGCAAGCCCGAGCCCCGTGCCCTCAACCCCTCTGTTGCGTTCGATATCGACTCTTGTGAAGTTCCCGAACAGGTTTCCCATATCCTCCGCTTTAATGCCAACTCCGCTGTCTGAAACCTCAAATTTGAGCATAATCGTATTTTCGCCCGCTCGTTCCCCGCTTACTTTGAGCCTGACAAAGCCTGCCTGCGTGTACTTCTCCGCGTTTCCGAGCAAATTTAACAGAATTTGGCGCAACCTGGCAGGGTCTCCGCGCAAAGTTCCCGGGATATTTGGATCGACATCCACAAGAAACAGCAGATGCTTTTCCGCGATCCTCATTTTAATGATGTTAATTACGTCATTCAAGAGGGAAAACATATCGTAGGGAACGTCCTCTATCCGGAGAGCGCCTGATTCGATCTTCGAAAAATCTAAGATGTCGTTGATTATGGAGAGCAGATTATGCCCCGCTTGACTGATGCCCGAAACGTATGTCGTAACGGACGGGGGCGAAATATCCTCGCGCAGCGCAAGCTCACTCATCCCGATTATGGCGTTCATCGGAGTGCGTATCTCGTGACTCATGCGCGACAGGAAAAGGGTCTTGGCGGAGTTTGCCTCTTTGGCGCTTTGAGCTTCACGGCTGTATTTCATAAGGCTGACGATACCGCTTGCTACTATTATCAAAAGCGTTACTACCTGCACCGCGTGCAGTATCATCACCTGTCTCCGGGCGTTCACTATCGGCTCGTCATATATATCCACGCCGGCTATAGCGACGACAGCGCCGTCAGTGTTGTACACAGGCGCGTACGCGGAAAGCAAGCCCACCCACTCGTTGTCGTAATTGCCTAGCCCGGCGCACTCGGCTCGCCCCTCCAAAGAGGGGGCGAGCCACGGCATTTTACTTAAGATGCGGAGCGGTGAATCGAGACCGACCCTTGTTTCCTCGTTAAAATCATTGTCGACAACATACTGCACATTATCCCCGATCACGCGCATGTAGTAGACGTAGAGGACATCCGCGCGTTTAGAAAAATCGAGTAATTTGATACGGAGCGCTTTATATTCCGGCTTTTCCATATCGGAGCCCTCAATAAATTGATCGAGCTCCTCTCCTTTTATCAGTGAGGAGAGGTTCATGCTCTCCGCCACCAAGCGCTGTTCGATGTTGCGTTGCATTGTATCCAGTGCGAAGACGAGAAGATGCCGCGCGTAGAGCGACGCAAAAAACACGACCGCGCTTGAAAGCATGAACATTACCAGAACAATGTTGAGTTTAATTTTATTCTTCATTCTTTGCCCCTGCAGACATCACCGAAAGCAGGGTTTCGATTTCCCCGATGGCCATGTCGAAGTCCGCCAGGAGAACGCAGTCGGCAATCGCTGACAAAGCCTTGCTCGTTGCTTCGTCCGACGCCCCCGAAAGTTCCTCCAAAGCAGCGTCTATGCTCCTTACATCCTCCGAGGCAAGAGCTTCTCTCAGGCGAAGCAGAGAATCCTTGTCCAAAGGCGTCACGGCTTCAGCGGCGGCTTCGCTCGGCTTGTCATCGGGCAGCGCCCTCCCGATGCGATCCGACAAAGAGGAGATATCATCGCAAAATGCACCGAGCAGCGATTGGATCATCTTCATGTCTCTGTCTTGTCCGGCTCTTTCGAGCTCCGCCGCAGTCTTTGAAATTTCCGCCGCCCCGATGCTGGCGGACGCGCTTTTCAGCGCGTGTACCTGTGTGATGAAAAGGGACATTTCAGCGTCCGCCGGTGTGCCGCTTTGTCCCGCGAAACTGTGCAAAAATTCCAAACGCGCGTCGACATCGCGGCAGTACGACTTGAGCACATCAATGTAACCCTCCGGTGTTCCGCCGGTCATGATTATCCCCTTTGCCGTATCAAGGCCGTCTATTTCGATAAATGCCGCCGCCGGCTCGGAGGCATTGGAGCCGGTAACTGCTGCCTTTAAGCGTTTTCCCTCCGGAATCCACTTCTCCATGATTTCATTTAGCTTGGATATTTCAATCGGTTTTGCCAGGTAATCGTTGAAGCCGCTCGCGAGGAACATCTCCTTCATGCCTGATACGGCGTTCGCGGTGAGCGCGATGATGGGCACGTCTTTGAAATACTCCCCCTCGAGCGCCCGTATTGCCGCCGTCGTCTCCACGCCGTCCATCTCCGGCATCAGGTGGTCGATGAACAGCATGTCGCAGCGGCTTTCCTGTACGAGACGGACGGCCTCCGCGCCGCTCATGCAGGTGAAAATCCGCGTATTGTACGGCGCGAGCAGCCCCTCCGCCACTTTGAGATTCGTGGCGATGTCGTCCGCAAGCAGAACTTGAGCCGAAGGAGCTGTGAAGCGGACGATTGCGCCCTCGTTTTCGCGGTAGCCCCTGATTTCCTCCGCGTCGTTCAGAATATTCGCGATGGAGATGGAATGCGCCGGCAGGGCAACGGCGCGCGCGCCTTTGTTCAGCGTCGCGTTGCCGAACTCGCTGAACATGGCGACATTCCCCCGATACCCCGCGTCATTCAAAATACGCTGAACTCTGTCAAATATGATGAAATTCACGAAGATGTAATTGTACTCGCCGCCCTCTACGGCTTTGAGCAAGTCCTCGTCGTTTGTGACAATCCCGTAATTCACTCCGAGATTTTCCAGGGAGCGGGAGATGGATTTTGTGTAGACTTCGTTTGTCTTATAGAGGAGGACTTTTTTTGTTTCCGGCTCTTCCACGGCGGCGAGGGGCGTGCTGTCCCTCACTTTCTGAGAGATGACCGCCGTGAACGTGCTGCCGTCCCCATAGCTGCTGGAAACGGTAACGTCCCCGCCCATAGCCAGGCACAGCTTGCGGGTGATCGCGAGGCCCAAGCCCGTCCCCTCGATATATTTGTTTTTCTGCGTGTCGAATTGAACGAAGTCTCCGAAGAGTTTACCCATATCCTCCTTTTTCAATCCGATGCCCGTGTCGGCGATTTCAAAAGCCAGCTTGATTTCGTCTGACACGCTCCGCTCTCCGTTGATTTTGAGCGAAATCCAGCCTGTGTTCGTGTATTTCACGGCATTGGACAGCAAATTAAGCAGTATTTGCCGAATACGCACTTCGTCGCCGACCATGACGTTCGGAAGCGCGCCGTCCACGTTGACGACGAAAATAACGGGCTTTTCCGCGAGCCTCATACGGATTATGGAGATTACGTCGTTTATCAGGGACGCGAACAGATACTCGGCGGACGCTATTTCCATCTTGCCCGACTCTATCTTTGAGAAATCCAAAATATCGTTGATTATGCTCAGAAGATTCGCGCTGGCGTGTTTCACGTCCGTTGCGTATTCATGAACGGCGGGGCTGACTTTCTCCCGCAGAATCAGTTCGGATATGCCCGTGATGGCGTTCATCGGGGTGCGTATCTCATGCGACATTTTTGCCAGGAACGCGCTCTTCGCGGCATTGGCCGAGACCGCTATGCGCGTTTGTTCCTCAAGTTCGGAGGTTCGCTCCTTAACCGCTTCCTCAAGCTCCCTGTTCGTAATATCCAGCCGCCTGTTCGAGTCCCGCAGGCCCGCAATGACGTCCATCGTTCCGTTCACGGCGCGGATAACCTCCGCGTAGTCCCCCCGGAAACGGCTCTCGTCAATCCTTGAGCTTATGTCGCCTTCCCCGAGAGACACGGCGTTCTCCCTGATTTCGTTTATGATGTTTTTGAAGTTGTCTATGATGTCGGCGGCGCTGTTGCGAAGACTGGCTATTTCGTCCCTGTAGGGGCTGCGAATGTCAATAAAATTTCCGCCGGCGACGACTCGCATCGCTTCTTTCGCGTCGCGCACCGGCTTTCTGAGCCGCAAAGAGATAAGACCCGTCAGCGCGAGCGACAACGCGACGGATATGATGTCAAACATTTCAAGTTTATTGATTTCGTCCATAAGGAAATCTTCATACGAGCTGTAAATCGACGTACCGGCGCTCGATATGGCGGAATACGCCTCGTTCAAAGTCTCGGCTATTACGTAGGAGTATTCGCCCAGCGTTTCCCAATCGTCCGCGTCAATATTCCCTCCGGCGCTTTGTATCTTTGCGGCAACAGGGAGATAGCGCTTGTTAAGAATCTCGGCGGCGTCCGTTATCCTGCCGGAAACCTCGGACAGGACGGCGCTGTCCACAAGTTTGTCATTTTTTAACTCAGTTTGAATAACGCCTAAGTTCGTGTTCAGTCTGAGAGCCTTGGATTGGAACGCCGCGCCCGCTTCGGAAGCGTTCTTCCCGTCGCCCTTCATGGAGTAATATACGAAACGCTCCGCCTGTAAGTTCAGAGACAAACAATCGCTGTGCGCCTCTTGCAGCAACGATTTTGAGGTCATCGTGCCGTAAATGAGCATTCTGCACGCCGCGTGGCAGTTATGAATGGTCTCGATGCTCCTCCAGCAAATCGTGCCGAAAAGCGCGACAATCACAAGCGACGAAAGCATAAATTTCAATCCGAGCGAGATATTTCTGAACAGCTTCACGTTCATTCCTCCATGACTACCTAAAATCATATTGATTTTATCAATAAACCCTCTTTTACATAAAACCCCACGCGATACAATCAGGCTTTTTTGAGAGCAAGGGGGAAAGAAAACAAGGTTTTCGGAGGTCGCCAATCGTTTTTCTCATTTCGAGTCCCCCTTTCGTTCCGCGGTATCCGCCAGCGCCGCGTCAATTTCCGCCTCCGCCTCTCTGAAATCCGACATAAGCAAATGATCGGAAATCTTTGACAGCAGCTCGCCGGCGCCCGAGCCGGCCGACTTTGAGAGCCCTTCAATGATGCCGTCGGCTTTTCTGACGTTCCCCGCGATTACGGCGTCCTTCAGCGCAAGCAGAACAGCCCGTGAAACGCCCTCAGTCGTCTTGTTATCCTCAGAATATCCTAAAACGGCCCTTATCCGATCGACCGTCTCTCGGAGGTCCGCGTAAAACTTCGGAAGCGCGGAGGTTATTTCGTCCATGTCGCTGTTTTTTCCCGCCGTCTCCAAATGAGCCGCGAGATCGGATATTCCCGCCGCGCCTATGCTCGCCGACGCGCTCTTCAAAGCGTGAACCTGCGTGACGAAGTTTGGGAGGCTCGCCTCGTCCGGAACGTCCCGCAATATCCCGAGCCGCTTTTCGACATCGAGGCAGTATATTCTGAGCACTTCGAGGTAGTCCTTCTCTTTTCCGCCTGTCATGGCAATCCCTTGCGCGGCGTTGACGCCGTCGATCCTGAAGCTCTCGGTCAGTCCTTCAATCCGGGAGGCATTTTTTTCACGCAAAACGGTTTTTTCTCTTTTTTCTTTGGGAACCCATCTTTCCACCAGCTCATATAAGCGATGTATCTCTATTGGTTTAGATAGAAAATCGTTAAAGCCGTGTTCCAAAAACATTTCCTTCATTCCGGAAACCGCGTTGGCGGTGAGCGCGGCAATCGGCAGGCTCTTGAACCGCGCGTCGCCGAGCGCGCGAATAGCGGCGGTCGTTTCGACTCCGTCCATCCCCGGCATCATGTGATCCATGAGTACCAGGTCATATTCCTTACGCTGTACCGACAGGAGAGCTTCTTCCCCGCTATGGCAGGCGTCTATGTCCATCTCGAACGGGGCGAGCAATCCTCTCGCGACTCTCAGATTGACATCCACGTCGTCGACTATCAGCACACGAAAATCGGGGGCGGTAAAAAAGACGGCCTTGTCATCCAGCGTAAACTTGGAACTCCTTGTGCCGATATCCCCAATAGCCTCGCGATCGATGAACGATTGGCGTATGGTGGCTGTGAATACCGAGCCCTTGCCGTACTCGCTCGATACCGTGACGTCGCCGTCCATGGCCCGGCAGAGGCTCTTCGTTATCGACAAACCAAGGCCGGTACCCTCGATGTGCTTATTGTGCCGCATGTCTATGCGTGAAAAGTTCTGAAAAAGACTGTTCATGTCCTCTTGTTTAATTCCCATGCCGCTGTCCTCGACTGTAAATGTCAGAAGCAGCAGGTCATCCCCGATCGGCTCACCCTTCGCGGAGAACTTTACAGAACCGGACTCGGTGTACTTCACGGCGTTCGATAGGAGGTTGAGCAGTATCTGACGAATACGAACCTCGTCGCCGACCATAAAGGCCGGAATCGACGAGTCTATATCCGCGCGAAACTCCACGGGTTTTTCTTTGAGCCGAACCCTGATTATCGTCATGACGTCGTTTAGCAGTGAGGACGCGTCGTAACGCGATGGAGTTATTTGCAAAATACCGGACTCTATCTTGGAAAAATCCAGAATATCGTTGATGATGGAGAGCAGATTGGCGCCGGACTGCTTTATATCCCGTATATAATCGAGGCCCTCAGGTTTGCCGTACTCCCTCTCAGCCAGCTCGCTCATGCCGATTATCGCGTTCATCGGGGTGCGTATCTCGTGGCTCATATTGGCCAGGAAAGAACTCTTGGCTTTGGAGGCTGCTTCCGCCTTCTCCTTTGCCTGAACAAGATCGGTGGTATCGTGCAAAAGTATCATAAGACCGCTCACTATCTCCGAGGCGTCAGTCATGGGAGTTACGTGAACCGAATAAAAGCGAATCTCGCCTTTGCGTCCGATGTCTAACCGCATATCCATCCGCATCGCCGTCTTGTTCGCTTTAGCCTGCTTCAGCAGCTCCTTCAGCTCCTCAGCCGATGACGAATCCGCGAAATAAGGCGTGAATATGTCGAAAAACGCCGCTCCCCTCAGCTCGTCGGCGTTCGACAAACTGGCCGCGACACGTATAAATTCGTTTGTGCAGTAAGCGAACCTGTCCTCCTGATCCAGCAGCAGCATTATATCAATGCTGTTTTTGAGCAGCATATTGAGATATTTTCCCTGCCGGTTGTTTTCTTCCTGAAGCATGGCGTAGAACTTGGCGCGCGACTGTGAAGCAACCTCCGCCAACTCCATACCGTTTTTGAGCGAGATGGCTTCGCGCTGCAGTTTTTTTATCTGCAAGTTTAACGCTTTTATCGTCGCGGCGGCGTCATCAGGCTCGCTGCTTGTTGCCGCTTCATTCATCTCAAAATATACAGCCTATCATGGTGTAATTGTGAAAACGGTTTACAAGCTCGCCCTTATCGTTCCTCACCGGGCATATTTCACCGCCGGAGTACGCTAACTGATATTTGAACGATTCGTCGAGGCAGCCGGCGACCTCCTTCATTTCATCGAGGAAGAACGCTCCCAATGTCCATTTGCGCGCGGCGCAGGAGAACAGCAGTATATTTCCTGACTCGGAATTTTCCGCCGCCGCCTTCAGCGTATCCCGCGCCGAGGTCGTTACGAAATCCATCTCGAAATTGGAAAAACCGACCTCCGACCCCTCGGGAGCCGCGCCGTAGAATGATATGTGCCCATTGTCCAATATCTTATACGGCGAGCGCACGACGCGGGAACCGTCTTTCAGCGTTACGACGAGCGGAATGGAGGACATCCCGGCGGCGTTTCCTTGCGTACCGATGCCTATGGATTCCAAATAGTCGATTGTGTTCTGGCCGTTTATCTCCCAAACCTCGTTTCCGACAGATCGGGTTATTACGGCTTTGTTGAGGACAACTCGCTCCTCCGGCGTCGGGGTGCGGAAAAACTCCGGCTTTACATCGCCGTACAGAGCGATGAGCGTCAAAGCGCCGGAGCTCGCTTCACCGTTGAAAGACGTATAGATGCCGCTGAAATCGGAAAGATGAGTGAACGCCAGGGAACCAAAGACCGGTACGCCGCCCGAGGCCGAATCAAGCGCGTCTATTATGTCGTCGCCGCTGACATTTTGTATGACAGGCGCCAGGGTAAGCAGCAAAGCCGGCTTTTCGTACAAAGGCGGGGCAAGGCGCGAGTACAACTCCTTTACGGGTTCCCGCGCGCCGCCCTGCATGGGTTCGCTCATCCCGGCCCTGAATGTCACGTCGTCGCTGGTCAGAACCGCCAACACGAGCGCCGTATCTCCCATCACCCCTGGAATCGCGACGTTGGAGGTTGTGCAGCCTATGACGTCAAACGGAAGCGCGTCGCTCAAAGCCTTTACAACGCCGGTTTCCAGAAATTCGGAGTAAAAAAACGCCATTCCAACGGAATTGTTCAGAAGATTGCGCTCCGGCTCCAATTGCCCCAAAACTTCCGAAACAGCCGCGTCCGCGTCGTCAATTTCATTTGTGTAAGCGACAAGCATTTTAATCATACGAGCTTTCCCCCTATTGAACACGGATATACTCTGACCTTACCCGGATTTTATTGCCAATGGATTTTATTGTCAAGTTATTTTATTGTCAAGAAATTCCTTGATAATTGTTCAAAAATAAAGGATTTTCTTGACAATTCCCTTTTATACGGTTAACGCGAACGATCATCGCCGGCTCGCCCGCGTTCGGTATACCCGCCGCGTCAAGGGACTGTATGCGGCGGGGCGGCCCCGCTCCCGCCGATCGATCAAAACCACATAACTTTAACACTCATATTGGATTAGGCAGGTAGAAAAACTTTACCTCTTTGCGGATGAATAAAAAATAAATCATTAACATATATACCGTACCGTTACGCTTTAATATCGTTGTTTTTTCAGCTCCTGTTTCAATTGATACCTGTTATCGACGCCTACCTTGTCAAAGATGAGCGTGGCCTTTTTCCCCACATATTTGACCGACAGGAACAATTCCTCGGCTATCTCCCTATTGCTTCTGCCAAGCGCGATCAGGCGCGCCACTTGTTTTTCGGTGTCGGAAAGCGCGCCGGTCAGCAGGGCGAACTTGTCCTCGTCTATATCGGGGATATCGTTCTGTTCCTTTTGCGCCGCCAGAAGCCGCCGCCGTTCCTGTGAGGCTTCGATATAACGGCCCAAACGAATGAGAAGCAGTTCCGGGTCGAACGGTTTTGTGAGGTAGTCGGCCGCGCCGGACAAAAGCCCCTTCGCCTGCTCCTTCGAACTGTCGAGCGCGGTCAGGAAAACTACGGGAATCTCCCTCGCGGCCGGGATTTTCCTCAGACGCGCAAGGGTTTCGTAACCATCCATTCCGGGCATGTAAATGTCGAGCAGGATAATATCGGGGAGGTACCCGCTTTCAAGAAGACTGAGCGCGTCCTCCCCGGAATCTGCGAGGCTCACGTCATACGTATCCCCGATAATATCGTTCGCCATTTGCAGCAGCCCGGGGTCGTCGTCTATAACGAGGACGCTATTCACGCTCGTCCTCCATATACGCCGACAGCAGGGCTTTTGCCCTCCCGAATTTGACCTCCCTCGCCGCTTTTCCTATCTCCTTCAGCAGGGCTTCTTTTTCCGCGTCCCCCTCGGCCCGGGCTTCGGCGATAAGCCGGTCGGCTTCCCGCGCGGATTTATTCAGGTTGTGCCGGCCTATATGGCTCAAAAGGGCGTCGGCGCTCGGCGGGCCCTCGCCGGCGTATACCGGTTCGGGAGGTGGTATGATACCCTCCGTTTTACGGATAAGCAGGGAGAGTCCGTCGCAGGCTCTCCGCCATTCGAGCAGCGCGAGCGGCAGGGAGGACATTGCGTATTCGCCGTCCCCGGCGCGGCACGCGCGCTCCAGTTTCGCGGCCGTATCGCGGAGGTCGAGAGCGCCCATTCCCTTAGCCTTGGCTTTGAGCGAGTGGAACACATGCGAGAGGGCGTCCCAATCCCGCGCGTCCGAGAGCGCCGATACCCTTGTCCGCTGGGATATTTCGTCGTCCCTGAAAATTCGGGCCAGCTTCAGGAACAGCCGAACGTCGCCCTTTAACAGCCGGAGCCCGCGCTTCAGGCTGACGCCGTAGGGCGCCAGGTCATCCTCCATAAGTTCCGATTCCTCTTTCAGGCCGCGAGCGCTCCCCGGCGCAGGGGAGCTTTTAAGCGTAAGCTCTTCCGGCAGGCATGAAGCGAGGGCGTCCTCCAATTCTTTGGTTACAATCGGTTTTGAAAGGTACAGGGCAAAACCGGCGCCGAGCAATTTCTCGCGCGTTCCCTTTATCGCGTCCGCGGTGAGCGCGATTACCGGCGTCCCGAAGCCCGCGTCCTCGTTTTTGAGGCGGCGGAGCGTCTCTATCCCGTCCGTGACCGGCATGAGATAATCCAATATGATTACGTGGTACGGCTCGTTTTTCAGGGCGGCGCTTTTGACGGACGCCATACACCCCTCCGCGCTCTCAGCCGCGTCGACCTTTATCATCATACGTTCGAGAAAAGCGGAGATAACCTGTCTGTTCCCCTCGTTGTCGTCGACCACAAGCGCTCTCGCGCCGGGAGCGGCAAAACCGCTTCCGGCGGCCGCCGGTTCGCCGGACGCTCCGCTCTCCCGATGGTTACGCCAGTCTCCCATCGGAGCGGCGTCATGTACGGTCTGCGGTATCGAGGCGGTGAACGTACTGCCTTTGCCGGGGACGCTCTCGGCCGATATTTTGCCTCCCATCAGTTCCGTCAGATTTTTGGCGATGGCGAGGCCGAGCCCGGCTCCCTCGACGTCCCTGTGGGTTTTCAGGTCGAGGCGGGTAAACTTGTCAAACAGAAGGGCCGTATCGCCGCTCGTTATGCCGGCGCCGGTATCGGATACGGAGACGATGAGCGTTATTTTGCCGTCGTCAGGCGGTGAATTCCGCTCCATGCCGATTTTAAGCGTTACGCCGCCGGACGCCGTGTACTTCGCCGCGTTGGACAGGAAATTCGCGGCTATCTGCTTTATGCGCGGGGCGTCTCCGAACAGGAGCCGGGGTATTTCCGGGTCGGCTTCCGCCGTGAAGGCAAGCCCCTTTTTACCCGTCCATTCCGCGCCCCTCGCGGACAGTTCGCGGACTATGCGCGGAGCGCTGTAATCCGCCTCCACGACCTCCTGCTTTCCCGCTTCGATTTTTGAAACGTCAAGTATATCGTCCACGAGTTTCATGAGCGCCTCGCCGGCGTCCTTTATCCGGGCGCTGTAACCGGCGATTGCATCGGATTCCGTCTCCTGTCCGATGATTTCGTTCATGCCGAGCATGACGTTGACGGGGGTGCGTATCTCGTGGCTCATGTTGGCGAGGAAGGCTGTTTTTGCCTTGCTTTTTCTGTCGAGTTCGCTCTGCTGGCGGTTGTATATCCTGAAATACAAAAATATGGCCGCGCTGAGGACGGAGACGGAGGCTATCCATCCGGTCATGACGTCGCCGAGGAAACCCGGTTCGGTCTCAAAAAACGACACCGACTCCGGGTGAAAATAAGCGTACAGACAGATTCCGGTATAAAGCAGAATTTCAAGCGCGACCGCCGCGAACAGTTCAGCCCTGTCGAGCAAAAGCACGGTGAAAATCACGGCAAATATGAAGAAAGAAGGCATACCGCTGTGATACCCGCCGGCGGTGAAGAACAGGACGGGGAACAAGACGATGAACACCGCCGCGATAGTCACGCATGAGAGCAGATGATACCGCCCTGTGCGGTCAGCCAGATAAAGGAGCGCGGCGCCGATCGCGGACGCCGCGAGGTTGCCGGCGAAATTCGTGACCCCGGCCCCGGTGAGCAAGCCGGAGCCGGCGACTGCGATACCGGCGAATATACCCGCGCACCCGAGTAAATTGAAAGCCTGCGCGCGTATGTCGAGGTCTTTGTCGAAAAGTTTCGCGATTTTCACGGACATGACTCATCCCCAAAATCCATAGAATACCAATGATTATAAACTATTTTTTTCAGATTCTCACGGCATACTTAACCGAAAGCGGAATAACGCAATATCAGTTAAACTTGACAATAAACTCCATAGGGGGATAAAATAGACCTTGCGGTGGTGAGGTGGCCGAGTCGGCTGAAGGCACTCGCCTGCTAAGCGAGTAGGGTGGCCAAAACCGCCCTCCAGGGTTCGAATCCCTGCCTCACCGCCATTACTAAGTCCAAGACAATCCGGCTTAATCCAAAAAACAAGCCCGAAACCTTGAAAATCAAGGGTTCGGGCTTGTTGCTTTATCCGGGATAATCCACTATATATCGGTGTTAATCCAGATTGAAGCGTACTGCAAAACATACTACAGGGAAAAGGTGAACTGCCCCGGGTTTAGTGG
>BOCB01000032.1 GCA_026002695.1 Synergistales bacterium
AGCTCATCGACGAAGTCGCCTCGCTGCCCAAGACCCTCGACGAGCTGGCTGAGCAAGTTCTCCCCGATTGCGACAAGCTCGATCCCAAGAAGTACGACCTGCCCTACTAGAATAAAACAGACCGCATATAACTAATGGTTCTGTGAGTAAATAAAAGAGCGAAGCTGCGCGGCATGGAAATATGGAATGTTCTCGCGGCTTCGCTTTTTGCGGATAATTTTTCCGATGCTCCCTCAATTTTGCCGCCGCCGGATTAAGTGTTTCGGCTGTTCTTTCGTAATTTTTTTCGTCTTTTTTGATAATCCCCCATATAAATCTCACATGCTCCCGCGTTTAATTACGCTCACCCCCTGTACATTACGCTTCATTTTTTGACATCGCGCCTTCGTCATAGTATCATTACGCGGTATGATTATCAGGATGTACAATAAGCAAACGCGCTTACGCGCAAAAGGGAGGATATTTTTCGCAATGATGCACTTTTTCAGGAAAAATGTAAGATGGATAATGCTGGCTGTAGTCGTGCTCTTTGTCATATCGTGCTTTGCCGGGTATGGAATGTACGGGGGCGCGGGGACGGCTTCCGGCGGAGATCGCACGGTCGCGCGCGTCGACGGGAAACGCGTGATGTACTCTGAAATAGAGCGCGACCTCGGACGTGTCATACAGAACGCGGGAAGCCAGGGCGGCAGTATAACGTCCGCTGACTACCCCGCCGTCCGCACGAACATCCTGGACAACCTCGCCGTAACGGCGGAAATGGACAAAGAAGTAAAAAAACGAGGGATAAAGCTCTCCAACGAGGAAATAGACGTCCAGATCAAGAACATCAAACAGTCCTTCCCGACAAATGAGATGTTCCTCCAGCAGTTGCAGGCAGCCGGATTGGATGAGCGCGGGCTCCGAACCGAGATAGAGCGCGGGGCGCTGCGCCAGAAGCTGATCGAGCAGGTTACGGAGGGCGTATCCACCGATGAGAAGGAGTGCCGGATATTCTACGAATCCATGAAAGCCTTCGCGTTCCAACGCCCTGAGGGTTTCAAGATAAACGTGGCTCAGTTCGGCACACAGGAGAGCGCGGAAGCCGCGCGCCAAGCCATAGAAAAGGGCGGCGCTTGGGACAGCGTGATAAAAAGCGGAGACACCGATCTGCTGCAATCCTCGCCTTACGCCGAGCCGATCTTCGTGCCGAGCGAGCAGATGAAGGGGGATTTCGCTTTCCTGAAGGATTACCCGCTTAATAAGATCAGCAAAGTGGTGAAAATAAGCGACAGCGAATACACCATAGCCATTAAGCGCTCGAAAGAGGCGGCGGGCACCGCGCCTTACGAGGACGTCAGCTCCGACATCAAACAGATGATGATAGGGCAGAAGAAGGATCGCGCCCAGTCCGAATACATGAGCGAGCTGCGGAAGAGGGCGAATGTGGAGGTACTCGACCCTGAGCTGTTCGCCTCCGCTGTCATCGACACCGCCATCGAGGAGGACGCCTCCGGCGACATCGCCGAGGAGGATGTAGTCAAAGACGCGAACGGCAATGTGATTGCCGTTGAGGAAACCGCCGTAGTTTCGGGAGACGGTAAATAACGATAACATAAATAAAATGAAGCCGTGGGTATAAAATCCCATGGCTTTATTTATTTTTGTATTATCGCCTATTCTCATTAAGTTTTATTTATTTTCTCAGGATTTATGCTGTATAATATTCCCCTATGGGAGGTGGTCTTTTGCAATTCGCGCGCTGTATATGTGTTCACGCTCACTTTTATCAACCGCCGAGGGAGGATCCCTGGACGGAGTGGGTTATGAAGGATATTACCGCTTTGCCGTATCACGACTGGAACGAGCGAATAAGCAAGGAGTGTTACGAACCCAATGCCGCCGCGCGTATGCTGAACGACCGCGGCGAGATAATCTATATAACCAACAACTACAGGCATATAAGTTTCAATGTCGGGCCCACCTTGCATAACTGGCTCGCCAAGACCAACACGCGCCTCTCTCACTCCATAGTCATGGCCGACAAAAGGGCGGCGAAAGCTATCGGGGAGGGCGGCGCGATAGCGCAGGGATACAATCATATGATTTTGCCCCTTGCCTGCGCGCGCGACATACGCACTCAGGTAATATGGGGCGCGAAGGATTTCGAGCACAGGTTCGGCAGGAAACCCAAGGGCATGTGGCTGCCGGAGACAGCCGTGAATACCGCTGTCCTCGAGGTACTCGCGAGCGAGGGGATAGAGTTCACCATACTCGCGCCGAGCCAGTGCGCGCGGGTGCGCCAGCCTGACGGCGAGTGGACGGATACGCCCGGAGGCAACGGTCTCGACGTTACGAGGCCGTACTTCATGAGGCTGCCGTCAGGGCGCAAAATAAGCATAGTCTTTTATTACGGGGGCGTGGCTCAGGACATAGCCTTCGGCGGACTGCTCAATAACGGCGACGCGTTTGCCCATTCGCTTATGAGCAAGGTCCCTTTCGACGACGAGCCGCGCCTTTTGTCCGTGGCGACGGACGGCGAGTCTTACGGCCATCATCATCGCTACGGCGAGATGGCCTTAGCGCGCGCCATAGAAACAATTTCATCCTCGTACGATTTCAGCCTCACGAATATAGCGGCGTTCCTGTCGCGATACCCCGCGAAGTGGGAGTGCAGGATAGCCGAGGACACGTCGTGGTCCTGCGCGCACGGCATTGAGCGCTGGAGAAGCGACTGCGGCTGCCATACGGGCGGCGGCTATGACTGGAACCAGAAGTGGCGCGCTCCGCTCCGAGACGCCTTCGACGATCTCAGGGACAAGATAGACGAGATATACGAGCGCGAAATGGTCAAATACTGCGACTCTCCGTGGAGGCTCAGGGACGAGGCCATAATGCTCTACATGATGAACTTCAGCGAAAAGGCCACGTCGGAGGACGTCAAGATAAGGAAGGACGCGTTCCTGAAGGCTCGGTGCGGAAACCTCTCATTCTCGGATACGAACAGGGTTCTTACGCTGCTCGAAGCCCAGAGGATGCGCATGTTCATGTATACGTCATGCGGATGGTTCTTCAACGACATCTCAGGCATAGAGACGCGCCAGATAATCGCTTACGCTGTCCGCGCCGCCGAGCACATAAAGGCCGTCACGGGCATGTCTTTGGAGGGCGGATTTACGGAGGCGCTCAGGAAGGCTCACGGAAACACTGAGGAATTTCCCACCGGCTACGACGTATTCGCGAAGTGCGTCGCCCCGATGAAGCGTACTATAAAGGATATTGCCGCGTCTGCGGCGCTCATGTCATCGAGCGACTCGTATTACTCCTATTGTGTGAAGTCAGTCGGCAAAGTCTATCCGTCGGGCGATATAGACCTCGCCGTAAAGAAGATAGCCGTTACAAACACGCTTACGCTCGAAAACTGGAGCGGAACCGCCGCAGTCATATCAACGAGCGGCCTCGATGACGTGTGCCGCATGACCGAGCAGGGTATACCCCCGCAGAAGGAGATATGGAACAACTTCTACGTGGGGGACATACTTTCGATATCGAGGTATTTGGAGAGAGTATTCGAGCTCGGCTCGTGGCACCTTAAAGATTTGGCAATAGACGACAGGGAGGTAGTGGGCGCCGAGCGCACCAAGGCGGCTCTCCGCGAGAACGTCGAGTACGCGGAGCGGCTGCTTCAGGATCATCAGCGCCTGCTGGTGCAGCTCAACATAATAGGGGCCGAATGCCCCAAGTTTTTAGAGGCCGTTACCGTGTTCGTTTACGGCGAGAAGATAAACGACATAGTAACCGACACTGTGAACATACTGGATCTGCTGAAACCCGATTCGCGATTGGAGGCGCTTATCGACGAGGCGAGGAACATCGGCATAGAACCCGGCCTCTCATCGCTCGTTCCGCGTGTTGAGAAAGCCTTCTGCGACGCTGTCAAGAAGATCGGCGAGAAGGACGAAGCCTTGCAATGCGAGAACCTGATCTTTATGTGGAAGCGAGCGAAGAACCTCGGCATAAATATCGAGAAGTCGGAGACGCAGAACAGGCTTTGGGATATACTGATGGATCGCAGCGACAGCCTGCCGCCTGCGCTCGTGGAGCTGACAAAAGTGGTAGGTTTTGCCACTCAAGCCACCAATAAAAAGCTGTAAATATATGAGCGGGCGGCCGAGGACGGTCGCCCAAAACACGGTATCTCAGGGGTTTTATTTTTTTACCCTTTAGGTTTTTGATAATAATCATATTTTGACACTGGAGGTAATGGCGATATGACGGTATTGAATTACAAAGAAAATATCAGCGAATCAATGCTGAACACGTTCGAGCGCAACCCGATATTCAGGAACATCGCTTATTTCTCGATGGAGATAGGCATTGAGAAGGAGATTCCGACATATTCGGGAGGGCTCGGCATACTCGCGGGGGACATACTGAAGAGCGCGGCAGACCTCGGCGTTCCGGCGGTCGCGGTAACTCTTCTTTACCGCAAGGGCTACTTCAGGCAGGAGCTCACGCCCGAGGGAGATCAGATAGAGCGCTCGGTCGAGTGGGAACCCGAGAAACTCATGGCCAAACTCGACAACAGGGTTACCATAACGCTCGAGGGACGCGAAATACTGGTGCGCGCGTGGAGCTACGTGTACGTAGGACAGTCGGGATACTCTCTGCCCATATATTTCCTCGACACGGACATTGACGTGAACTCGGAGAGCGACCGCCAGCTTACGTGGGAGCTGTACGGCGGCGACAACAGATACCGCCTCTGCCAGGAGGTCATACTCGGCGTCGGGGGACTCCGCCTCCTGCGCGACTTGGGCTACAACAACATCAAGACCTTCCACCTCAACGAGGGACACGCCGGCTTCATCGTTCTGGAGCTTCGCAGGGAACTCGGCTACGACGACTTCGAGAAGGTACGCAACGACGTCATATTCACCACTCATACGCCGGTGCCGGCGGGGCACGACTATTTCCCCTACGATCTGATAAGCTCCGTCATCGACGAGCGCAACAGCGCCCACCTCCACGCTATGATAGGCGGCGACGGCGTCTCCATGACCGATCTGGGCCTCAACTTCAGCCGCTATATCAACGCCGTCTCGAAAAAGCACGCCGAGGTGAGCCGCGCGATGTTCAAGACCGACAAGGTCGACTACGTAACGAACGGCGTTCACTCTACGACGTGGACCTGCCCGGGCTTCGCGCGGCTGTACGATAAATATATCCCTTCGTGGAGAAACGATCCGAGCCGCTTGATTCAAGCTCTCCAGCTCCCCGACGACGAAGTTTGGAAGGCTCATCAGGCGGCCAAGATGCGCCTCTTCGCCAAGGTGCTCGAGGAGTCCGGCAAGGAGTTCGACTCCAACGTGCTGACCATAGGCTTCGCGCGCCGCGCCGCGACGTACAAGAGAGCGGATCTGCTCTTCGACGACGTCAAGAGGCTGCTCGAGATAGCCTCCGGCCAAGTGCAGTTCATATTCGCCGGCAAGGCTCACCCGCATGACATGCCGGCCAAGGATATAATCAAGCACATCTTCGGGATAGCCGCCAAGGTAGGGGACGCAATCCCCATCGTATTTTTGGAGAACTACAATATGCAGCTCGCGCAGATACTCACCGCCGGGGTCGATGTCTGGCTCAACACGCCGATACGCCCCCGCGAGGCGTCGGGCACGAGCGGCATGAAGTGCATTCACAACGGCGTCATGAACTTCTCGGTTCTTGACGGCTGGTGGATAGAGGGCTGGATAGAGGACGTCACGGGCTGGTCGATAGGGCCGCTGTCCAATGAGGCCGAACTCGTCGATTACGACGAGACGCAGGACGCTATTGACCTCTACAACAAATTAGAAAAGAAGGTCATACCAACTTATTACAAGGATCGCAAGAAATGGGTATGGATGATGAAGAACACCATCGCCATCAACGCCAGCTATTTCAACACGCACAGGGTTGTGAAGGAGTATTGCGAGAAGGCTTACGGGACTGTCTTCCGCGGGCATTAGGGAATGACCATGAGCGATAATGCGGTCCTGAAGGTTCTGCACACTGCGGCGGAGATGGCTCCTCTCGCGAAACAGGGAGGGTTGGGCGATGTTTTGGGCGCTCTGCCTAAGTTCATGTGCGGAAAAGGGGTCGACGCGAGGGTAGCGCTTCCAATGTACCCGGGTATGCGCGAAACCATAGAGAAATACGGCTGCGAGTACGTTACTCTGTCGGAGAAAGTGCATGTCGCGCTCGACTGGAGGGTTTATTCGGCGTCCGTCGTGCAGGCAAACGTCGAGGGGGTTATCGTTTATTTACTCGACCAGCCGGAGCTGTACAAGAACCCTAAGATATACCCCGCGGTGCTCAATAACGAGAGCGTCCTTCAGTTCGTATTCCTGTCGCTCGCCGCGCTGGAGCTTCCGGGGCTTGTGTCGTGGAAGCCTGACATCATGCACGTACACGATTGGACGGCCGCGATCCTCCCGATAGCCCTCCGCTGGCACAGGCACTACAACGCCCTTGCCACGGAATACGACGTCGTCCTCACGATTCACAACCTCGCGTATCAGGGGCTTATAGACCCGTCCGCGATAGCGTCGTGGGGGCTCGTGAACAACGCGTTTTTTATCGACGGCATGGAATTCTACGGGCAGGCTAACATACTGAAGGGCGGCATACTCGCGTCGGACGCCATAACCACGGTAAGCCCCCACTACTCGTGGAACATACAGACGCAGGACGAGGGCTTCGGCTTAGACGGGATATTTCGGAACATCAGGCACAAGCTGCGCGGTATAATTAACGGCATAGACTACTCTGTGTGGGGGGCGGAGAACGATAAGGCGCTTCCGGTGAAGTTCAGCGCCCTCGATATGTCGGGCAAGTCCGCGTGCCGTCAGAAGCTGTTGGAGCATTGCGGATGGAGCGACGACGGCAAGCCCATCGCGCTCTTCGTCGGCAGGTTGGTTCAGCAGAAGGGCGTCGACATAATGCTCTCCTCACTCGAACAGCTGCTGGACAACAGCTGCCGCGCGGTTGTGATAGGCTCCGGTATTCCCCAGTACGAGGAATGGTGCCACTGGCTTACGAGAACCTATCCCGACTCCTTTTGGTGTTTCACGGAGTTCGGGGACGAGATCGCGCACCTCGCTTACGCGGGGGCCGATATACTTCTGATGCCGTCGCTCTTCGAGCCGTGCGGCCTCTCTCAGATGATAGCTATGGCTTACGGGACGGTGCCTATTGTGCGCAGCACGGGCGGCCTCGCTGATTCGGTGATAGACTTCGACAGCTCGCCCGACGGCACGGGCTTCATGTTCAGCGATTACTCGACCGACGAGCTGCTCCAAGCGTCTCGCAGGGCGTTTGAGGCATACTGGAACAAGGAGAGGTGGAGCGCGGTTACAAGAAACGCGATGAAGGCGAACTTCTCATGGTCGGCCTCCTCCGACGCGTATATCGACCTGTACAACAACCTGAGGAACGGGCAATTGTAACGGGGGGACAAATTAATAACGGGCACATTCATTTGCAGAGACGTTGCGCGCAACGTCTCTGCATTAATTTAATGTAATATATTGAACACATACCCGCAAAGACCGCCCTTCCTGCTAAATAAATGCTGATTTATTGTTAGAAGCCTAAAGGGTAACGATAAAAAACCTGACCGGCTCTACATCTAAAAACGGCTAAATCTCATTTTGGCTATTTAATCAGCGCTTACCTAAATATCTCCCTGCCTATTGTCTATATTGCGTAATTTATAATATAATAAGCAATGAGTGGACGTGTGGTTTGCTATCCTGTTCGGGTTTGGGATGTGGTTGCGGAGTGAAGAGTTCGTTCAAGACAAAATGGCGGCAGTTATGGTATCCGACGCAGTTCCGGCTGCCTGAGCCTGAGTTTGCCAAAGAACAGCTCGATCTGTTGGAGGAGCTCATTCAGCTCATTCAGCCCACCATGTCCTTTGAGGAGAGGTCGGCAAAGGGTGAGAGGATCAGCATGGCCAATTTTCTCGTTGACCTCGGCACCGGAATATGGCGCATAAGGCGCAGGATAGAAGGCCTCTCGAAGATGCCCAAGGAAGTGAGCGACGCTCTCTACTCGCTCGAAAGCACATGGGAGTCCATGTCCGACGGCGGCGTCGAGATAATTGATTACATCGGCACGATTCCGCCCAAGGGAGAGGTTCGCGTGGTCGAGGTGCGGGAGATACCGAACCTCGCGCGCGAAGAGGTAATAGACGCCATAAAACCGGCTATACTGCTGCGCGGCGAGATAATTCAGGTCGGCGAGGTCGTGATCGGACGCCCGCAGGCAACGCTCGAGTCAGAGGAAACGCCCGTTGTCGTCCCGGACGAGCCCGAGAATGAAGAGGCAGTCGGCGGAACGGCTGAGGCAGGGTATGCGAGCGCCGCCTCGGAAAGCGTTGAAGAGCTGAGGTCCTCCGAAAATGACGAGATGGCGGACGAACCCGAGCGCGAGGAAGAAACGCCGCCCGACGAGATATTGAGCGAGCCCGAGGACGAAAAGGAAATGCCGGGCGAACCCGAAGCGCCGGAGGAATACGCCGAAGCAGAGGCACAGCCGGAAACCGAAGCTGAACTATCTCCGGTATCCGAGGATGAGCTGCCTGATACTGATACTGATACTGATACTGATACTGATACTGATACTGAGTTCGAGGCGGAAGTGCTGCCCGGCGAACCCAATGAGCTGCCGCCTCTGATCGACGCCGAGAGCGTTGATGAGCCGCCCGCCGAAGAATACGCTGACGCGCCGAATGAGAACGAGCCGCCTTTGATACCTTTGATAATAGATAATGAGACTGCGGAGACCGAAGCCGAATTGCCCGGCGAAACCGATACCGAAGAGCCGGATGAATCAGAAACGGGCCGGTCGGTTGAGGCCGAAGTACCGGAGACAGCCGAGCATGATTTTGCCTTGGGGGAGGAGTTGTTATCCGACGCCGAGGCCGAAGCGCTCAATGGCCCGGATTTTGAAGAACCTGAGGCCGAAACGGAAGAACCGGACGAACCCCCGCCTTTGATATATGATGAGAGCGCGGACGAGCTATCCGCCGCCGGATATGATAATATATCAGCTGAGGATGAGCCGCCGCCGATAAACGAAGTTGAGCCGCCGGAAATCTTGGAAAATGACGAGCCTCCGGTTCTGGCGGAGAGCGAAGAGGGCATCGTCGGGGACATATTTGAATCCGAGCTGACCGCCTCCGAAGAGCCGCAGAAGCCCAAAAAACGCGGCAGAAGACCGAAGAGTGAGATTATTGCCGAGCCGGAATCGGCGCCGGCCGAGGAACCGCCCAAGAAGCGCGGAAGAAAGCCGAAGAGCGCGTCAACGCTGCCGGAGCCGATGAATGAAATAGACAGCGCGGCGATCGAAGCGATGCTGCTCAACGGACGCGGAAAGAAACGGGGCGTGAAAGACAAGGACGCGGCCGAGCCGGAACCGCCGAAAAAGCGCGGAAGAAAGCCGAAAGCCGAGACTGACGCGGCGAGCGAGGATAAACCGGAGCCGAAGAAGCCCGGCAGGAAGAAAAAAGATAAAAAAGACAGTTAACTTGTTCTTAGGGGGGTATAATTCTGGTCGAACACGTCAGGCACCATAAAGTTCCTCCGAGTGTGAAGCTGAAGCTCCTCAAGCCGCCGGAGAGCGGCTTCGGGGTCCACACCGAGGACATAATGGACGGAATGCAAAAGATAAAGGCGGTCGCCGCTCTTGTGGAGTCCGTCCTTGTCTGGCGTGCTCAGCATATAGCGTGGAATGTGGACATCAGCAAGGCCGAGCCTATACTCTTCCGCCTGATATATAAAGAAGGCTCCGAGAATCCTCAGGCGATGGACCTGCTCGCCAGAATTTACTTCCAGCAGGGCAAGTACGAGAAGGCCAAAGAGCTTTGGGGCCGCGCTTGGGAGCTTCAGCCGGGGAATCCCGCGCTGAAGAGGGCGGCGGCTCTCATGCAGAATATGGCCAAATCCCCGAGGAGGGCATTATTCCGGCACAGGCTGGGCGTAATCGCGCGCGGCGCGATGGCGCTGGCTCTGTTCTGCGCGGTCTGCTGGGGAGGCGTCAAGGGTTACGGCGCGGTCAGCGAGTGGGCGGCAGGGCCGCTGGTTGTGCGCAATCTCACGGGCAGCTTCCATTACGAGTACGACTCGGTAACGAAGAACATGGTCTATGTCCCGGGCCCGTCGGCCGTAGAATCGGCGCAGACGGCCTCTCCGATTGACATGGGGGAAAAGGACGGCTCGTATCGCTTGGGCTTCACGCGGAAGCGCGCCTCGGGTTCGGACATCGGCAGGGTAGAGGTCGTAGTCGAGCGGGAGGGCGGGTTAGTAAAAGCGACCGGCAAGCTGCCGAACCTGTACGCAAGATATTTGGTCGAGCAGTCGCTGTGGGGTATTCCGGGCGTTACGGAAGTTGACATGAGGAACCTTACGGTAGACCGCGCATATCGCGTGAGCAGGGGCGACAGCCTCTGGATAATCGCGCGCAAGATATACGGCGAAGGCTCGAACTGGACTCTGCTCGCCAAGATAAACAACCTGCAAGACCCCAACATGCTGCGCGTCGGACAGGAACTGTCCCTGCCTCTCGGCACGGAGGAGCTCGTTCCGGACAATAATAACGTCTCTCCGTAATGTCCAGGGTAATCTCAAATAAAAGAATATCCCCCGGCGGCAATTTTTTTCTGCTCAAAACATCCCCCGGTAACGGCGCGAGGATGGGGCAGTTTTGTATGCTCCGCTCGTGGGGAACATACCCCCTTCTTTCAAGGCCGATAAGCGTGTTCGACGCTGACGGCGACAGCGTCTCGTTTCTGTACAGGGCCGTGGGCGAAGGAACCGATCTGCTCTCGAAACTTCGCGAGGGCGGCGACATATCCGTGGGGCGTCCGCTCGGCAGCGGCTTTCCCAATATCGGAGGCCGTGTGGCGATGGTCGGCGGCGGAGCCGGCATCGCTCCTTTGTACCTTGCCGCGAAGACTTTGAAAAGCTCGGATGAGCGCAATACGGCCGATATGTACCTGGGTTTTTCGGACGAGCCCCTGCTGCTCGACGAGTACGGGAGCGTCTGCGACGCCCTTGCCTTTGACGTCGGAGGCTTCGTCACGGACATCGTGCCGTGCGGGAATTACGACTGCGTCATATCCTGCGGCCCCGAGGCCATGATGCGCGCCCTCCACGAAAAATGCAAAACCGCCCGCGTACCTCTCTATGTCTCCTTGGAAAAACACATGGCCTGCGGCTTCGGCGTCTGCCTCGGCTGCTCGCTCGACACAACCCGCGGAAGAAAAAAAGTCTGCGCCGACGGCCCGGTGTTCAAATCAGACGAAGTGTTTTAATTGATGAACAAAAAAAGAGCACCCGCATAGCATTCCGGGCCGCCCGTTTGAGTTCGCTTCCGCAAGCCCTCGCTGAGTAAATGATGATTTTTAGAAGCCTAAAGGGTAACGATAAAAAACCTGACCGGCTCTACATCTCAAAACGGCTAAATCCCATTTTGGCTATTTAATCAGCGCTTGCCGCTCAATTTCCTCCCCTCCGCGTCAAAAGTTTGCGCCCCTCTTAGCCGATACTAAACGAAGAAGAAATATTTGTTTAGAGAAAGCTTGGATTTATCGTCAGGAGCCTAACGGCGGCGATAAACCTTTTCGTGGAGGGATTAGCATGGTCAGCACATATCACGGTATAGAGACGGGCCGCCGCGCGGTCGAGTATTTCAAGAAGGGCATGGAGATATCGGGCCTCAATATTACCAACATGAACAACGAGGGCTACAGCCGCCAGGTTCTGAACAGGCAGGCGACGCCGGGGCTCGTATCGAACCCCGCCATCAGTTACCTCGGCACCGGCGTCGAGATAACCTCGATACAGCGTATGCGCGACCTCTTCCTCGACGCGAGATACAGGCGAGCCACCGCCGACCAGGCATATTGGGAGACGATGGTTGCCGGCGTGAAGCGCGTCGAGACCTTCATCGTGAGCACGAACGAGAAAGGGCTCACCAACCTGATGGACTCGTTCTGGGCGGCGCTGGAGGAAGTCCACAAGCGCCCCGACGACGCGGCGATACGCAACGCCTTCCTGCAGGCCACCGACTCGATGACGCTCTTCACGAACGACCTCCGGAGCGAATATCTGAAATACCGCGACGAACTCAATAAAAACGTCCGCGACATGGTCGGCGACGCCAACGATTATATAGATCAGATCGCGCTCCTCAACGTCGGCATAAAGAAGGTTCAAGTAGCCGGCGGCGACGCGAACGTACTGCTCGACGAGCGCGACCTGCTGGCCGACAAACTCGTTCGCCTCACGGGCGCCGACATCGGCGTCGCCGGCAAGGACGACCTCGACGCCGACTACAAGGTAACGCTCAACGGCAAGACGCTAGTCCAGGGCGACAAGGTGCGCCACCTCATGCTCGTCGAGAACGCGGCGAACTCCGGCTTCTTCGAGGTACAGGTGGAGTACGACCAGTACGACCTTTCGAGCGACGAGAGAGTTGCCGGCGTAATAGTCGAGCAGAGGGCGAAGACGATCGGCACATGCTCGCTGAACGGCGTACACGAGCTCGACGTCATCCGCACCGCCGACGAGCTCTACTGGACGGTCGGACACGGCTATGACCGCGTGCCCGTGGAATACCGGAGCGACGCCGTCGGCTTGGAGGGCTCGTTCGCCATTCAGGTGGGCTCGGCGGGGGCGCGCGTGTACAGCCGGGTGTTCGACGACGACTCGGTTCAGGGGCGTGTGCTCGGAGAGCCTCAGTTCGGCGAGCTGAAAGAGTTCGACTTCAGGATGGCCGCCGGCGATTTCGAGACGACGATAACGGTCAAGTGGGACGACACGATAGCGACCCCCGGATGGGAGATAAGCGACAACAGGGGCAGCACCCCAAAGCAAGTGGGGCCGAATTTTGGGGACGGCGATCTCGCCGCGTTTATAAATGAAAATTACGGCTCTGACCTGAGCGCCAAAACCAACGCGAGCGACTCCTCGATATCCGAAGGCGCGATCGTGATAGAGGGCGTCGGCGAGCAGGAGGGGCGTCCGATCTCCATCACGGACTTCGTGGGCGACCTCATGAAGTCGAACGGCCTCGCCAACGAGAACCCGATAGTGCTCATAGAGGTGGAGGAGGAGGACACGCTCCAGACCATCGCCAACAAGATAAACAACGCCTACAAGTTCGACCTGACGAGGCGCAACGCGGACGGATCGCCCCTTTACACGACAAACCCGCCGCTCACCCCGCCCTCCTCTCCCGATCAGTGGGTGCACGCTTCGGTGGAGACGGACGAGGACGGGAAGTTTTTCCTCTGCGTTACAAGCAATGTCGCGGGCGAAGCCCCGAGGATAAACATACTCTCCGGCTCGTCGTGCGGCGGCGGCGTAAACGACCTGCACACCGCGGCGGCTCTCGGCTTGGTGAACAACATCTACGACACGGACGCTACCGGCAAGCCCATCGTCGCCAATGCCAATACCAATATAATTCAAGAGAACGCGGCGAGCTATATACAGATGGTAAGGGAAGAGGGCTCCGCCTTTTATCCCGTAGCCGACCAATATACCAAGAGCACCAAGGGCGAGACGGTGCCCGACGTGTTCGTCGACGACGCGTACTTCGCGGTGGACGGTCAGAGGCTGCCCGTCCAGACGATCAAGTATGGTGTTGATGCGAACGGCAACCCGATGTACTACCTCGTGCAGGACGCCATCGGTATCGGCAAGCCGCATGTTACCGTGCTTGATCCCGGTACCAATTTACCGACAGATTACTTGGTTCAGACATCTAACGGGAAGTCATACGTCGATATAGGCGGTACGCGCTACGACGTGGAGACGGACGCAAAAAAGATCAAGGCGAACGGCGTCGAGTACGTCTACGTGGGCAATACGAGCTACCGCGTCTACGGAACAGAGGACGAGGCTTATGTCGTTACGGGGGGCAAGAGGTATCTGTCGGCGTCGAACGATTTCAAGGAGGCGCGCTACATACCGGCGAACGGCGACGCTAACGCCGACGCTCTCTCCGAGGTCGTCTACGGGATACGCTTCTTCCTGCGCGACGAGGGCGCCACGACGATACTGTCGCGGCATCACGTTACGAAGGGCGAGATATACGCCTCGCTGACGCTGCGCGACGATATGATTCTGGGACAGACGGACTCGTTCGACGAGTTGATCTACGAGCTCGCGTCGCAGTTCAACGCCTCTCACTACGCGGGCTACGGCACGGGCGATTACGAGGACGTTACCGGGCTTGCGTTCTTCGATTTGATAAAGACCGGATACGGCGCGTTCGGCAAGCTGAAGATGGACGACGCGGCGCTCTTCGACCAGTCGAGGATTGCGGCGGCGGCGGGCGACGGGAAGGGTCATTCGATGGGTTACGGGGACGGCTCGAACGCGCTGGAGATAGCGAGGCTGAAGCAGGCGAAGCTGTTCATGGGCGGCACGGCGGATTTCAACGACCTTTACCGGAAGTTCGTCGCCGACGTGGGCTCTTTCGGCCAGCGGGCGTCGAATTCACTCTCGACCGAGAATTACATACTGGAGCAGGTGAGCGTGCAGAGGGATTCGATAATGGGCGTCAACTCGAGCGAGGAGATGCTGAGCTTAGTCGAGCTGAACAACGAGTACAACAAGTCGGCGCAGTATATCTCGTCGCTCTTCCAGGTGATAGACAAGATAATAAACGGCGTAGGCCGAGTGGGCGTATAAAGGGGAGGCTGCGATAATGGGAAATCTATTCGCCGGACTGTCGAACGGGAACACGGCGCTCGACTATTATATGAGGGGCATAGAGACGGCGGGGCACAATATAGCAAACTCCACGACCGAGGGTTTTGCCCGTCAGAGGGTGAACATCGGCGCGAACGCCGCCATAGAAGAGGGCGGCTTCATGGTGGGGCAGGGCGTTACCATGAGCTCCATCACGAGAATACGCAACCTCTTCCTCGACGCTCAGTACAGGGCGCAGCTCCCGACGCTCGGCTACTGGGAGACGAAGGCGAACAACATAAAGAACATGGAGTTCTACGTCGGGAATTTGGACAGGGGCACGTTCCAGACAGTGCTCGACAACTTCTGGGCCAACGTCGAAGGGGTGCACACGACCCCCGAAGCGGCGACGGCGAGGGAGGTAATGCTCGAAAGCACGAGAACGGTTATCGAGTCGCTGATCCGTATGCGCTCGAACTACGACGCTTACAGAACCGAGCTGAACGATCAGGTGAGGGATATGGTCGTCGAGGCGAACAGCCTCATCGACGGCATAGCCGAGCTGTGCAAGGAGATAACGTCCGCGCAGAACGCGGGAATGAACCCGAACGACCTGCTCGACAAGCGGGATTTGATGGCGGAGAAGCTCTGCAAGCTCACGGGGGCCACCGTCGGCAGCCCGTCGCTCGACGAGGCGGACGGAGACTACAAGATAGACCTGAACGGCAAGCTGCTCGTTCAGGGGCAGGCTCAGTACTGCGCGAAGAACGCCGCGATAATCAACACGAGGCACCTCGTTTTGGTGCCGATGGTCGGCAACCTCGGATATTACGACGTACAGGTAGAGTACAACCAGTACGACCATATCAGCGACCTGTCGGTGGCGTCGGTGATAATCGAGCGCGGCGCGACTCCGCCGGGAACCTGCTCGAAGAACGGCGTTCACGAGCTGTTCGTGGAACGCCTTGCCGACGGCATGACGTGGATGGCGGGCGGCGCGAGGAGCGACACGCTGGTTCCCCCCGGGGACCGCATCGGCAATATATATGACAAAAATCAGAAGCTCGACATCAACGGCTCCTTCTCGCTGCAAGTAGGCAACGCCGGGGTGCAGGCGCTGTCGAACAGCTTCTTCGACGCCGCCAACCAGGCCAACAACGGCATAGTCAAATTCAACCCCAACGCTCACGGCGGCGAGACCGAGTACGAGTTCCGCATAGCCGCGGGCGAGTTCGAGACATACGTAAAGTGTGAATTTAACGGCACGACATGGGATATCACCTCACCAAATAGCACGACTGTGATCACGAGCACGGGCGCGGATCTCATACTCGAAGATATAGCCGGGGCGATAAACTCGATACAGTACCCGGCGGGCAGGCAGGCGTTCGCGGCGGCCGTGAACCCGAACAGCTACGCGATGACGATAGAGTGCGCTAACACGAGCGAGATGAGGGGTCATCTTATCTCGATAACGGACTTCAGGAACACGCTCGCCGAGGACCTCGGGATAATGAACAAGAACCCCGCCGTCGAGATAACGGTGACGAAGGAGGACTCGCTCGTAACGATAGCGAACAAGATAAACGCGGCTTACAAGAGCGACCTCGTCGGCGGGGCGGGCTCCCTTTACAGCACGAACCCGCCGGGCGTCGCCCCGAGCGAGCCGGAGCAGTGGCTGCACGCGAACGTGATACAGGAGCCGGACGGAACGTTCTACCTCTCGCTCATGAGCGACGTGTCGGGCGAGGCGAACAGGATAAACGTCCTGCCGGGCAATGTCTGCGACACGAGCGGCGATCTGATGACGGCGCGCCTGCTCGGCCTCGTGGACTGGGACGATCCGGATACGTCGGCAGAGGAAAAGACGACGAGCTATATGCAGTTCGCGAAGGCCAAGGACGCGCCGACGACGATTGTAACGCGCGACACGCCGGGCGGCGACGTCTATGTGGACGACGCTTACTTTATATACGACGGCAAGCACTTCCTGTCGGAGAGCAACAGCTTCGTCGACGCGAGGATATTTAAGACGGGCAAGGGTCCCAACCTTGAGGACTTCGTCTGGGTGAACAGGATGGCGGACGATCTCGACCGCTTCGCCGCGGGGATAAGGCTCAACCTGTCCGGACTGAACACCCGCTACAGCGACGGAGGCGCGGCGCTCTCGAAGAACGAGGCCGTGATAATAAAGGTCGATCCTCACCTGACGAACGGCGAGATATTCGCGATGCTGGAGTCGCGCGACGACATGATCCTAAACCTCGAGGATTATCTTGACGATATAGTATACGAGATGGTGACCGAGGTGAACGCCGTTCACTATGCCGGACACGGCATCGGCGAGAACGCGGACACGACGGGAACAAAATATTTCGCCCATATAAACGGCAGGTACGGGGCGCTCAACTCGACTAAATTCCTGCTGAACGAGGATTTGGCCAAGGACGTGAGCCTCATAGGCGCTAACTCCGGCGACGGGTACGGACACTCGAGGGGATCGGGCGAAGGTTTGAACGCGCTCCGTATTGCGCAGCTCAAGATAACGAAGGTCTTTGACAAAGGCGCGGAGAATTTTAACGAATACTTCCTGAAATTCACCGGGGACCTGGGGAGCCAGGGATTTACGGCGAATTACATGCTGAAGGCCCAGAGCGAGGTGTCCGATCAGATATTGGCTCTCAGGGAATCGGTCATGGGGGTCAGCACCGACGAGGAGCTTATGGACATAATAAAGTTCCAGCAGGGCGTCGGCGCGATCTCAAGGTACATGACGGCGATAGACGACATGCTGGACAGAATAATCAACAGCATGGGCGTGTAAAGGCGGCACCGAACCTGTAGGGGCGGCAAATTGCCGCCCGTTCCGAATAACATAGAGAAACGG
>BOCB01000033.1 GCA_026002695.1 Synergistales bacterium
GGGGGGGGGGGGGGGGGGGGGGGATGTGGTCTTTTTCATTGACGACGACAGCGAGCTTGCGGCGGACGCGGTATCGACCGTAGTAAAATATTTCAGTAACTTCTCATGGCTGAAAGGAATGGCGCCACCTTTAATAGATAAGCGCCCTCGAATCGACAAATATATTAAGCATCCGGTCATCGGGATGCTGCGCGATTTGATATATGCTTTTTTTATGGGCAAAGAATATCCGCACAGGAAGATACGGAACTCCGCCCGCAATTCTTTCCCCGCGCATGATACGCCCGGAGTCGCGGAGTGGCTGACAGGAGCGGGTATGGCATTTAGAAAAATCGTATTTGAATCTATGGAATTTGACGAACGGTTGGAATTATTCGGAGGATACGCGTTGGGAGAGGATTATGATTTTTCGCACAGAGTTTTTTTGCATTATAATGAGCCCTTGTTAGTCGCTTCCTCCGACCCTGTAATTCATCATAACGCTGACGGGGGGCGCATTGGCGACAATGTAAAAAGATGCGCTTGTATTTTTTACAATACGTCAATTATAAGGACGAATTTCAGAAAATACAGATCATACAGATTGCTGCCTTTCATCTGGGAATCACGCTTCGGAATGATTTTATCATTGTTGATGCAAAGAGTCAGCGCAACAGAAATATTCCGGGGATATGTCTTATATAGGAAGGCTCTCGCCTCGAGGGGCGGCGGCAAAAAAGATTGATGTGGGAGAGTTTCACAAGAAACGTTGAGCGGCCAAGGCGTATATGGCGCTTTTGACTATATGATGTTACTTTGCATAAATAATTAATTATAATAGATGTTGAGAGGAGGTGACATCAATGGATAATCAAAAATTATCGGGTTTTACCTTGAGACTTCCGGAGACAAAGGCGCGGGCTTTTCGTGTCAGGTGTGCTATGGAGGGTTCAAAGGCGCAGGCCGTATTAAGCCGATCGGTTGACGATTTCTTACAGCATGAGACGCGGGAACCGAACGGCGAAACGATAGCCGCGATGATGGAGGCCAAGGAAGGCAGAGGTACGGCAACGACTATCGAGGAAATAAGAGCGCGCTGTAAAGCACTGCGAGAGGTGGGCATGGAATAAAAGGCGAGAGAAACACCAAAACAATTCAGAAGAGGATGATATAAAACGAATACGCTTTATCTTTCGAGACTTGGCAGTCATGCAGAATTAGGCTTTTGAGAAAAAAAGTAAGGGGCGAATGGCTGAGGCTGTTCGCTCGTTCTACAAGCGATTAAAGGCATACTACTACTTACCGATTTGTTTGTTGAAAACTCGATGAACATGAGAAGCGATAGCGCCGAGTGTTGCCGTTTTTGAGATTGACGGTGGGGGTTCCCGTCCGACTATCTCATATCTCATTCGCCAATCAATTATCGTTTAGCCGCATACTTTGTATTCCGCGCTGTGCCGATTTTCTCTATCGCGCCGGAACGGAGCATATCGGCAAGTACCTTTTCAACAGTGGTCGGGCTGACATCGGGCAGAATGCGGCAAATCTCGCGTTTTGAAATCGGGAGCAGACTGTTCAAAATTGTCGTTTCAATACGCTGACGTTTGCTGACTTTGCCGCTCTGTATCGCCGCAAAGTGTGTGTCAAGTTCCTTGTAGCATTTCAGCAATGTCACAAGAAAGTTGCTCATAAACGGGAAATAATTATTCGCGGCACTGTGCCAATTCGTGGAACTGTCCTTTAACGCTTGATAATACAGCCCTTTTGTGTCGTTTATCTGCGCTTCAAACGAGATGTATTTCCCCGAGTCAAAGCCGTTTTTGTAGAGCAGCAATAGCGATAACAACCGCGACATTCTGCCGTTGCCGTCCGAGAACGGGTGTATGCAAAGAAAGTCCAGTATAAAGCACGGAATCAAGAGCAGACGGTTGATTGCCGAGTTATCGCGCGCTTCCATAAACGCGAGCGTGAGCTGCTTCATGGTTTCTGCGGTTTCGTCAGCGGGCGTCGGCACAAAGCGAACGCTTCGCCGTCCGTCCGCGCCGACTTCCATAATCACATTGTCGCTGTCTTTGTATCTGCCGCCGCCATTCGGCGTGAACGACAACATAATCTCGTGTAAACGTAAAATATCTTGTTCCCGAATATCAAGCGTTTCAAAACCCGTGTGAATTAAATTCAATGCCGCGCTGTATCCGGCAATCTCAGCTTCATCGTGATTCAAGGGCGCGGCGTTTTGGATAACGATTTGATTGATACGAGCCTCGCTCGTCACGATACCCTCAATCGCGTTAGACCCGCGCACCGACTGAACCTTTGCGATATTCTCAAGCCGGGTGAATACATCCGGGTAGTTATCGTGCCGCTCGGCTTCACGGGTACGAAGCTCTGCAATCGCTCCGACAATGTTGACCAGTCCCGCCGGAAGCATACCCTGTTCGAGAAAAGAATAGCTAAAGTATCTCATATGCACCTCCAAGAAATTATCTGCATATATTATGATATTTTATATGCAGATAATCAAGCCCAAGCATTTTTTTGAGTTTCTCCATTTTTTCAACGAAGCCTTGTACCACAAGGGTTTGAGAGTTTTTTCGTTTTCAACTTATCGTCGCACGAAACCATTACGGCAAAAGGGGTTGCGGATTCGTCTTACTAAAAAATGGGGAAACTCAAACAATTTTCGTGTTGACATTGTAAATAAATTTATATATGATGAGCCTACCATAAATTTATAAAGAAGGTGCATCCAATGCCGCAGACAACGTTTGAACTCACGACAAAGAGAACGGACGACGACCCGTTTTACAGCAAAGAAAATCAGGCATATCTAAAGCAGTCTATTGATGACATGGTCGCCGGCAGGGGGCTTGTCTATAAAACGATGGAAGAATTAGAGGCTATGGAGAATGGGTAGGCAGATAACTTTCCAAGAAAGAGGGTGGAATGATTATCTATATTGGCAGACTCAAGACAAAAAGACATTAAAACGGATAAATCACCTATGCAATACGGATTCAAAATCGTAAATGATATAGGCTGAGAATAGTAACGGTAAACACCGAACAGGGGAACAAGATGAAACTCTCCGAGGGAGCTGACTCGATGCCGTACGTAACCGTAATAATCGCGACGAAAAACAGAGCCGAGGCAATAGCCGAAATAGCCCTGCCCGGTTTGCTGAGGCAGGACAGCCTTGATTTTGAGGTCTCGGTATGGGACGCGAGCGACGATGAGCTTACTAAGGACGCCGCCCTGAAATTTTTACCCGCGTTCAAGGAGAAGGGGGTAAATTTGATTTACACCCGCGCCCCGAGAGCCGGGTCAGCGTCGCAGAGGAACGACGCGGTACGCGGGGGGGGGGGGGATGTGGTCTTTTTCATTGACGACGACTGCGAGGTTGCTAAGAGCGGCATTGGCACTATTAAAGATTACTTTGACAGCTTCAAATGGTTAAAGGGGATGGGTTTGCCGCTGATTGACAAACCTAATGCAGAGCATAAAAAGGCTTCTGCGTTGAAGTCGATCATTAAATATTTTTTTGTGTTTATTTTTAGTTTTTTTAAGAAGGGGAGTGCTTTGCAACGCAATGTAGGAGCTTCAACCTTCAATGAATATCCGCTATCAGATATTCCCGGTGTCGCGGAATGGCTATCCGGCGGTGATATGGCTTTTAGGATATCAGTTTTTGACGAGCTCCAATTTGACGAAAGGCTTCAACGGTTTGGCGGCTATGCGCTTGGAGAGGATTATGATTTTTCACACAGAGTGTTTTTGCATTTCAAACAACCTTTAGTAGTTGCTTCCGGAGCTCATGTAATTCATCATGCAGTTGTCGGCGGACGCATAAGCGAAGACTACAAGCGAGTAGCCGCAATCTGCTATAATACAGCTATAATCAGGCGGAACTTTAATCGTTATAAAAAATATCCATTAGTCCCTTTTTTGTGGAAGTTTCGCTTTAAGTTGCTCGTTTCCATGTTTCTCAATGGCTGTCATTTGCGTGACCTTGTACGCGGATTTTCAGAATATAAAAAGGCTTTACGCGAAACTGTATAAGGGAACAAGATGGAACTCATCCTCGAAAGGTTAAGACAGGGGATTGAAACATATGGGGGATAAAAAGTTAATCGGCTTTATTTTGCCGAGTTTGGGCAGCGGCGGCGGTGTCGAGCGGGTCGTCGTCAATCTTGCCAATCAATTTGCCGAAAAAGGTTATCCGGTGGACATCGTTTTGTGGTCGGGTAATGTCGATTCTCCGTACAGCGCTGAAATAGACAAGTCGGTCAACGTTATATCAATAAGGGGCCCGCAGAGGCAGTATAATCTGCTCTTCAAGGGTATCGCGGCTCTGTGTTCCATAGGGAAGATGGTTCGCTATATAAATCGGGCGAGGCCGGGTGTCATATTTGCGAGCACATGCGAGCTTATCGCGATAATGGCGAACGAGCTTGCGAAGAACCGAAGCAAAATGGCTGTGATAGTCCACTCCGATCCGTCTTTTTCCTCTGTTCTCATAATGCAAAGAGGCAAAATCCTGAGGCTGCGTTTTTTCAGATGGCTCTCAAAATTATTATACCCAAAGGCGGATTGGGTAACCGGTGTCTCGAAGGGTGTTGCGGAGGGAGTAGCGAGAAACGGTATCGTGCCTGAGAATAAAATTGGATTCATATACAATCCTGTTGTCACTCGATCCCTGAAGGAGAAGTCCAAGGAAATTCCCGGACACCCTTGGCTTGCTAAAAAGGATTGCCCTGTCTTTATTGGGGTTGGGCGATTGTCGGTTGAAAAAAATTTTGCGCTGTTGCTGAGGGCTTTTAAGCTCGTATCGGATAAACTGGACTCGGTTCTGCTGATAATCGGAGAGGGAGCGTTGCTGGATGACCTGAAAAAGTTGAGCGCCGAACTTGGCATCGAATCAAGGGTGGATTTTACAGGTTTTCTGAAAAACCCTTTTGGGGCGATTGCTCACGCCGACGTCTTTGTATTGTCGTCGAACGTGGAAGGGCTCCCCTCGGTTATGATAGAGGCGATGGCCTGCGGATGTCAGATCGTCTCGACAAATTGCCCGAGCGGCCCCGCTGAAATCCTCGAAGGCGGGAAATTCGGCCGCCTCGTCCCCGTAGATGACGAAACAGCTCTGTCCGAAGCGATGCTGCTCGCGTATTCGGATCCGATAGATAAAAATTTTCTTCTGGAACATGCCGAGACTTTTAACGCCGGCGCGATAGGGCAACAGTACATCACCTTGGCTGAGGGGCTCATGGACGGTAAATAGTCAGGCAAAATATAATATTCATTCAGACCCAAAAATCACGGACAATTTCGCCAAAACATCATCCATAATAATATTTGGGACACATTCTATTTTTTGCGCGTTTCTGGAGCTAATGTCTAGCGCGCGAGGCTGATCACATCGAATAATTCCGGTAGTTCTTGTTCCGCAACCGTCTAAGGACACCGCAAATCCAATCGTGCGAACAAAACGTCCTCCGGTAGTAATAGGCAATACGACCGGAGTTTGCGTTATGCGGTTAAAGGAGCCCGGTGAAACTATTAGGACGGGACGTTTACCCTGCTGCTCATGTCCGGACACAGGGTCTAAGGAAACCAGATAGATATCTCCGCGCTCCACTATATTAACTCTCTTCCTGCAGCGGGTGTTTCAATCCATTCCCTGTCTTCTTCCGAAAAGCTCACGTTTTGGTCACATTGCGCTAAGAGCTCATCCAAAGTATAGCGCGGCCGCCTTCGGGGCTCAACCATGAGGCGCTCGCTCTCGATTGAAATGCCTACTTCATTGCCGACGGCCAAACCCGCCGATTCAAGAAGCGCAGGAGGGATTGCTAACATTACAGAGCCGCCGACCCTGCGTAAATTTGTTGTATACATGATGTTATCTCCCTTCCGGAAATTATATAAAAATATAACTTATCAAGAGAGAAGAGTCAATGTCGCTTGTCGCATTGACAATCACACGCGTTATACGCAATAATTATTGCGAGGAGGGTTGGTTATGGACTTTCGCGATGTCGAAAGGATTATCAAAGATGACGGATGGTATTATTATGAGACAAGGGGCGCTCATTATCATTACAAACACCCGTCAAAACAAGTGAAGGTCACTATTCCGTATCATAAAGGCGACCTGAATATAAAGACAGTGAAGTCAATATTCAGGCAAGCAGGCATAACGCGATAAGGAGATGGTTTATGTATGAAACTTGCATATCCTGCTATATTTTATCCTTGGGATGAAAGCACTGGATATACTGTCGAGGTTCCTGATCTGCCGGGGTGCGTCACAGAGGGGGACAATCTTGATGAAGCCATGCTTATGGGTATAGACGCGGCATCAGGATGGGTGCTTGCCGAACTTGAGGATGGGAGAGCCACGCCGTCCGCGAGTAAATTAGAAGATATTTACCCCGAAGACAGCGGTTTAGTGAACATGGTAGAGATTGATATTGATGAATACTCCGTAAAATGCGGCGACTTACAGTTGTCAATACGCCATACGTAAACTGAGCGTGTGAAAGGAGCTGTCCCATGCCGGATGAAAAGAGAAGCATCGTATGTCGCATTGACAATCACACGCGTTATACGCAATAATTAGGGACGGGAGGGTGGAGGCTGACGTGTCGAGCGTATCAAAGCTGATACAAAAGATGAAGGAACAGCCTCACGGCATCAGATTTCAAGAGGCCGAAAAGATTCTGTTTGCTTACGGCTATAACTTCAGCAGGCAAAAGGGTTCTCATTGTCATTATATTAACTGTTCAGGTGACGTAATAACTTTAAGGAATGAAAATCCTCTCAAAAGGACGTACATTGACGATATACTGAGCCGTATAGGCGAAAAATAAAAGAGGAGCGTGGATTATGAGTGTATCGGATTATATGAGGCTTCCATATAATGTTATTATCAGGCGCATGAATGATGAGAGCGGCTCGTATTATTTCGCTCACGTCATGGAGTTTGATGGCTGCATGAGCGACGGGGATACGATAGCGGATGTTTACGCCAATATTTACGAGGCTATGGAGGGATGGATAGAGACAAAGTTGGAAAACGGGTATCAAATTCCGGAGCCATTCTCATCCGAAAGACGCAGCGGAGCGTTCGTCGTTCATCTGCCCGGGACGTTACGCGCACGACTCACTGTAGAAGCGGAAAAAGAGGGAGTTACCCTTAATCAATACGCCCTGCGTAAACTGAGCGTGTGAAAGGATCTGTCCCATGCCGGACAAAAAGAGAGCCATTAAAATAAATTACTGCGATTCCTATGATGATAAATATGCCATGTGGATCCTCGAAAAGTACCTTCCCGAGGATTATGATCCTGTCTTCTGCGATGAGCCGGACTTTCTCTTCTGTTTTCCGTTTGGTACAAACTTCATGCGGTACAAAAACTGCGTCAAGATATTCTTTTACGGCGAGAACGTAGTGCCGAATTTCAACTATTATGATTACGCAATAGGTTTCCACGATATGAAATTTAACGGCAGGCACCTCTGCCTGCCGTTTTTCAATGAATTTATCCCGCGGTTGGCGGACATTGGCAAAAAAGACCTGCCGGGGGGGGGGGATGACCCTCCAAGAGCTTGCGCCGGAGGCAGCGACAGCTCGTAAATTTTGTAACTTCATTTACAGCAATCCGGGCAATGGCAAGGGCGCGGTTCTGCGCCGCGAGTTTGCAGAGAAGCTGATGAAGTACAAGCGCGTTGACTGCCCCGGGAAAGTCCTGCACAACATGGACGGCGGCGTCAACGGCCGCGCGTCCGATGACTGGAGCGGAGGAATGATCTCGTTCACCGGAAACTATAAATTCACCATAGCGTTCGAGAACAGCTCGCAGCTCGGTTACATCACGGAGAAGATATGCCAGCCGTTCTTAGGCCGCTCCATCCCCATCTATTGGGGCGCTCCGGACGTCACGAGTTATTTCAACCCACGGGCTTTCATAAATTGCGGCGATTACGAAACTATGGACGGCGCGATGAAAAAAGTAATCGAGCTTGACAACGACGACGACGCATACATGAACATGCTCCGCGAACAGCCGTTGAAAGATAGGGCGGTCTCGCACGCAGAGGATACGACTGCGGCAAGCTTCCTGCGCGCCATCATCGAACGCGGAAACAAGCCTTTTTACCGGGATGAAGTACACTGGGATATAATGTCGCTGCACCTTGATCAACATATCCTGAAGGTGAATTTGTTGGGTACGTGGTTTTATTATCTCTGCGTTGCGATCTTGTCCGTAATCTTCCCGAAAAAATTAGGAGCAAAGAAGAAGGCATACAGAGAGCGCTTGGAGTGTGCGCTCGACCTGCGGAAAAATTACAGCAGCATTTTTGCCGTGGCTTTGAGTAGATTGGCGTCTGTCGTCAAAGCGAAATTTCGCCGTATGTGAGGGGCGGCATAGGGCTCCTAACAATAAATCAAATCAAAACCGGGCGGCCACAAGAGCCGCCCGGTACACTTCAAAACTGCGGAATTCCGTTTCGGCGATTTACAGTCAGCGCAGCAGGTTCCTTCTCTCTTCCTCGTCGCCGCGAAGCTCGCTCATCATGGCGCGCTGGTTTATCCTGTTGAGCAGGGCTTGCTCGGCGAAGAGCTTCATGTCCTCGGCGGATTGCTCCGCCTTCTCCTGCACGGCCTTCTTCTTGCGGTACTCGGCTTGCTCCTTCGCGGACTTCGCCACCGATTCGAGGTGATCGTCCATCATGCGGTCCGACGCCTTATTTACATCGTCGAGAGCCTTGCCGAAGAGCTCCATGCCCTTCTCCTGATCGGACTTCTCAGTTTTTTTGATATTACGGGTTGCTTTCTCCCACATATCCATAAACATAGAATTGGAATTGTTGATGCCATTGATTGGAGCGCTCATGCCGATCCCTCCTTGAATCTTCACGCGCAGATAAAATATTAGGACGCTTTCCATAGCGCCATGTTAAGTGTCATTACTGTAAAATTATACAGCAAAAGTTTTTTTGCGCAAGACCTTTAACGAGCCATTTTATATGGTAAAATCGTAAATAATGGTGTGATTTGTATTTCACTTGTGGAGGGTGTTTTCTTTTGATGATCAAACCTAATCCTCTCGTCATGATTCCGGGGCCGACGCCCATCGCTCGGTCGGTAATGGAACAGCTCGGACGGGAGACTATTTCGTACAACGATCTGCGTTTCAGCGTTGAATTCAAAGGTCTTATCGAAGACATGAAATCTTTGTGGCGCTGTGAGGACGGGATGGTCTTTATCGCCGGCGGCTCAGGCACTATGGCGATGGAGATGGGCATATCCAATACCGCGTCTCGCGGCGAGAGGGTGCTTGTCTGCTCGAACGGATTTTTCGGCGACAGGTACGTGAATATCTGTGAACGTAAGGGCTTCGACCTCGACGTGATACGAGCCGAATGGGGAAAGACCGTGACGACCGAGGAGATAGAGGCGCACCTCGCTAAACGCCCGTCGTCCGTGGTCGTCGTGACGCACGTGGAGACCTCTACCGGCGTCGAGTTTCCTCTGCGCGAGGCTGCCTCGATGATAAGGGCGGGGCACCCCGACACCCTGCTCGTCGTCGACGGGGTGGCGTCTGTCGGGGGGGCGGAGTTCTACATGGACTGGGGCATCGACATAATGCTGACGTGCTCGCAGAAATGTCTCGGGGCTCCTCCCGGGCTCGGCGCGGTGTGGGCGAGTCCTCGCGCGATACAAAAGCGCGAGAGTATGCCGACCATAGCCGAGTCTTATGTCGATTTTGTGCAGTGGATACCTGTTATGAAGGACACCATGAAATATTGGGGGACACCCGCCGTCAATATGGTATGGGCGCTGCGCGAGGGCGTGCGCCTTATAAAAGAAGAGGGGATCCCGGAGCGCGACAGACGGCACAGGCTCTACGCGGAGGCGGTGCGCCGTGCTATGGGCGCGCTCGGTTTCAAGCACAAGGCTCCGATTGAGCTTGCCTCGCCTACCGTGACAGTATTCCTATATCCGGATGAGGGCATAGATGACGCTGCCTTCCGCGCCGCCGTCTATGACGAAGGTGCGCAGATAGCACCCTGTCAGGGGCAGTTCCTCGGCAAGGGGTTCAGGATAGGGCACATGGGCAACATAACGCCGAGCACGATAGTGAGCTTAATTGCCGCCGTGGAAAGAGGCTGCGTCAGGCAGGGTATAAAGATAGAACTGGGAAGCGCGCTGGCCGAGGCGCAGCGGGTGTTGACAGGTGTTTAGGGGCTTATCTTTACCCGTTATTATTTTTTTGAAAGGGAGTAAGTCACGGGGGTACAGGAAGTACTGGTTTGGGGGGCACAGGAAGTACTGGTTTGCGATTAGGGCTTTATGAAAGTTGATTAATCACCGGACGGAATTTTGCCGTTTTGTAACGTATAGGGGCGACCGCCTCGGTCGCCCCTAACAATAAATCGCTTTCCTGTAATTTTAGAAAGGAAGTTAAATATGTCGAAAAGGAATAATGAGCCTAAAGAATTGAAACAAACGGATTTCAGGGAGAAAAAGTCCTTCAGGTCATTGCTGACGGCGGCGGCTGTTTTGGTTGCGGCGGCGATTTTCGTCGTGCCTTACCTTGCGGCGAAGAAGCCGTACATGAGGGCGGAGGCCGACGCGCAGCAGGCGCCGCTTGTCGTGCTGCAGGTCGTTGCCTTGGCCGACCTCTCGCACACAAGCGAGTACGTCGGCAGGGTGGAGGCCATACAGTCCGTATCGGTGAAGCCCCAGGTGGCGGGAGAGATAACCCGCGTCCACTTCAGGGAAGGTTCCGTGGTAAGGGCGGGGCAGCCGCTCTTTTCAATAGACGGCAGTCAGTACAGCGCCACGGTGGAGCTCAGGAGGGCCGCCTTGGCAAGCGCGACGGCGGCGCGGGACAACGCCGTCAAGTACCTCGCGAGGCTCAACGCGTCGGATAAGCGCAGCGTTTCGGAGGCTGACCGCGACTCAGCGGAGAACGCCGTCCGGCAGGCCGAGGCGAGCGTGGCTCAATCCCGCGCGTCGCTCAAACTCGCGGAGATAGACCTCGCTCACGCGAGCATAAGGTCCCCGATAACAGGCCGCGTAGGCAAGGCCGCCTACACAAAGGGAAATTACGTCACCCCGGCGGGCGGCGCGCTGGCCGACATAGTGCAGGTCGATCCTGTGCGCGTCGCGTTCGCCATGCCGGACAAGGAATATATAGCCCATAGCGGCAAGAGGGCGGGCGCTTCCTACGACATGAAGCTGCGCCTCGCCGACGGGAGCGAGTATCCCGTAAGGGGCGAGCCCGATTTTGAGGACAACGTGATGAACTCGTCGACGGGCACGATCGCCGTTGCCTTCCGTTTCGCCAACGAGGACGGTCAGCTCGTCCCGGGTGAGATGGTCAGAGTCTCGATGAGCGCCGCCGAGCGCTCCGTAGCGCCCGTCATACCGCAGGAGGCGCTGATGACCGACGCGAAGGGCGATTATGTCTACACGGTGGACGGCTCCGACACGGTCAAGGAGACGAGGGTCGAACTCGGCGGCGAGTACGGAACCATGACGGAGGTTCGCTCCGGTCTCGATGGCGGCGAAAAGGTCATAGTGAGCGGCTTGCAGTCAGCGCGCGCCGGTTCCCCTGTGAAGGTGCTCGAGACCAAGGATCCGGCGCTTCAGTTGAAGACCCCGGCTCAGGCGGCGATGGAATCAGGTTACGACCCTAAGATAATATCGAGCGCGGACGTCGCGGACAAGGCAAAATAGATTATGTTCGCGCAATTTTTCATAAAACGGCCCCGCTTTGCCATAGTCATAGCGTGTGTCCTGTCGCTTGCCGGCTTCATATCGGCGATAAATCTGCCGATCAGGCAGTATCCCGACGTGACGCCTCCGCAGATAGAAGTGTCGGCGACATATCCGGGAGCCGACGCCGAGACGCTCGCCAATACCGTCGCCGCCCCCCTCGAAAAGCAGATAAACGGCGTCGACGGAATGATATACATGGAATCGACCTCCAACAGCTCCGGCAACTACTCCCTCAGGGTCACGTTCGCGACGGGCACGGACACCGACATGGCGTTAGTCAAGGTGCAGAACAGGGTCAGTCAGGCAACGCCACTCCTGCCGTCGGAGGTTGTCCAGCGAGGCATAACCACGCAGGCCAGCTTCTCCGACATTCTTGCCTTCGCCTCCCTCATATCGCCGAACGGAACGAGGGACAGCCTGTTTCTAACCGACTACGCCACCGGTAACGTGAGCGACGTGCTGTCGCGCGTGGAGGGCGTCGGAGACGTGCAGGTGTTCGGCGCCGACTACAGCATTAGGGTATGGCTCGACCCCGAGCGGCTCGCTTCGCTGAACATGAGCGTCGCCGAGGTGAGCGCGGCCATAGCGAGCCAGAACAAACAGGCCTCGATAGGCTCCATAGGGGCGACTCCGAGCGACGGCAAGGCTCCGCTCGTCTACAGCATGATGACGAAGGGTCGTCTCTCCTCCGTCAGGGAGTTCGAGGAGATAGTCGTCAGAACCGCCAAGGACGGAACCGTGAAACTGCGGGACGTCGCGCGGGTGGAGCTCGGCTCCGAGATGTACAACTTCAAGGCTGCCTTCAACAACTCGCCGTGCGCGATGATGGCCATATCCCAGGCGGCGGGCGGCAACGCTCTGGACACCATGAACGCTATCACGAAGGCTATGGACGAAATGAATAAATTCCTGCCGTCCGACACGAAGTTCGTCATAGGGTACGACTCCACCAACTACGTGAGAGCCACCGTGGAGGAGATAGTATTTACGCTCGCGCTGACGTTCTTCCTCGTCGTTGCGGTCTGCTACATATTCCTTCAGGATTGGATCGTCACGCTGATTCCGGTCGTCGCGATACCGATATCGCTCACGGCGACTTTCATAGGCCTTAAAGTTCTCGGTTTCAGTATAAACATACTCACGCTGTTCGGCCTTGTCCTCGTCATAGGCACGGTCGTTGACGACGCCATATTAGTCGTCGAACGAGTGCTGTTCGTAATGGAGAGGGACAAGACCAAAGCTCCGGAGGCTACCTTGCAGTCCATGAAGGACATAAGCGGACCGATGATCGCGACGAGTTTGGTCTTCCTCGCGATATTCGTCCCGGTGGCCTTCATGGGCGGTATCACGGGAGAGATATACAAGCAGTTCGCCATCACGATTTCGTTTTCCGTGGTCTGCTCGCTCATAGTAGCGCTCACTCTGAGTCCGGCCATGTGCGCCCACTTACTCACCGAAATAAAACCAAAGCGCTGGGGGCCTCTCGTCTGGTTCAACAAGGCGGTAATCAAGAGCAGAAACGCCTATGTGACGGGCGCGATGTGGGTAGCGCGGCGCACGTTCGCCACGATTCTGTTCTTCCTTATTATAGTCGGAAGCGCGTATTTAGTCGGGGCGCGCGTTCCCACGTCGTTCATCCCCGACGAGGATCAGGGCGCGGTCTTTACCGTCGTGCAGCTTCCGGAAGGGGCAACTCAGGCGCGCGCTGACGCGGTCGTGAGCAAATTGGTAAAGCAGTTCAGCGAGATAGACGGAATGGGCAACGTCATGAGCATAGAGGGCTTCAGCATACTGGGCGATCAGGGTGAGAACGTGGCGACAATCATCATGGCGCTCAAGGATTGGTCCGTGCGCACGACGCCGGAGACTCGCCTCGGCGGCATTGCGGCCAAGGTGAGGCAGATAGCGGCGGCGACGCCGGAGGCTGCCGTCAACGTCTTCACGCCGCCGGCCATATCGGGAATGGGCATATCGGGCGGTCTCGACCTGCGCCTCCAGTCCACGCAGGAGAACGATCCGATGCGCTTGGAGCAGGTTATGAGAGCCCTCATAGGCGAGCTCCAGAATTCAAGTGAGATAAGCTACGCTTTCAGCAGCTACACGGCGCGGACGCCGAATCTGTTTTTAGACATAGACAGACAGAAGGCGGAGCGGCTCGGCGTATCCACAGGCGATATACTGAACACGCTGCAATCGTACTACGGCACGTCGTACATAAACGACATAAACATAGGCACGAGCGTCAACAAGGTCATAGTCGAGTCCGACTGGCAGTACAGGAACACCATATCGGGCATAGGCGAGATAAAGGTTCCCGGCGCCTTCGGCGGCTCCGTGCCGCTTCGCTCGGTAATAGACGTCAGGAAGATACTCGCGCCGCGCTCTATATCGAGGTACAACCTCTATCCTGCCGCTGCGATAACCGGGTTCATGGCTCCGGGTTATTCAACCGGCCAGGGCATAGCGAGGATGGATGCTCTCGTGTCCACTCTGCCGGAGGGGTATAAGTACGAATGGTCGGGCATGACCTATCAGGAGCAGGCGATGGGCGGACAAATAGCCGCGCTCATCGGCATAGCCCTCCTGTTCGGGTACCTGTTCCTCGTAGCGCAGTACGAGAGCTGGACGGTGGCGATGGGCATAATCCTCACGCTTCCCGTGGCTATCCTCGGCGCGCTCATAGGCGTACTGATACTGCGCCTGCCGATAAGCATATACGTTCAGCTCGGAATGCTCCTCTTGCTCGCCCTCGTCGCCAAGAACGGTATCCTGATTATGGAGTTCGCTAAGGAGCAGCGCGAGGTCATAGGGCTGTCTATACTCGACGCGGCGGCCGAAGCGGGTAAAGAGCGATTCCGCTCGGTCATAATGACCTCGTTCACATGCGTTATCGGCATCGCTCCGATGATCCTGGCCGAGGGAGCGGGAGCGGCGAGCCGCGTTCACGTTGGGACGACCATGTTCTTCGGTATGGCGATAGCCACGGTAATAGGCATCTTCCTGATACCGGGCATTTACGTCGTGCTCCAGCGCAACCGCGAACGCTCAAAAGCGCTTTTGAAGAGACTCTTTGGCCGCAGGGAGGCGCAGACCGATGAGAAGTAAGACAGGCGATAGATTCTCATCTTCGCCCTTTAGGCTCCTAACGATAAATCGGTCTTTACTCGCGCTATGTTTAGCGCTTCTTCTGACGTTTGCCGGGCAGTCCCTCGCCGCCGAGCGGGACACGTTTGCCGGCGGCGACGCAATATCAGCAGACAGCGATATCGCGTCAGGAGACTGGCTTGCCCTTTCCGTGAAGTATCCTAACTTGGCGTCAAAGGCCGTCAGCGAGGACAGAACGCCCCTGACCGCGGACGCTTTGGCATCGTGGTGGAATGTCCTGAGCGACGACACGCTCACCGGACTGATAAGAACCGCGCTTGATAACAGCAGGACGATAGAGGCGGCCCGCTCGAAGGTGCGCCAGTCGAGAGCCTCGCTCGGCATAGCGTCCGCGGCGCTGTTGCCTCTGATAAACAACGCTGACAAGTGGACGAAGTCGAGCGCGTCGGACAACTCGGTGAACAACGGAGCCGAGGCTGAAATAATGTCGCTTGGGATAGACGCGTCGTGGGAGATAGACTTCTTCGGCAGGCTGCGCGACAAGGAAAGGGCGGCTTTCGCGAACCTCGAAGCGGAGGTCGCGGCGCTCTACGGCACATGGATCACGCTCACGGGAGATATAGCGCTCAATTACGTCACTCTGCGATCGCTTCAGGAGCGGTTCGCGATAGCGGAGCGGAATCTCGCGAACCAGGAGGAGACGACCGCCCTCCTCATGTCGCGCTACAAGGCCGGGCTCATTGATTCGCTCGCGCTGAATCAATCAATATCCCTGAGGGAACGGACGAGAGCCGCGATACCGACGCTGCGGGCGAATATCGAGATTACGATGAACGCCCTCGCCGCGCTCACCGGCGCGGTACCGGGCAGCTTAGAGGAGCTGCTTGGCATACGCAAGCAGCTGCCCCAAGCCCAAAACGTGAGCCTTGCCGGGATCCCGGCGGAGGCCATGAGGCAGAGACCCGACGTGCGAGCCGCCGAACGGCGTTTCGCTGCGCAGGTCTCCACGAGGAAGTCAGCGGAGAAGGACCTTCTGCCGAAGTTCTCGCTCCTCGGTTCGATAGGGCTTGAGGCTCTCGAAGGAAATGCGCTCTTCTCGTCGAGCAGCGTGGGCTTCACGTTCGGGCCTCAGATAACGCTCCCCATATTTAACGGCGGCGCGATAAGGCGCAACATCGAGGTTCAAACAGAGGCGGAGAACCAGCTGCTCGCCGCATACGAGCAGACCGTCCTTCAAGCCGCGGCGGAAGTCCGCGGAGCCGTAGCCTCATGCGCCCAGGAGAAGCTGCGCAACAGATTGCTGAGGACGGGAACAGAGGCTGTGAACAATACTCTCGTCTCCGCGCGGGACAGATACAAAAGCGGCCTGACGAGCTTCAGCGACGTGATGCAGGCTCAGGGTTCGCTGCTCGAAATGGAGGATCAGCTCGCGCAGAGTGACGCCCAGATGACCGCGAACCTGATAAAATTGTTCAAGGCTCTCGGCGGCGGCTGGACACCGATAGCGAACGATATGTGGGCCGCCTCAGCCGACATCGGAGCGAGGTGACGATGCCATGAACTTCAGCGCGGACATGGACAGGCTAAAAGGAATAGTGGCCGAGTTCGAGGCGGGACAGCTCGGCATGGAGGAGTCCCTGACGCGGTTCGAGGAAGGCGTTTCCCTCATAAAAAATTGCAGGGAATTTCTTGAAAACGCGAAGCGCAAAGTGGAGCTGCTGACCAAGCAGGAACCGTAGGGGCGACCATTGGCCGCCCGCCGCAATCCCGCCGGTCACCATTACCAACATGTAGGGTCGGCATTCTGCCGCCCGTTCGCGAACTATCACCGCATCGAACGTTATTTAATATAATGCAGGGGCGACCAATGGTCGCCCCTACGGAGAGTGATTTAATTATGAAAAACGCTCTTGACATTTTGAGCGAGCAATACGTAGGTCTGTTCGAGGATTACCTGAACAATCTCCCTGAGGATGAGACGCCTCCGAGACTGCGCGAGGCGGTGATGTACTCGCTGCTTGCCGGAGGAAAGCGCCTGCGTCCCGTACTCTGCCTCGCCGCCGCCGAGAGGTGCGGGCTGAACCCTGAGAAGAAGGCCGTGCAGGAGAAGGCGGAGCAATCCGCCGAGGACATGAAGCTCTTCGCCGAGCAAGCCCTGCTCAACAGGATAAACCAGCGCGCCATGATGAGCGAGCTTCGCG
>BOCB01000034.1 GCA_026002695.1 Synergistales bacterium
ACGCAGACCGAGGCGAGAGCGGCCGCTTCCGGCCCGACGTCCGTATCCGTCGGAGGGCGGACGCAGATACTCTGGTTCGACCTGCCGGGCATTATAATAGACCTCGCCGTTCAGATAGATGCCGCCCTCTTTGATTTTGCGCCTCGCCTCTCCTTTTGACGCGCAGCCGCCGGAGGCAACGAGACCGTCAACGAGCGGATAAGGGAGCGGGGACTCGACGCGCCCCGTCGGTATTTCGCCGGCGAGGGTGTCGAGCAGGTCTGACGATGCGGAACGAACCTCCGTCTCACCGAAGAGGATGGAACTCGCGCCTCGCGCTCTTTCGGCGGCGTCCGAACCGTGTACTCGGCAGGTCATCTCCCACGCGAGGAGGCGCTGCGCCTCGCGCCGTTCGGGGCGCTGTTCATGCGCGGCCATGAGCGCAACTATCTCGCCAAGGGAGGAGAACGAGTACATCCTGTGAAGTTTAGCTATGTCGCGGTCATCTGTGTTTACCCAGAATTGATAGAACTTGTACGGGCTGGTTTTTTGGGGATCCAAATAAACCGCGCCCTCCTCGGACTTACCGAACTTCTGCCCGCTTGCCGCCAAGAGCAGCGAGAAGGTTATGCCGTATGCCTGCCCCGCGCTGCGCTTGCGGATAAGGTCAATGCCGCCTATGATGTTCACCTGCTGGTCGTTGCCGCCCATTTGCAGGGAGCAGTCAAGCGCGTTGTACATATGGTCGAAGTCGTGCGCCTGGAGCAGAAGGTAGGCAAGCTCGGTGAAGGTTATGGTCTTCTCCGGGTCGTCGATGCGGTTGCGCACGTATTCGCGGTTTATCAGGAAGCTGACCGGGAAGTACTTGCCGGTGTCGCGCAGGAACTCGATGAAGTTTATCTTAGAGAGCCAGTCATAGTTATTGACCAGTATCGCCGAATTGGCTCCGCAGTCGAAGTCCAAGAATAGGGCGAGCTGTTTTTTTATGCGCTCTACATTATGCGCTACCTGATCGACCGAGAGAAGCTGACGCTCCTTCACCTTGCCGGACGGATCGCCTATCAAGCCGGTACCGCCGCCCGCAAGCGCTATCGGTCTGTGCCCCAGTTTTTGCAGCCAGGCGAGCCCCATTATCGGCACCATGTTACCTACGTGAAGGCTGTCGGCGCTCGGATCAAAACCGACATAGCCCGTCACCATCTCATCAGTCATCTTTTTACCGAGCTCGTCGGGGTGACTGCACCACTCAACGAACCCGCGCCCGGACATTATCTCGTAAAAATTTTGCGGCATCAAATAAGTCTCCCCAAATTAAATTAAAAAATAAAATCCAAACCGTGGAGGCTGCTCGCCCCCGCACTCCTTGCAAGGGTTGTCACCCTTGACCCTGTTTATAAATCAAAAACTTTAATTCCAGACTATTCGCCCCGTCTCCGGCGTGTCCCACATAACCAAGACGGAGCCGAGCTTGGAGAGAACGTCGCGCATACTGTCCACCGCTTCATCTTCCGCCGAAGATTCCTCGTCCTCGTAGAACATATCCTTTACAGACGGCATATCCGACAGCAACGTAGCGAGTTTAGGCATATCCACGAAGAGCCACGCCGCGCAGTCCTTGAGCGACGCGAGCCGCTGCTTCATCTTATCGTTCTGCGGGCTGTCGGGTTGAGTTATGCCTATTATGGCTTTCTTCTCGTTGGCCGCCGCCGTTACGGTAAAGGGCAAGTCGGTAGTGCCGCCCCATTCGTAGCCGTCGACCGGCCTCGGCGACGCGCCCATGAACGTATCGGCCCAGAAGCGCTCGACAACTTTACGAGCCACGTCTCCCCTGTCGGCGAGGTCTATTATAATGCCCGGCAGGTCGAACCAGAGTATCTGCGTCCGCCCTCCGACGGATACGGACGTCGGGCCGGAAGCGGCCGCTCTCGCCTCGGTCTGCGTGAGGCCGATCTTTATAAGGTAATCAATGAGCGCCCTCACTATCTGCGGAGCGTTCTGCGCGGCAGCGGACATATCCGGAAGATTTATGCCGAACGCCGTTATCAGCGGATCAGGTATGAACATTTCGGCGTTCTTCCAGTCAAAACCCCTCAATTCCGACATGAACGCCCCTTCGAGGTAATGCTCCATACCGAAAACGCGCCACGCGGCCTCACCCTCCTTCTCGAAGGGATGCCACGCCGCCTCTGCGGACAGCAACGCCTCGCCCCTGTCGGAACCCGTCCCTGAGAGAACGCCCGCGAGTATGCCGCCGTCGGATATGAGAAGGTGCCCTTCCCATTTTTTCTCCACAGTCCATTTGCGGGAGATGCCCTTATCCTTGCCGGACAGGATGCCTTTGACTCTTTCAATGTCGGACGCGGTGTCAGCTACGAAGGCGAGGCTGCCCGCGACGGCAATGTACATGGACGACGCCGTGTCAGCGGCGCTTATTTGTACAACTCCGTCAGTGATGGTTAGCGATGGATCCGTTAAGTATCCTGTCCATGAATGCGGCAGCGAGCCTCTCTCAAGCGTCTTGGCATCGTCGGCGGCAAGACGGAGGACGCCGTACATGGCAAGCCCTTCATCCCTCTCGGTTACGACAACAGCACTGTCGCTCTCAGAGAATACGGGGCTGATGGCGCTTATCGGAGACGTTCCGGACGGCAAAACGGTCGCGCTGTCCGCGAAGAGCCTGAATATCCCAAGCGGAAACGCGCCCTTGCCGGAGCTTATCACGAGCGACGGAGCCGCCTCGCTCGGCGGAGGAAGCTGTTCGAGCAGTCCCCTCCGCTCCCCTCGGACGGTAAAAACCGTTACTGCCGCTATAACGGCGGCAATGACGACAAAGATTGTGAAATACTTCAGGTACTCACCGAAGTTACGCTGTTCAAAACAATGGATATTCATCTTGCCGCGTTCTCCTGCTGATGAAGAAACTTTGGGTAAATTTGAGAAACGAACAACGCTGCTGCGCCTCCCTGTAATATAAAAATAAAGCTATGGAAACACTGATTTATTGTCAGCATCTATTAAGCATAACGATAAAAACTGATTTCTTAATCAGAGCTCCCCTTATTATTTTAGCTCATAAGCGCGAAATAATACAGAAGGCAGGCAAAAAAAATAACAATCTCTTATTTATTTAACGCAGAGCTTCCCGCAGAGACACGGCGTTCCGAGTCATAAGGTCGAGATAGCTGACGCCGTTCTCGAAGTCGGCCTTCGATATGTTATGGCATGAGTGCAGCAGCAGTACCTTCGCGCCCGTTGCCTCGCTGATCGCGCGAGCCATCTTTTCGCTGGCGAGCTCAATGTGAAATACGACCGGGATTCGCGAGGCGTTTATCTTATCGATGAGGAACTTCAATGTCGCGGCGCTCGCCTCGGTCTCCGCCGAACATCCCGGAAACGCGGCGAAGTAATCAAGCCCGTAGGCGTCCGCGAAATACCTGAACGGGAATCGGTCGCCGAATACGATAGTCCTTCTCTTTGCCCCATCTACTGCGCGTTCAAATCCCTTGTCCAATTCGTCCAACTTTGCCGTATACTCCGCCGCGTTTTGCCGGTAGGTGTCCGCGTTTGCGGCGTCCGTCTCACAGAACGCGTCCGTGATCTTCCGCACAATCAGCTCCGCGTTCTTCGGCGATGTCCAGACGTGTTCGTCGTACTCAGGTGAATCCGCTTCGCTGCCGCGGCGCTCCTCTTCCTTCTCCATGCCCTCGGCTATCTTCTCCTCGACCGGAGATACGCAGTCCATCAGGGTTATAATCCTCATCCTGCTCGTATCGACGGCTTTCAGAATCTCGCCGACCCATTTGTCCGACTCGCCGCCCACATATATGAATACGTCGCACTTCTGGATTTTAATAATATCTTGCGGCGTCGGCTCGAACGAGTGCGTCTCGGAGCCCGGCGGCAGAAGCATGGAGACGTCGGCCTTATTGCCGGCGATAACGCGCGCGAAATCATACGGCGCGAAAATAGTGGAGACGACCCGCATAACGGCCGGATTATCCGAAGCCTTTTTAGCGCCGTGGGTGTTTGCGGCGAGGAGAAGGACTATGAGTATGGCAAGTACAATGAGGGGTATTATCAGACGCTTCATAATCTAACCATCTCCTTTTACGTTTAGCGGGGGCGACATCCCCGGTCGGCGGCCGCCCCCGTATGACTTTTGAAAATCGGTTCACTGTCTTTACCGCGGAAGAGGCGAACCGCGGCCGCCCCTTCCGCCGCACTATGCGCCCGGCAATAAATCGGCTTTTTCCTCGGGCTTGTTTTCTCTTATCTCCACATGGGAGTAGCGCGTCACGCCGGTTCCGGCAGGTATCAGAAGTCCGATTATGACGTTCTCCTTCAATCCCTCCAAACCGTCCACGTCGCCCCTCACCGCTGCCTCGGAGAGCTTCTGGGCCGTCTGCTGGAACGACGCCGCCGAGAGGAAGCTGTCGGTGGCGAGCGCCGCCTTCGTCACGCCATGGACCACAGGGCGGCTCTCCGGGATCTCCCTCGGCCTGCGTATGAAGGCGGCGCTCTGTATTATCCACCTGTCATCCTTTGGCGCGGAGGACGCCCTCACTATAAGGCGGCTCGGAGCCGCCGCGGCTATGGCGTCTATGACATTCCCGCTTATCTCAGCGCCGGCGTCGGCCATTATCTCGCCGGACGAGTTCGTAACGGGTTCAAGCAGTTTTTTGCCCTTCGCTTTCTTGTCAATGACCTTGCGCAGCAGCTTGTCGAAGGTCAGCAGCTCGCCGTCCTCAAGCTCCACCATGGATATTGAGCCGTCCGCTATGCCGTTAATTATCTTGCTGTCGACCATCAATGACGGGAACAGCACTTCGCCTCCATCGCTCTGCGTGGCGTTTGCCATCGGCTTGCCGAAGTATTCGTCTATCAGAACATGGTGTATCTCGTCCTGTATATTTATCTGCAATGTGGTTTTCCAGACCTTGACGGACTTTACCAACCCATTGCGCAGAGTGGCGATTATGTCCTGCGTCAGCAGACTGTCCCTTGAAGCTAAGGTCTCTCCATCTACAACTATGTTCTCGGCCAAGTAACTTCCATCCTCCATTGAGGAAAGCGCGTCAGTGTCGCAGACCGTCAGCGGATGCGGGGATATGCTCGTAACCTTGGACAGAATCGAGGTATCGAGCGTGGTTCCGGCCTTTATGCTTACGCCCTCCTCGTCGAAATCCTCAAGGAGCAGGAATTCGGCGAGTTTGTGCCTGAAGGACGCGTCTCCGACGATGACGCGAATGTCGTTCTCGCCGTTCATAAGCCTTATGTCGGATATTTGATGACCGGGCGCCAGTATGTCCTCTACGGCGCTCCGATTCAGCTCGACGCCCTTGTATTTGCTGCCCAAGTCGCCGACGCCGCCGCCCTGTATGTCGGTTAGAGTCTTGCCGGACAGGAACCGAACCGCCTCGTCAAGGCGCGACTCGTTGTCGAGCTTTATCGCCTCTGTTTCGTCCTCGAAATCGTCCTTCCATACAAGCTCACCGGCGACGAATGTGCTGTCGCCCTCTTCCATCACGCGGACACGGTTCACCGGAGCCACTTTCCGCAAAATGGTCTCGATATGCTTGTCGTTTATCTTGACGCCCTGCGTGCGGTAGACATCCTGTATACCATCCAGCAGATAATGCTGAACCTCTTCGAGGCCGTTTATTTCGAGGAGCTGCTGCGGATCCTTGTAGCCTTCCGTCAGTTCCTGTCCGCGATGAACCTCGGCTCCGACCGCTATGTCGGTCTTAAGGCTCTGCGCGGAGGGAATGTTCCACGGTATGCTTTCCTCTGTGCCGTCCTCGTTCGTTACTTTGACGATTATTTTGCGCTTGCCCTCGGTCTCGCGTATTTCGGTTATCACTCCGTCGCGATCGGCGAGTATGGCAACCTTCTTGGGGCGGCGCACCTCGAAGAGCTGCTCTATCCTCGGAAGACCCTGCGTGATGTCCTCACCCGTGAACTGACGAACTCCGCCGGTGTGGAACGTGCGCATCGTGAGCTGCGTGCCGGGTTCTCCTATCGACTGCGCCGCCACGACGCCGACAGCCTCTCCGACAGCTATCTTCTTACGTGTCGCGAGATCGCGTCCATAGCACGTGCGGCATATTCCGTGGCGCAGGGCGCAAGTGAGAGGGCTGCGCACCCACACGGACTTTATCCCGGCAGCTTCTATCTTCTTGGCGTCGTCCTCCGATATCTCGTTACCCTTGTGAAAGACCTCGCCCGTACCCGGTATAGGGAGGTCGTTCAGCAGAATACGGCCCGTTATGCGTTCGGCGAGCGATATCCTTATGCTGTCCTCGGCGGTGAGAGGGCGAACCTCGACGCCCTTGTCCGTGCCGCAGTCGTCTTCCGTGATTATCAAATCCTGAGCCACGTCGACGAGACGCCTCGTGAGGTAACCCGACTTCGCCGTGCGAAGCGCGGTATCCGCGAGACCCTTTCTCGCGCCGTGCGTCGATATGAAGTATTCGAGCATGTTCATGCCCTCGCGGAAGTTGGAGACTATGGGGTAGTCTATTATGCGCCCCGACGGGTCGGCCACGAGACCCCTGATGCCGGCCATCTGGGCGACCTGTCCCTTGGAGCCTCGGGCCCCGGAGTCAACCATCATGCGGAGCGGGTTCGTCTTTTTCATGTGATCCATAATGTAATCCGTAACGCGGCTGCCTGCCGTCGACCAGATATGATCCTTCTCGCGCATATATTCCTCTTCGGTGAGAAGCCCCATCTCGTTCTGCTCGACGAGATCCTTTTCCCTGCTCATTGACTCCGCGACTATCTCCTTCTTTTCCTCCGGCACGGTTATGTCGCCTATTCCGAGACTTATTCCGCTGCGGGTTGACCATTTATAACCGAGGAGTTTTATGGAGTCGAGCATCTCGACCATCGCGTGCTGTCCGCATTTGTCGTATGTCTCGTCAAGCAGCGTGCTGAGGTCGCTCTTGGCTACGGCCAGATTTTTGAAGCGCATATTCTCGTCCAAGGACTGGTTGAACAACACGCGCCCGGGAGACGTCCGGAAGAACTCGCCGCCATTCGCGCCCTCCTTCTCCCAATCGTCCCTCTGAATGGGTTCGGCGGAAGTTTGCCCGGTATCCTTATCGATCTTTATCTTCAGCCTCACGCGATCGCTGTCCGGTATATTCCATTCGGGGCGTACTTTGAGCCATATCTTCGCGTTGATGTCGGCGACGCCGTGGTCTATGGCTGACAGAACGTCGTCGCAGTCCGCGTAGTAAGTGCCCTCGCCCTTGCGATTGCTCCACATACCGGTCAGGTAATATATGCCGAGCAGTATGTCCTGGGTCGGCGTCACGACGGACTTGCCGCTCGCCGGTGAGAGGAGGTTGTTGGAGGAGAGCATGAGTATGCGGGCTTCCGTCTGCGCTTCTATGGACAGGGGCACGTGAACCGCCATCTGGTCGCCGTCGAAGTCGGCGTTGAACGCCGTGCAGACGAGCGGGTGCAAGCGTATGGCCTTGCCCTCTATCAGGACGGGCTCGAACGCCTGTATGCCGAGCCTGTGAAGCGTAGGCGCGCGGTTCAGCATTACCGGATGATCCTTTATTATAGTCTCGAGAACGCCCCAGACCTCGTCGCGCCCGCGATCGATATAGCGCCGCGCGCTCTTGACGTTAGGCACTATATTTTCCTCGACGAGCTTGTTCATTACGAACGGTTTGAAGAGTTCGAGCGCCATCTGTTTAGGCAAACCGCACTGGTATATCTTCAGGGTGGGCCCTATAACTATGACCGAGCGCCCGGAGTAATCCACGCGCTTGCCGAGCAGGTTCTGGCGGAAGCGCCCTTTTTTGCCCCGCAGCAAGTCTGTGAGGCTCTTCAGCGGCCTGTTGCCCGCGCCGAGAACAGCCTTGCCCCTTCTGCCGTTATCTATGAGGGCGTCAACCGACTCCTGAAGCATCCTCTTCTCGTTGCGGATTATTATGTCGGGAGCGCGGAGCTCCTGCAATTTTTTCAGCCGATTGTTGCGATTGATGACGCGCCTGTACAGGTCGTTGAGGTCGCTCGTCGCAAAGCGGCCTCCGTCCAGTTGCACCATCGGGCGCAAATCGGGGGGTATAACCGGAAGCACGGAGAGTATCATCCACTCCGGGAGCGACGAACTCTTGCGGAAGTCCTCAGCTATCTGGAGGCGCTTCACGAGCTTGCGCTTCTTCTGCCCGGACGAGTCGGCTATCTGCTCGCGCAGCACACCCACGAGCTCATTTATGTCTATTTTCTGTAAAAGGGTGTAAACCCCCTCCGCCCCTATCCCGGAGGTAAATCCTTTGTCATAGGAGGCGCATATCTTGGCCTCGTTCTCGAAGATCGTATCCGAGCGCTCAAACGGCGAATCGCCTCCATCTATGACTATCGCGCACGGGTCCTCGATTATCTCGGTTTCAGGCTGCGCGACGAAGCGATCCGGATACTTGTGATGGTACAGGCTGTACTCGCTCTTGGATACGACATCCCCTTTGGAAAAGGGCAGATGCACTACTAAGGTGACGCAGAAGGATTCGCTGTTCTGTATGCGCACGGGAGCAAATTCCGCGTCCGGTTTCAGCTCCTTCATGCGTTCGAGCTGAGACTCCGGGAATACCTCGCCCTCACCGTCATCCCTGACTGCGCGAAAAGCCTTCTCGGCCTTGAACAACTCCTCGCCGAAATCATCCTTTATGCGCTTCGCCTGCGAGGCCGGTATCACGTCGCCCATGTCCACGGGAATGTCATCGACCTTGGTTATCCTGTAGGCCTCCTCGGCTGCGAATTTCGGGTCGTAGTGGCGATGCACCCTCTCTTCGCCGGATGTTATCAGATCCCCGCGCTTGACGAGATCAGGGCGCTTGCCGTCGGAAACCACCTTGAACTTCGGCTCTCGCTTACGCGCCGGCGCGAAGTAGACCACTTTTTCCAAATCTTTTGTCGGAGTGCCGAGCAGCAAGCTGAGTCTGCTCGGTATACCGCGCAAGTACCATATATGCACCACAGGCGCGGCAAGCTCTATGTGACCCATCCTGTCCCGCCTGACGCGGTTGTCGGTAACCTCAACGCCGCAGCGGTCGCAGATAACGCCCTTGAACTTCTGGCCGCTGCGCTTATATTTGCCGCACGCGCACTCGAAGCTGCGCGTCGGGCCGAATATGCGCTCGCAGAAGAGCCCGTCCTTTTCCGGACGAAGCGTCCTGTAGTTTATCGTCTCCGGCTTCTTGATCTCCCCGCTGGAGAGCTCGCGAACCCTCTCCGGAGACGACAGCTTCATCCTGACGCCTGAAATCTGGGGCTTCTCAGCCATTATTCATCATCCTCCGTAGACTCCTCGTCATCGTCAATCTGGCTGACGAAAAGACCGCTGTCACCGAGCTCATCGGCACTGTTCACGATAGTGAGCCCTATGCCGCTGAACTTCGACGCCTTGTCTAAATCTGACGCTTTCTCGAACAGCGCCGAAGGTTCTCTGTCGCTCGGGACATTCTGCATTCCCAGCGATTCTATGATCTCAGCGTCGATGTCGTCGTCGCGCTCTATGTTCGCGTCGGGGCGCAGTGAGGCGCGCCGCCCCTTCTCGTCCTCTTCCCACGCCATAAGCTCGCCGAACTGCCCGTCACTGTACCTTATCTCAACGTCAAGGCCAAGGCCGTGAAGCTCCTTTATGAGTACGCGGAAGCTCTCAGGCACGCCGGGCCTTATGAGGTTCTGCCCCTTCACTATGCGCTCGTAAGTGCGCAGGCGTCCGTGAATGTCATCGGATTTTACGGTCAGCATCTCCTGAAGCATGTGAGCCGCGCCGTAACCCTCAAGCGCCCAGACCTCCATTTCACCGAAACGCTGGCCGCCAAACTGCGTCTTGCCGCCGAGCGGCTGCTGCGTTATCAGGCTATAAGGGCCTATCGAGCGCGCGTGTATCTTGTCGTCGACGAGGTGTATCAGTTTCAGCATATACATGACGCCTATAGTTACCTTGCCGGCCATCGGCTCGCCCGTTCTGCCGTCATACAGAGTTATCTTGCAGTCGTCGGTGAGCTCCGGATAATTGGCCCTCTCCTTGTCGAGCTGCGACAGGATTTCGCGCTCGCCCGCCGACATGAACACCGGAGTCGATACCTTTTCGCCGTTTACATAAGCCACGAAGCCCGTTATGGTCTCAAGCACCTGACCGAGGTTCATGCGCGACGGCACCCCGAGCGGATTCAGCACGACGTCCACCGGCGTCCCGTCCGACAGATAGGGCATATCCTCCTCGGGCATTATGCGTGAAACGACGCCCTTGTTGCCGTGGCGTCCGGCCATCTTGTCGCCCTCGGTTATCTTTCGGAATTGGGCTATATAAACCTTTATAACCTCGTTTACGCCCGGGCTCATGTCCTCGCTGTTCTCGGCTCTCGTGAGCCTTTTGATGGAGACTACTTTGCCGCCCTCGCCGTGAGGCACCCTGAGGCTCGTATCGCGCACCTCGCGCGCCTTCTCGCCGAATATGGCGCGAAGCAGCTTCTCCTCAGGCGTCTGGTCGGACTCGCCCTTAGGAGTTACTTTACCTACGAGTATGTCTCCGGCCTTAGCTTCGGCTCCGATCCTTATTATTCCGTCGTCGTCAAGATTTCTAAGGGCGTCCTCGCCGACGTTCGGAATGTCCCTCGTTATGTCCTCCGCGCCGAGTTTCGTCTCGCGAGACTCGACTTCGTACTCCTCTATGTGTATCGAGGTGAAGAAATCCTCCTTGACGAGGCGCTGATTGAGCAGTATGGCATCCTCGAAGTTGTAACCCTCCCACGAGACGAAAGCCACAAGCACATTGCGCCCGAGGGCGAGTTCTCCGTCGTTGCACGCCTGCCCGTCCGCTATGACCTCTCCCGCCTCCACCATGTCGCCGTTCGCCACTATCGGGGTCTGGTGAATCACCGTCCCCTGGTTGGAGCGGCGGAACTTTATCATCTTATACAGGTCCTTGCGCCCTTCAGACCTGATCTCTATTCTGTCGGAGTCCACATACGAAATTATGCCGGAGCGGCGCGCCACCACGCATGAGCCGGAGTCCTTGGCTATCCTGTGCTCAATGCCCGTACCCACGAGAGGCGCCTTAGGTATTACAAGCGGCACAGCCTGACGCTGCATGTTCGAACCCATAAGCGCCCTGTTGGCGTCGTCGTGCTCCAAGAAGGGTATCAGCGCCGTCGACACCGAGACTATCTGCTTCGGCGATATATCAAGGTAACTCACCTCTTCGGGCGAGACTCCCATGACGTTATCCCTGTGACGGACGTATATGGTGTCGCCTTCAAGGCGTCCGCCGCTGCCGATAGGGGCGTCCGCCCTGCCGACATAGGCCGTGTCTTCCTCATCCGCCGAGAGATAAACCACGTCATCCGTCACGCAGCCCTCCCTTACCTTGCGAACCGGCCTGACCAAAAATCCGTAGTCGTTTATCCTCGCGTAGGTGGCGAGCGATGTGACAAGCCCGATATTCGGGCCTTCGGGCGTTTCTATCGGACAAACCCTGCCGTAGTGGGTGTAGTGAACGTCGCGCGCCTCAAACCCCGCCCTTTCGCGGCTGAGGCCGCCGGGGCCGAGCGCGGAGAGCCTTCTCCTGTGCGTAAGTTCCGCCAATGGGTTGGTCTGATCCATGAACTGCGAGAGCTGGCCGGAACCGAAGAACTCCCTGAGTACCGCCGAGATCGGGCGCACGTTTATGAGGTCTCGCGCCGTTGCGGACGGGAGATCCTGGTGGGTCGACATACGTTCCTTCGCTATGCGGTCAACGCGTATAAGCCCGATGCGAAGCTGATTTTGCAGCAGCTCGCCGACGGCGCGGACACGCCTGTTGCCGAGGTGGTCTATGTCATCCGCTCCCTCGTAACTGTCATCGTTCCTGAGCTTCAGCAGCTCCATCGATATGGCTACGATGTCGGCGGCGGTGAGCAGCCTCTCGTTGTCCGGAAGATCGACTTTAAGGCGCCTGTTCATCTTGTAACGCCCGACCCTGCCCAAGTTATAACGTCTCGGGTCGGAGAAGAGGCTGGCGATATAGTCCCGAGCGTTCTCCATTCGCGTCGGATCGTTGGGACGCAGACGCTTGTAGAGTTCCATGACGGCTTCGTCGCTCGTCGCGGTGCCGTCCTTTTCGAGCGTGGCGGCGATCACCGGATCGACATCCCACGTCCTGACTTTAGTGTGCCCCTGATTCAGCAGTATTTCGAGAGATTCCTTCGTGATGCGCTCGTTCCTTTTGACGAGGACAGCCCCATCCTCGGAGAGCACCGACTCCGCGACGATCACGCCCCTGCCTTCACCCTCTAACAGGTCGATAACAATCTCCTCCGCCCCGAAGAGCTTCAGTATCTCATCGTCGGATTCCGCCCCGAAGGCTTTGAGCAGCATCGTAACCGGAATCTTTTTTCTGTTGTCTATCTTGACCGATATGGGCTCCACTTTCGCGGGCGGCTCGCCCTTGGGCAGCTCGAACTCTAACCACGCCCCGCGATCGGGTATTATCTTTGCCGAGAACAGTTCCTGCCCCGGCGACCTGTCGGCGCTGAAATATACGCTGGCAGACCTCGCGAGCTGGTTGACGACGACGCGCTCAGTTCCGTTAATTATGAAGGTGCCGCGCTCCGTCATTATAGGGAAGTCGCCGAGGTAAATCTCCTCCTCCTTGCGCTCACCGGTCTTGCCGTTGATAAAACATACGGTTGCGCGCACCGGACGAGACCACGTAAGGTCACGGCTCCGCGCCTCGTCGAGGGCTACCGTCTCCGTCTCGATGTTGTACTTGATAAATTCGAGGGAGAACGAGCCGTCAAAACTCAAAATGGGGAATATCTCTTTAAAAAGCTCCTGGAGTCCTTGCTCCTCCCGCATCATCGGGTCAGCAACACTTTGGAAGAACCATTCGTAGGAATTTTTCTGAACTTCGACTAAATCCGGAAGAGGCAAGAGATCCTTTTCCGTGCCAAAGATCCTGCGCTTTTGCGCCTTCTCCGACAACAAGAATACCTCCCTAAAAACAAAAAAATATCCCCTATCCGCAATAAATGGACGCAAACATACGCCCAAAACGCGATAGACGTTTAGTGATAATATCAAATTTTGGAGATGATGTCAAATTTCCGGGGTAAAAACCGGAAGAATTTTTCGCGAGCCCCCCTTACACAATTTTCAATCATGTGGTATAAATTCTCTCGTCGATGCCGGTTCGGCGTCGGGTTATTTTTAAGGGGATTGACAAAATGAAAATTGCCATCGCGGGCCTTGGGCTTATCGGAGGTTCGTTCGCCAAGGCGATCGCCTCAAAGACGCGTCACCATATCATTGGGTATGACATATCGCGGGATGTAGCTCGCCGGGCTTACGAAAGCGGGCTGATCGACGACTCCGGGCTGGATAAATTCTCCGAGGCGGACATTGTTCTCGCCGCGCTGTACCCCGGAACGGCGGCCGAGTTCCTGAAATCGAACCGCTCGAAATTCAAGCGCGGAGCGATCGTAATCGACCTGTGCGGAGTTAAGCGCTTCGTCGTCGGCGAGGTGCGCGAACTTTTCAGCGACGTCACCTACATCGGCGGTCACCCGATGGCCGGGCGCGAACTCAGCGGTTTCGGCGCGTCCGTAGCGGATTTGTACGAGGGCGCGAGCATGATTCTTACGCCAGACGACTCGACCGACCCGGAGGCGCTGAAAACCGCGTCGAACTTCTTCCTGTCGCTGGGCTTCGCGAAGATTATGATAACGACTCCGGAACACCACGACGAGATGATCGCGTTTACCTCTCAGATGGCTCATATCGTCTCAAGCGCGTATGTTCAGAATCCGGTTGTGGATAATTTCGACGGATTTTCCGCCGGAAGTTTCGCCGATATGACGAGGGTAGCCAAACTCGACGAGAATATGTGGACGGAGTTGTTTATGCTCAACCGCGACCACCTTACCGAGCAGCTGGACATTTTCATCGGCAACTTAACCCGCTTCCGCAAGTACATCTCCGAGGGCGACAGCGAACCTCTCCGCGAGATGCTCCGCGACGGCCGCGAAATAAAGGAACGCCTGACGAAAAAATAGAGGTGAAAATGGAACACGGGCGGCAGAATGCCGCCCCTAAAAAGTAGATGACCGCAAAGAAAAAGAATTCGCGAAAATATGTGACAGCCTTGGCTTAACTGTATCGTCAGCCATCAACATTTTTATACAGCAGGTAATCAACCATAGAGGACTTCCTTTTGATTGGTTAGATAGAGCTCTGGCTCAAGCCCGAAATGGCGAGTTTCACATTCTGACAGAGGATGAGCTCAATGCCTTTTGATTTGAAATTCGTGAATAATGCTTGGGAAGAATATCAGGAAGCTTCCCCCACTCATTTTTCGCTATTTAGATTGACGGTTTTGTCAGATATTGAATTTCTGACACCTCTACTGTTTTAACGTCAATACATTCAAATATGCTCTTATCAAAAATAGCAAGATTGGTACTACCGAAATTCATAGTGCTTTTATACTCTACACCGTCATAGTTTTCGCTTTTTATAAATTCAGCGATAAACTGTGTTGGCAAATAATCAAGCGGACTATCGTTTCGTCGTAGTGGTTTTGAAACGGCATCTGCGAAATCACGCAAGCAAGAATGATTTATTGCGTACTGCCATAAATCGCCATAACCATATGGACTTTTTGTAATGTATACAAATGGGCTTATATCAGCCAAGTCGAGCAAGTTCACCACTCTGAAAGCACGCTTAGCCCTAAAAGTGCCAACCGAAACAAAATCGTATGTACTTGCCCTGATTTCGCTTAGCGCGGTTTCAGCATTTGACGCTAAATAGAGTACGGATACACCCTCTGGGCTGATGCGTCCTGCTGTACTTTTATCGCTCGGAGGTGCGCCCATTTTATCGGCGGTTAACCCGTCTCTATCATCGCATCTACGAGCGCGGTAACAAATGAAATCAGCATCGTAATTTTTAACTGCATAGCTTAGAAATGAAGCCATTATTTCAGGGTGAAAGAGATTGTTGTGAAATCTATTTTTGTATTTAATCACATCTGAAAAAGCATCCCAATTCCATCCGCTTACTATCCCGAATTCTGACAAGGCATCATCATCCGAATTCGTAATACGGACATTTCCAGTATAGACAGGATCATCAACATCTCTGTATGCTGAGCACAGATTTGAAACAAGGTCAATTAGAACATATTTTCTGTCAAGACCATGCGTATCATACAGCTTATCGCTGAAAATTTCGCTGAAAATGCTCCAGTCAGTTAACAATGCAAACTGTAATTCTTTATCGCTATTATTGTCGGGTTCGTAAACGTCAATCACGCCGTTTATCATATCTTCAACGGCGCCAACTTCACCTATTGGATAAATGTGAATGCCTGTGCTTCCACAGAAGTCACAATTACCCATCTCCCCTTGTGATTTTATCACTTCGCGAATTTCACTGTCACGAAAGCACTCAATGCAACAATTCATTTGTTCGCCTCCGAGTCAAGAAATTTACCCATCAATTCTAAATGGTGCATTATCGACAGCTTTTTTAGAGTGGGGAGTCCGGGATAAGTTCCCGTATCCCAATGAGTATTAAGCTTTGACATCGCACTGGTTGGAGGCTTTCCGTCAATGAATAGGTCGGGTCTTTCTTTTTGCCATTCTTTTTCCCACGCAATGTACTTGGCAAGTGCCTCACGGAATTTACCCGCAACGTCAGATGTATCACGATTAGAATCCGATATAAAATGTCGAACCCTCAACTCGTTCTTTACATTAAGGTATACGATATGAATTGCGACGGCATAGGGGGCGAATCCACTTTCGTTATAGTCATTTCCAATTATCGAATAATCACCAAAACCAACGTATCCCTCCGTTGAATAAAACAAGTGGTCATCGGAATAGAATTCGTCATCATTCTTAGAATAATCTGCGTTCTTGTCCTGTTTTATAAATTTATCCTCAAACAGAACTTTCCCTTGTTTGACAACACGGCGTAGCGAACGTTCATCGGAAAAAAGCGTATACTGCGGCGGAACATCGCCGAACTCGGTCTTGTATATTTCAAGGAAATCACGATTATCAAGCACGGTAGTAATACCCGACGGCGCAATGCCTTTTGCGCTCAGCTTACCGAAAACGTCATATGTGGATTTGCTCATCAGTAGCGTAGGCATAACCCTCGATAAGTTACCTGACTTTTGAATATAAGCGTCAAGAAAATTATCCTGGCCCGCAAAATCTCCGACAGACGGATTGAATATAAGCGCGAGCGGCAATTCGGCGTCGAAAAATGCCTGAAACGTTCCCTCAAAAGTTGAAGTCAACTTGATAGGCTCGACAACAGGGATAATGTGAGAACCGAGCAGACCGCCTTTAACCAGTTCTTTCAATGCGAGCAGTTCATACTGCCGCCCTCTAAGATACGGAAAATACATCTTGCTACCCCCTGTATTGTTGTTCGAGCATCTGCTCAATATCATTTAGCCGTTTCGTCATATTTGAAAAATAGACTACAGACTTCAACTCCGGTTGGATTTGGGAGAACGCCGTTGTTGTTATTTTGTTGCGTTCCTTCAACTCGGCAAGCGCGAGTTTTTGAGCGTCGAGTATTGGTATTTTCTGAAACCAATCAAGGTAAGTACGGAAGTGAAATACCGGAGTTGCCTGCGGTATTTCGCCAAAGAACTTGCGAACCGCGTTTTCATATTCGCGTTTGCGTAATAGCTTGAATATGCAAGTGTGGTCAAGTTCTTCGTCAAACTGTTGCGGTTCTCTGCGGTCTTTGCGGTTGAACCAATCGTTGCTATCATTTACGACATAAATCCCCACAGATTCGCCCATATCGCCCTGTTCAGCAAGTATGCGTTCCACACGTTCATATTCGTGAATTGTAGATAGCACCGACACTTTACTGAATGCCTTGAAATAGTCATTTAACTGGTCGTGAAGCCTGTCAAAGTTATCAAGGTCAGACTTTATTTCGTATACGCGCCCTTCACCGTTAATCATTACAAAATCGGCTATGTGACCGCCAATCCATACCTGTGAAAGAGCTGTCGTCGTGGTTACATTATGCTTATTGCTACAAAGCAAAC
>BOCB01000035.1 GCA_026002695.1 Synergistales bacterium
GAACCGCCGAGCGGGTGTATTGGTACAACAATTCCGGGATAAGCGAGCGAAACGGCTATAGAACACCATCAGAAATCGAGGAGGTGTGGTATAGTACCGGAATGGATATTCGGAAATCTTCAAAAACGAAGCTCTGAAACTCTACACTAAACTCGGGGCGATTCATTCGGGGGCAGTTGTTGACCCAATCTTCGATCCGCCGGAGCTCTTCCTCGGTCAGCGTACTGAAGGCAACCTCCAAAAACCTCTTACAACGCAACATATAAAAATATAAAATATGCTAAAATAAGACAAACATTCCGGAGGACACAAGGTGGGACACTAATTTAATGAAACAGTTTAATTTATTCGGAACAGAAACGCAGCTTGAGAGGCTATCAAAGTTATTTGTCGGATATGGCGGCGGAATTTCATATAAACGACAGCCTGTCATATATGCGGTTTTTGAGCTTAGAAGTAGGCGGCAAAGTACCGGACGGCAACACAATTTGGGACTTTAAGGAAGCGCTGAAAGAGCATGAAGTTGACCGCAAACTGTTTGATTTATTCAATGAAAAACTGGAAGCGCAAGGAATTATCACGCACAAAGGTTCAATAATCGACGCGGCGTTTGTGACCACTCCCGTTCGCCATACGATAACGATGCCCTGAAAGAAGGCAAGGGAGCGGAATATTTTCAGGAAAAGTGCGCAAAACGGGAAGAAAGCGGCGAGATAAAATACACTGTGAATGTCGAAGCACAGATGGATTTTGACGCGCGTTGGACTAAGAAAGGCGGCGATTCCATTTTCGGCTGCAAAGACCATGTAAAATGCGACGCCGGCAGCAAGATAATCACTGACTTCAGCGTGACAGACGCTTCCGTGCATGACAGTCAGGAATTTGTGAGCTTGGTGAGCGAAAAAGACAACAACGTAAAGGCTGACAGTGGTTACATAGTATAATAAATCTCAAACAATAAAATAAATGTTTTCAAAGGAGCGGTTGCGATTATGTTACGAAGGATAAATAATCTTGTTTTCGCCGTCATACTGTCCGTATTCCTGCTCTCGGCGCCGGTGGCGGTTCCGGCTTGGGAGAAGGGCGGGAAGATATACGACACGGATCTCGAATACGCGGACCTCAATTTGTCCAAAGCCGGCCTCGCCGTGAGGATAAACAACCCGTCGACCGACGACGTCAAGGTCTCGCTACGGCTGTCGTTCTTCGACAGGAACAGCAACAAAATCGGGTACTCAATCATCGGCCTGAGGGAGATTCCGGCCGGGTCGTTCGCTGAGGTCTCCGGGAACTACATCAGCGGCAAATGGAAGGAGTGCTCAAAAGCCGAGCGCCTCCTGTGGGAGAAGATGACGTATGAAATACTCTACTGAGGACATAAACAGGGAGCGCTATAAGCGCGCCGGTATAGACGGCATCGCGGCGGAGCTGATCGCTCAGATTGAAAGGGAGGGGAGCAATATCCCTCTCCCAACCTCCAACATGCCCTCCCTTCATGAGCTGGCACAAATGATGGGCGCAATACGCGGAGTCTTCTTCCCCGGCTTTTTCACAAAGGAAGGCTTCACTCAGACGGCGGCGCGGGATAAAATCTCGTCCGACCTCGAAAAGATATTCGGTATTCTCTCCGAGCAGATACGCATGGGAATCTGCTTCGCCCACTCGAACAACGAGGAAGACTGCTTGAAGTGTGAAGGGCTCGCTCTCGATATGGCCGGCGCTTTCATGAAGCGTCTGCCGCATATTCGCTGTCTCCTTGACAGCGACGCGCTCGCCGCCTACGAGGGCGACCCCGCCGCGAAGAGCAAGGCCGAGACGATATTCTGCTATCCGTCTATGCACATTATGACAAATCACCGCGTCGCGCACGAACTCGAGCGGCTCGGCGCGCCGATAATCCCGCGCATAATCAGCGAGATGGCCCACTCGCGCACCGGCATAGACATACACCCGGGCGCGTCGATAGACGAAAGCTTCTTCATCGACCACGGCACAGGCGTCGTAATAGGCGAGACCGCGATCATCGGCAAGCGCTGCCGGCTGTATCAGGGGGTAACTCTCGGAGCGCACTCCTTCCCGCTCGACGCCGACGGCAACCCGATAAAGGGCATTCCGCGGCACCCGATACTCGAGGACGACGTAACCGTATACTCGGGCGCGACCATACTCGGTCGCGTGACGATAGGGCGCGGCTCGACAATAGGAGGCAACGTCTGGATAACGGAGGACGTGCCGCCGCGCTCCAAGATAATCCAGCAGCGCCCGCCGACAGAATAAAAACGAATAAAAAAACGCAGGAGCGGCTTTGAAACCCGCCCCTGCGAATCAAAACAATCAAAAAAGCGCAACATGATTGTACAAACAAGAAATAAATTTGCGGATAAATCATAAATTTCCGCGCTTATTCTTGCCAAAACAGCGCCTTCCTGTTATCATTCAAAATATGCGGTATATTTGTCATTGAGCTTGAAAGTATTACCCTATACATTGGGGTAAATGGTTTGGGGTGCTGGTTTATGTTAATCAGCACTTCCGTGGTTTTTTTGATTTGAAGAGGAGGGATGCCGTTGAATGAATATTAAAGCAAGGCGACATTTCCCGAAGGATGATTCAGTGCCCGGCTCAATAAGACCTATATTATTGTTAGGAGCCTGAAGGGTAAAGATAAACCCTTAGGTGATTCAATCAGCGTTTCGCCAATTCTCGTTACAGGGAGTGATATGAATGTCTGAGATTAAACAGGGAGGGGATCAGTTCACCAGCCGTTGGGGGCTGTTGTGTACGGTTCTCGGTATGGCGGTAGGAACGGGCAACATATGGCGGTTCCCCCGCGAGGTCGCCGGCAACAACGGCGGAGCTTTTATCATCGCTTGCTTCATAGCTATTTTCATTTGGGCGGTCCCGCTCATCACAGCAGAGTCAATCTTCGGTAAGAAGACCCGTATGGCAAACGCCGGCGCGTTCAAGGTACTGCTCGGCGAGAAATGGACGTGGATTGGCGCGTTCTCCGGTATGGTCTGCATTATGATAGGCGCGTACTACGGAGTTGTGCTCGGATGGGTCATGAAGTATATCTCGCTCATCGCAACCGGCTTTCTCAGCGAGGTCGCAGTGGGCGGCACGGAGCTCACGGCCGCGACGTGGAACAACTTCGCCATGACGGCGACGCTCGAAGGAGGCGGCCCCGCCTGGGAAGCGATGTTCTGGTTCTGGGGAGCCATCATAATCGCCGCTGTAATCATCTACCGCGGCATTCAGGGCGGACTTGAGATAGCCAACAAGATAATGATACCGGCCGTCTTCGTACTGCTCATCATACTCGTCGGCAGGGTCATAATGCTTCCGGGCTCGGGCAAGGGCTTCGAGTACATGTTCCACATCGACTGGGCGGACTTCGGCAGTCCGGAAATGTGGCTCGCAGCGTTTACGCAGGCCGCATGGTCCACCGGAGCGGGCTGGGGTATGTTCCACGTATTCTTCATTTACTCGGCCAAGGACGAGGACGTCCAGCTCAACGCCTTCACGGTCTCTTTCGGAGACACCTCGGCGGCCATGCTCGCCGCGATGGTCGTTATCCCGGCCGTCTACGCGCTGGCTCCCGATACGGCCGACGATATAATGAAGAGCGGAGCGAACGGCCTCACGTTCGTCAACCTCACCAACCTCTTCGCCCATACTCCGGGCGGTCTGCTCATGGCTATTTTCTTCTTCGTCGCGCTTTTCTCCGCGGCTCTCTCCTCGCTTATAGCAATGCTTGAGCTCGGTTGCCGCAACCTGATGGACATGGGCTTCTCCCGCGCGAAGGGCACGCTCATAATCACGCTGTTTTTCCTCGTGGTCGGCAGCTTCTCCGCGGTGGACAACCGAATATTCGAGAACCAGGACTTCGTATGGGGCGTCGGACTCCTCATGGTCGGCCTCTGCTACGCGTGCGCCGCCATGAAGTACGGCGTGGACAAGCTGTGGGACGAGGACGTCAACCCCTGCTCCGACATACACGTAAAGTGGATGTGGACGGCTCTCCGCACCTTCCCGCTCCTCTTCATCGCCGTTTGGGGCTGGTGGTGCTATCAGTCCTACACGTGGTACCCGGATACGTGGTACAAATTCTGGCCCATCACGGAGTTCGTCTATACTCCCGCCGTCATGGTCGTAGAATGGGCGATCATGTTCGCCGTACTTATCGGGCTCAACAACTTCATGGCGAAGCGTCTCACACACGCGAACAAGATAGACTGACGCGTAGTTTCGAGAGAAAGGGGATAGCACTATGGCAACATGGATCGTAAGCTGTATAGTTCTGAGCATTATCTGCCACGGCTGTTTCGCGGGAGCTATCTATATGATGATGCAGGCCGAGAAGAGAAAGCACGGTCATATATAGATAACACGCGTTGATTGGATTGAAGCGGGCTCCCTCGAAAGAGGGGGCTCGTTTTATATCCGTTTTCAAGGTGCGTTATGAACACAAACCCTGTTCGTGAAAAAGTATAATACGGTTTTTACGATAAATAAAACAAGATTTAAACCGGGCGGCGTGTTTCAAATGCTTGCCGCGTATCCGCGAACAGGGCGCGATAAATAGCGGCCGCTGCCAATAACACCGCTTATCGTGCTAAACTATGTTTTAAGGGGGCGGTGTCGTGTCAAAATTTTTCGCCAGGGTTATGATCATGTTCTTTTTCAGAGTGCGCCTGCGTATCGACGGGCTTGCGGATTTTGCGGAGACGCTGAAGGCCGGAGGGCGGGTCGTGATCGCGCCGCACTTCTCGTCGTTCGCCGACCCCGTTTTGTTCGGGCTCTTTCTTCCGTTCAGGGCTCTCGTCATAGTTCCTCCCGCCGCAGCTCGGACTAAGATATTTTCTTTTTTCAAGAGATTCTTCAATTATAAAATAATCGACACAGCCTCGCCGGAGTCGCTGAGGGACCTCGACGCGGTCTGGGACGAAAACTCCCTTATTGTGCTCTTTCCCGAGGAGATGCCCACCACCAACGGCATAATGATGAAACTCTCCGACGCGGCGGTATCCGCCATAGCGCGAAGCGGAGCGTTGGTTGCGGGCGCTCGCGCGGCAGGCTCGCAGTTTTCGGTCTTCTCGCGCATGAAGGGGCGTCTCCCGCTGCGAAGGCGCTGCCGCGTCACGCTGTACTGCGCGCCCCCGCGAAGGATCGAAAGGTCAAAAGGACGAACCGCCGCGCGCCTCGCGGTCGAGGGCGTTTTAATCGACGCGATGACCGAGGCTGCAATCGACAGGGAGCCGATCTTCGACAGCGTAGCGAGACTGCGCCGCTTCTGGGGGCCGCGCAGCGTCATGGCCTTCGATCCGGACGGCTTTGCGCCGAATGGCACGGCGACAAATTGGAACGGCTTCGTCACGCGCATATTGGTACTCAAAAAAATAGCCGAACTGCATATCGCCCCCGACGCCCGCGCCGGCATAATGCTGCCGAACAGCTCGACAACCCTTGCCGCGATAATAGGTTTCCAGCGCGCCGGAATCGAACCGGCCATGATAAATTACTCGATGGGCGGGAGATCCCTCCTCGCCGTCTGCGCGGTCGGCAAAGTAACAAAAATACTGACGTCGAGCCGCTTCGTGGAGGAGGGCAAGTTCACCGAGCTCGTCGCCGCGCTCGAGCGCGGGGGGATGAAAATCGTATACGCGGAGGACGCGATAGCCGCGCTCTCAGGCGCGGGAAAATTATCCCGCGCGATAGCCGCGAGATTCGCGCGCCCCGTCTGCCGGAGCGAGGCCGAGGCCGAGAGGGCGGCCGCTGAAACGGCTCTCGTGCTGTTCACCTCCGGCTCCGAGGGCGTGCCTAAGTGCGTGGCGCTGTCGCACCTCAACATGCAGGCGAACACCGCGCAGGTGCGCAACGCGCTCGCCTTCGGCACAACTGACGTCCTGCTCTCGATTATGCCGATGTTCCACTCGTTCGGCCTCTGCGTCGGGGCTTTCATGCCGCTCGCCGCCGGTATGCCCATAGCGTTTTACCCGACGCCGCTGCACTACAAAAAAATCCCGCGGTATTCATACGCGACAAAATCCACGGTGATCGTCGGCACAAACACATTCTTGGCCGGCTACGCGAAGAACGCCGACGAGTTCGACTTCGCCGAGGCGCGTTACGTGATCTGCGGCGGCGACAAGCTCCGCGAGAGCACGTCGTCCGCCTGGATCAGGCGCTTCGGCATACGCGTCCTCGAAGGTTACGGCGTTACGGAGGCGTCCCCAGTCGTCTCGGTCAACAGGCAGGGAAGCTGCAAACCCGGCTCCATCGGCAAGCCGCTCCCTCTCGCGCGCGCATCGCTCGCACCCATGGACGGCATCGACATCTCAGAGGGCAGGGGCATCCTCGTGATTAAAGGCCCCAACATAATGAGGGGCTACATACAGGCCGACGGCTCCATCACGCCGCCGCCCGAGACAGGCTACCCGACGGGCGATATTGTATCAATCGACGGCGAGGGCTACATAACGATAGAGGGGCGCGCGAAGCGTTTCGCAAAGATAGGCGGCGAGATGGTCTCGCTCGCGGCGATAGAGGAAGCCGTTCAGGAGATATGGCCCGACAACGCTCACGCCGTAGTCAGCGTACCCGACGAATCGAGGGGCGAGACAATCATGCTCGTCACCGACCGCCCGCAGCCCGAAAGCGCGGTGCTTCGTTCGGCGCTTGCCGCGAAGGGGCTCTCCGAGCTCGCCATACCAAAAAAAATAATCTGCGCCGAAACACTGCCGAGGATGGGCGTCGGCAAAACGGACTACCAAGCCGCAACGGCTATTTGTTGTCAGGAATCTAAAGGATAACGACTTGCGTTCCTCAAGATGTTATCCTTATGAGCCGGTCTCAGCTTTTCCGCCCTCAATTTCTGAAGCTGTGTATCGGAGCCGGGATGCGTCCTCCCCTGCGGACGAAGTCCCCGCATTTGAAGTGATTTATCGCCATGACAGGAGCGGAGCCCAGAAGCCCGCCGAACTCCGCCGTATCTCCAACTTGCTTGCCAACGACCGGTATCACGCGGACGGCTGTCGTCTTGCCGTTTATCATCCCTATCGCCATCTCGTCGAGTATCAGGCCGGCTATCGTGTCGGCGGACGTGTCGCCGGGGATCGCAACCATGTCGATGCCCACGGAGCAGACGCACGTTATCGCCTCTAACTTCTCCAAGGTCAGAGCTCCAGCGCGAACGGCCTCTATCATGCCGTGATCCTCGCTTACCGGAATAAACGCGCCGCTCAGGCCGCCCACGTAGGAGCTCGCCATGACGCCGCCTTTTTTTACATTGTCGTTCAATATCGCTATGGCCGCCGTCGTGCCCGGAGCGCCCGGCTGTTCGAGCCCCATCTCCTGCAAAATTTCCGCTATGCTGTCGCCGATTGCCGGGGTGGGCGCGAGCGAGAGGTCTATAACGCCGAACGGAACGCCGAGCCTGCGCGAAGCCTCGCGCGCCACGAGCTGGCCGAGGCGCGTTATCTTGAACGCGGTGCGCTTAACGGTCTCGCACAGCGTCTCGAAGTCCGCGCCGCGCGCCGCCTCTATGGCCTTCTTCACTACGCCGGGGCCGCTCACGCCGACGTTGATCGCGCAGTCTCCCTCGCCCGGGCCGTGAAACGCCCCCGCCATGAACGGGTTATCCTCGACGGCGTTGCAGAAGACCACGAACTTCGCGCAGCCGATGGAGTCGCGGTCCTTTGTCATCATCGCCGCGTCCTTAACTATACGCGCGACAACGTTCACGGCGTCGATGTTTATGCCTGAGCGCGTCGATGCGGCGTTCACTGATGAGCAGACGCGCTCCGTCTCGGCGAGCGCCTGCGGTATTGAGGCGAGGAGCTTGTGATCCTCCGGCGTCGAACCCTTTTGCACGAGCGCGGAGAAGCCTCCGATAAAGTCGACGCCAACCTCACGCGCCGCGCGGTCGAGGGTGCGCGCTATCTCGACGTAGTCCTCACAGCGGCAGCCGGCCGCCGCGATAGCGATGGGCGTCACGGAGACGCGCTTGTTTATCACCGGCACACCGTACTCGCGCGATATTTCGTCGCCGACGCGCGAGAGCCTCTCCGCCTTGCGCGTGATTTTGCCGTATATCTTGCCGCGAAACGCCTTCTCGTCGCTGTCCGCGCAATCAAGGAGGCTTATCCCCATCGTGATCGTGCGCACGTCGAGGTTGGACTCCGAGATCATGCGTATGGTTTCGCGTACCTCGTCAATGCTTATCATCCGCTATATCCTGTGCATGGCGTTGAATATGTCCTCGTGCTGGAGCTTGACCAAGACGCCGATGTCCCGCCCTATCGTCTCGAGCCCGGAGGCCATCATGGCGATAGGCTCCGATGAGTCGCTCAAGTCCACTATCATCATCATATTAAAGTACCCGCCGACGATGGTCTGCGATATATCGAGGACGTTGGAGTTCCTCTCCGACAGATACGCGCATATCTTCGCTATTATCCCGACGGAATCCCTGCCGAGCACCGTTACAATACCCTTCACGGATTACGCGTCCTCCCCGAACGGAGCGTCCATGTCGAGCTCGATGGCGTCCTCGTCGAGCGCGCTTGCCGCGGAGTCGGGCATAGCGCCGCCGGAGAATATCGGATCCTCCTCCTCGGCCTCGTCGCTCTGTATTACGATACCATTCAGCTCGGCAACCTTGGCGAGTACGTCGCGCCTTATCTCCTCCATCAGGTCGGGATGCTGGGTGAGCTTCTCAGAGGCGGCCTCCTTTCCCTGAGCGAGCGTCTCGCCTTTGTAGGCTAACCAGGAGCCCTTTTTCTTCAATATGTTCATGTCTATGGCCATATCGACGACGGCCATCTCCTTGGGCACGCCCCTGCCGTATATGAGCGTAGTGTGCGCGGTGCGGAACGGCGGCGCCTGTTTGTTCTTCGTAACTTTTATTTTGAGCTCGTGACCTATGGCTACATCGCCCTTGCTGAGGGTCTGAGCCCTGCGCACCTCAATGCGGACGGAGCTGTAGAACTTCAGCGCCCTGCCGCCGGTTGTGGTCTCACTCGGCCCGTTGCTGTAGCCCGTGCTTATCACAGAGCGGAGCTGATTTATGAATATTATCGTAGTGTTGCTCTTGGAGATTATCGAGGTAAGCCGCCTCAGCGCGTAGGACATAAGCCTCGCGTGAAGACCGACGCTCTTGTTCGGACCGTCCTCTATCTTGCCGTCTATCTCGGCCTGCGGGGTGAGCGCGGCGACGGAGTCGACGACTATCAGGTCGACGGCTCCGCTGCGCACGAGCGAGTCTATGATGAAGAAAGCCTGCTCGCCGCTGTCCGGCTGTGAGATGTACATGTTGGTTATGTCGACGCCTATCGCGGCGGCGAGCCCGGGGTCGAGCGCGTGCTCCGCGTCGATAAACGCCGTAACGCCTCCGCCCTTCTGCGCCTCGGCTATGACGTGCAGGGCTATCGTCGTCTTGCCCCCGCCCTCCGGTCCGTACAGCTCGACAACGCGCCCCCTCGGTATTCCTCCGATGCCAAGCGCCACATCGAGCGGCAGTACGCCCGTTGGAATTATCTCGATGTTCATGTTCGTCCTGTCGCCCAGCTTCATTATCGCGCCTTCGCCGAATTTTTGCTTGATGTCGGTGATGGCTTTATCCAATACCTCTTCTTTAGTGGAAGACTCTTTCTTAGCCTTGGCCAAGCTCAACACGCCCCTTCGATTAAAAAAATCAAAAGAAAAAAACCAAACCGTGGGGGCTCCTCGCCCCCACGCCCCTCGCAAGGGTTATCACCCTTGACCCTTGTTCTAAAATCTTTATCCTTATTATCGAATATTTTCCAACTCTTTGAGCAGCAGCAACAGCGCTCTCCTCGCGGCGAGGAGCCTCACCGTGTTCCTCGGCTGTCCGCTGAAAAGGGATTTTACCGCGCGCGCTTTCCCATCCAAAACGGCGGACGCGAACCAAACTGTCCCCACGGGCTTCTCGTCACTGCCGCCTCCCGGACCCGCTATACCCGTTATACTTACCGCGGCGCGCGAACCAAATAGCCTTAGCGCTCCGCGCGCCATCTCCGCCGCGCACTCTCCGCTCACCGCTCCGAAATTCCTCAGCGTGTTTTCACTGATGCCGAGAATATCCATTTTAGCTTCGTTGCTGTACGTGACAGCCGAGCCGCAAAAGACGTCCGCCGCGCCGGGAATTGAGGTTACAGACGACGCGACAAGCCCCCCCGTGCAGGACTCGGCAAAGGCGAAGACATGCCCCCGCCGGTCCTTCATCTCAGAACCGATACGAACTGCCCGGAGGGCGTATGACATCACGTCACGCCGTATTTTCAGTGAAAGTTTTTTCACGGCACGTATTCCGCAAGCATATCGTGCTCGAAGACCCCGTTTACGCGTGCGCGTATTCTGTCCCCGGCGCGAACGTCCTTTGCCCCCTGTATCTCTATCACGCCGTCGACGTCGGGAGCTTCCCTGAACGAGCGCCCCTCGACCGTGCCGTCCGGCAGAACGTCATCCACAACCACGTCTAACGTCCTCCATAGTAAGGAGCCCTGTCTCATAAGAGATATCTCCCTTTGAGCTGTCATCAGGCGCTCAAGGCGCGCGATCTTCGTCTTTTCCGGCACCTGTTCGGGCATATCAGCGGCGGCAGTGCCTTCCTCCGGCGAAAACACGAACGCGCCAACCCTGTCTATCCTCGCCGTCCTCAAAAATCGCATGAGCTGCGCGACGTCCTTCCTGCTCTCTCCCGGAAAGCCCAGCATACATGTGGTGCGCAGGGCAAAGTCGGGCAAAATTTTCCTTGCCGTGAGGAATATATCAAGCAGGGCATCGGCATCCGAAGGGCGGTTCATAGCCGAAAGTATTTTAGGGCTCGCGTGTTGTATGGGAATATCCAAATACGGGAGAACCTGGCGGCCGGCCGCGATTCTCTCCAGGAGAGCTCTCGTAACGCCCTTCGGCTGTAAATAGAGCGGCCTGAGCCATACGTCACGCGGCAGAGAGCATTCCAGCGCGTCGATAAGTTCAATAAGCCCCTCCTCGCGCCCCCGGTCAGATCCGTAAGCCGTAAGATCCTGAGCGACAAGGCATATCTCAACAGCCCCGTCAGAGACAAGATCCTCGGCCTCCGCGACGATCTCTTTTATCGGCACGCTGCGCAGTGAGCCGCGTATCGAAGGTATCGCGCAGTACGAACATCTGTTGTCGCAGCCGTCGGAGATTTTGAGGTATCTCACGTGCCTCATCGAACCTGGGAGCGCCAACCTCCGGGCACACGCCGGAATTGAGCCGCCGCGTCCGGTAACAGCCCTTATAATCGCGTCATATTGACCATTCTCTGTGCGGCACCAGCTGTCGACCTCCGGGATGTCGCGGCGGAGAGACTCCTCGCCGTATCTGTTCACGAGGCAGCCGACTACGACGATCCGTTTGATCGAACCTTTTGCCTTGAGCTCGGCGGCCTCCAATATCTCGCTGATATTTTCAGTAACGGCGGCCTCAATGAAGCCGCACGTATTTATCAGGCAAACCTCGGCGTCCTCGGGCTCAGGCACAATTTCATAACCGGCCTCGCGCAGAAGCGCGGCCATTTTTTCGCTGTCCGCGGTGTTTTTGGAGCATCCTAATGAGAGACAGTATACTGTGTGTTCCTTCATGGAAGTTTACCTTACCGCGTCAGATGACGCCGCCGCGAAGTGCGCTGAGTTTCCGGAGAGCAGCGTCACTTTCCCGTCAGGGTGAAATATCATTTTGAGAGGCGAGTCATTATCGCCTATTCTCTCGTATTTCTTGCCATACCATGTTACATTTGCGGCGTTGCCGACGCTGAACGTTACTTCGGTATCGCCGGTAACATCATAAGAGCGCATAGCCCCGGGGCGCAGATGCCTCCGAGTGATGCTGCGCCCGCCGCGCCTCACGTTCAGCCTGTTGTTGACGCCGGTTATGTCTATCACGAGCGTTTGGAGCGGAATCTCTGTCGCCTCGAAATTAAGGGAGGGAGGCCCCGCCCTTCCGGAAGCGTTGTCCATCCAGGACAAGTCTATCCTCGCGGACGCCTCGCCGGATATTGGCGGCACGGGGACCGCATCGGCGGATACTTGAGCAATCGATCGGCTGATGAGAGGCGGGGCGGTGTTCGGCAAACCGGCATCCTCGCTCGCGATCTGCTGTGAAACAGGTTCCTCCGACACCGCCGCAACAGCTTCCTCCTTTATCCGCAGCGGAAAGATGTCGCCTATGCTCTTATCGGTGATCTGCTGCTTCCAAAGCAAAAACACGGCAAGCAGGAGCGCCGCGAAAAGAGGGACATACACCCATATCATTGAAGAACGCCTGAAAATCGGAGTCGGCGGCTGAGTTATTATTACCTGCTCCTCTTCGCGGCCGCTCGACGGGGCCATACTATCTCCCACCGGCAAAATATCCGCGTACTTGCGCCACACGTCGTCCGCCATGAGATACTCGCAGTAATTTTTTACAAGACCTCTCACGTAGACGGGAGCAGCAGCCTCGTGCACCCTTCCCTCTTCTATTGCCAGCAATATATTCGGCCTAACGCGGGTGGCGGCGGCCACTTCGTCATAAGAAAGCCCCTGCGCTGTCCTAATTTCCCTCAGCTGTCCGCCAAGCCTCACTACGCCGGAGCTGTTATCCTCCGGCTCCGGTATATCCTCCCGCATGGGAGGGGCAGCCGGGACTTTCCGTTTCTTCGTCATTATTCCAATCCCGCGCGGCAGCCGCAGGCCGCGCGGTGTTTTATTTCCGACGCGGCGGCAGCCGGATCCTCGGCTCCGAATACAGCGCTTCCCGCCACAAGTACATCGCAGCCCATAGCGACCAAAGAAGCCGCGTTGTCAGCGCGTACTCCTCCGTCAACCTCTATGAGATATTCAAGGGAGTGAACAGCCCTGAAGCGAACGAGCTCCTTCAGCTTGTCAGCGGCCTGCGGTATGAAAGACTGCGCGCCAAAACCGGGGTTCACAGTCATAACCAGAACCAAGTCAGCTAACGGCAGTACCGGCTCGATAAACGAAACAGGCGTTCCCGGATTTATCGAGACGCCAGGGTGAATACCGGCTTCCCTTATCATCTGAAGCGTCCTGTGTATATGTCTTGCCGCTTCCGCGTGAACAGTCAAAATGTCAGGCGCGGAGGGAATTACAATCTCAGCGAAACGTTCAGCCGGTTCACACATGATATGAACGTCTATGAAAAGTCCAGGGAACCGCTCGCGCATGGCGCGTATAACCGACAGGTCGCAGCCCATATTCGGAACGAAACGCCCGTCCATGAGATCGACATGAATCCAGTCGCACTCATTCCTGACGAGATCTATGTCGCCGCCGACGCAGAGCGGACGCGCCGCAAGTATGGAGGGCGCGAGAATGAAGTCCCTTTTCCCCTTCAGTTCTCCGAGAACTCCCATCATTCGTAACGCTCCTCCCACACGAGCTCGCCGTCAAGATAGACTGTAACGTCGGCGTTGTTGGCATACGGAGCGTCTATCGTGATATACTCACCGCCGCCTGTCTGCCCGGAGCGCAGAATTCTCGTCCCGCTTGAATCCGTTATCTGTATCTTTAGTGAGAGCGACCTCGAAAGGGGCGGCACCTGATAGCGTATACGAGCCGTTTTGCCCGGAACCGGCTGATGCTGCGGCTGTGCAGGCCGGGCGGATGTTGCGGGCGTTTGGGCAGACGTTTCAGGTATCACCGGCACGGTCGGCGGCGCAGCCACCGTGTCAGTTGGCGGAGTCTGCGCAGACGTATTCGGATGTGTCGGAATTACAGGTTGAGTCTGTATTGTGCCGGACTGCGTACTTTGGGACTGCGCGCCGGAATCCCGGGGTGTTGTTTGAGTCCCGCTGTCCGGCGCCGCGCTGCTCTGTGCCGTGCCGGACTGTGCCTTCGCCACGTACAGCACGACAGCCGCACCGTTTTGCACCCTCGCTCCGGCTCTCGGCTGCGTCCTTGTAACACTGCCCGCCGGAACTAATTTCGAGTCTATATACAGCGCGCGCGATACGACTAACCCGCTCTGCTCAACTATCTGGCGCGCCATGCTTTCCTCCTGCCCGACGAGGTCGGGAACTTGGACGGTGCTTGATCCGGACTGCCCTCCCTCGCTGACGAGCAGCTCGATCATGCGTGTGCTCAACACAGACGCCGGTGAGGCGGGGTTCTGCGCTATAACAGTGCCGACCGGTTTGAGCTGATCCGGAACCCGCAATACATTGCCCATTTTCAGACCCGACGCGTCAAGTTTCTTCACGGCCTCCGCAAACTCCAGACCCCTGACGTCCGGCACTTGTATCATGGCTCCCCCGCGGCTCGCCCTTATCGTAACGATATTGCCCTTTGCCGCCCGCTCGCCGGCTGAAATGTTCTGTGACACAACCGTGTTCTCCGGTTCCTCCGAATCGACCTGATCTATACGAGCCGACAAGCCTGTCGACTGTAGCTTATTGGCCGCCTCGACAGCCGACATGCCAACCAACGACGGCACTATCACGTCCTTCTCCTCGACGAAGATGATACGCGCGGCCATGACCGCCGAACCAATCAGAATCAACAGAGCTACTCCGATGCCCCATCTGAAAAATTTATTCAAGCGCAATCCTCCCCAACCGTGGGGCTCCGCCCCACACCCCGCAAGGGGGGGAGCACCCCCCTTGACCCCATTCCGAAAGTCAAAAGATTTTATCTTTACCCGTTAGACGCTTAACGTCAAATAACTTCATTTCTTTACTAACATCGCCGCGTAGAAGCCGTCTATCCACGGCGGCGACGGAAATATCAGAGTTCCGTACGGACGGCCTTTTTTCATAAAATCGCCGCTGTTTCCGGAAATCGATCCCTGTTTCGGCGGCAGCTCCGCAAGGTCGTTTCTCGATGCCATTATATCGCCAACTACGTTTTCATTTTCATCGCGGAACAAACTGCATGTACAATACATCAATATGCCGCTCTTAGGCAAGATATCCGCAGCCCTCGCCAGCAATTTTTTCTGGGTTTCCGCGTTCTTTTTCACGCCCTCAGGCGATACGCGCCACTTGCCCTCGGGATGCCTTCCCCACGTCCCGCTCCCGGAACAGGGCGCGTCTATCAATATAGCCGACGGAATTTCCTTGGGCTCGAGGGCGAGAGCGTCCCCGCTGATAAATTCAGCGCGATCCGACGCGCCGATCCGCCCTATTTCGCGCGCCGCCGCTTTTATCCTCGGCGCGGATATATCCCAACCCTCAAGGGCCGCGTTATCGCGCCTCGATAGTATATGCCCCGCCTTCACTCCCCTGCCGGTACACATATCGAGCAGTCTGCCGCCGCTCCAGCGAGAGAGCAGGCTCTCGACCGCCCACATGGAAGCCTCTCCTTGAGGAGTAACCCTCCCCTCGGCGTAACCGGGCAGCTCAGGCGGATATGGATTCGACGCAAGCCTTACCGAGTACTCCATAAAATCCGACACGTCCGCCCCATCATATGCCGCCGCCCATTCATCAACGTCCGTATTCGGCGACGCGCGAAGCGACATAAACGTCTGCTCTCTCGACGCGCGGAGGAGCCTCTTTGCCGCGCCCATGTCATAATCCTCGTTCCACTTTGCCGCTACCCAACCGGGCACCCCGGCGGAAAGCGCGTTGTCCCGCAGGGCGTGGGATGTTTCAAGCGTCTCTATATACCCGCCCGCCTTTTCGGAAGCCGCTCGCAGCACGGCGTTCACGAGAGGCGCTTCCTTTTTGTCCTTGTCGCGGTCAGCGGACTTCACTATGCCGACTATCGAATTCACGAGAACGGCGCGGCTGAAATTTTTCAGCTCCACCAAGCCCGCTATCCCGACCAGGATGGCGCGCAACGCGTCCTTTCGCAGATATTGCGGGGGGCGGCTACAGTACAGGGCCGCGAGATGCCTCCACAGACCTAATCTCCGAAGCGTCAAATACACGAGAGAGCCGGTCAGTTTTCTCTCGGTAGGTTCGATGTCGCCATACAATCTCCTCAGCGCCTCGGACGCGAACGCGCCTCCCTCGACGCGCTCAATTACGCGAAGAGCGCCCTCGACCCCTCTCATATACTTAACATTTTAACGGCGCCTGCTGTTGGCTATCATCAGGAACCTTATCAGCGTCAGGAGCGCCATGACGGTCGCCGCTACATAAGTCAGCGCGGCAGCGTCAAGCACGCTCTTCGCTCCGGACAACTCACCCTGAGACAGCGTGTTCGTGCTGCCCAACACCCTGAGCGCCCTCGACGACGCGTCGAACTCCACGGGCAGCGTCACGAGATGAAACAAAACCACTCCGGAAAAGAGCAGTATGCCGATGTTGAGCAGAGGCCCAATACCCATGACGAGGCCGACGAAAAAGAGCGGATACGACGCCATCGAGCCTATGTTGGCCACAGGGACGAACGCGTTGCGGAAACGAAGCGGCGCGTAGTCCTCCTTGTCCTGCACGGCGTGTCCCACCTCGTGAGCGGCGACCCCTATGGCCGCGATGCTCGAGCTCCCGCCCACGGAGTCCGAGAGGCGCAGAACCTTTGCCCTCGGGTCGTAATGGTCGGTAAGCTCCCCGCTCACACGCTCTATTCTGACGCCGCTCAGACCAAAACCGTCCAGCAGCGCCCGGGCGACGGAGTCCGCAGTCGCGCCTCTCGACGCCCGCACCGCGCCGTACTTGGCGTAAGCGCTCTTAACCTTCATCTGGGCGAACGCCGCGAGAAGCAGCGCCGGTATCAATATTATGAACGTAGGATCGAACATCGGA
>BOCB01000036.1 GCA_026002695.1 Synergistales bacterium
TTCACGAACTCCATCACTTTTATCCGCGTTAATTCTTCCCGAGTCAATGTCATCGTCTCCTGCTTCATGCGGACATTTTCTCAGATGACTTACAGGGGGACATTATCACAGACGAGTGACACTCAAACAAAATACCACTTGACAGATGAGCAAAAACAAACTATGCTTTCCAATGTAATTAGCTGGCATGGTAGGTATACTGTGTTAGCTAAAGATAACATAATGTTAGGGAGGCTTCATGATTTGAAAAGCAACGGAACAGTTAAGTGGTTCAACGCGACAAAAGGGTATGGTTTCATTACGACCGACGAGGGAAGCGACGTATTCGTTCATTTCAGTGCCATTCAGGGCGACGGTTTCAAGACACTTGACGAGGGTCAGAAGGTTTCTTTCGAGATAACACAGGGCACAAAGGGGCCGCAGGCTTCGGACGTGGTTAAGCTCTAAGGAAAAAAACAAACGACGGTTGTTTTATGACCGCCTGCGGACTGTGATACGCCGGAACTTCCCGTAGTACACAGACAAACGACCAAGGAGGCGATACAATTACGTCGTCTCCTTTTTTTGTATACTCAGGCGGCCGCGATTTTTAGGTAAATGCTGATTTATTGTTAGAAGCCTAAAGGGTAAAGATAAAAAACCTGACCGGCTCTACATCTCAAAACGGCTAAATCCCATTTTGGCTAATTAATCAGCGCTTACTTATCTTTAACCTTTTAGATACCCGGCAATAATATCGATCTTGGGAGGTTTTTCATGTCTATATCTGAATCAAATAAAATTCCCGCGGAGAGCCTGCGGAGGAAAACCGACTCCCGGGCTGTCTCCGCCGTCGATGAGGGAATAGAGCCGCTGACCGGGGTACGGGCGGGGTCTCGGCCGAAATCCGGCGCGTATCCGAAGGACAGCGTCCGCGGCAAGACGAAAACCTGTCTGCGCGGATGGCTTGAGCGCGCGGCAAAGCTCAAAGCGCAGATATCCAAGCCGCCAAAGCCCAAGAATACGGCAAAGAAATGAGCAGGAGTACCGGCGGGAGAAAAAACGCCGCGCGAGCAAAGCAGCCGGGCGTCGGGCAATCCGCGCCGCGAGATTTTACATACGGTTCGCTCGAACATATACTGTACGTTCTGAAAGCCCTCGACGCGGCTTATATGTTCAGCTCGCTGCCGGAGGACGAGTTCGCAACGGGAGAGCCGCTCGACGGCCTCATACTCACTCTGCTCTCGCAGAACACCAATGACAAAAACAGGGATATGGCCTATGACGCCCTGCGCGCGCAATTTCCGTCGTGGCGCGGCGCCGCCGCTTCCTCGGCGGCCGAGATAGCGCGGCTCATTCGCCCCGCCGGCCTCGGCGACACCAAATCCTCCCGAATGATGGAGATACTGCGCAAAATTTCAGAGGACTTCGGGGAATACAGCCTCGTAAAAATGTTTGACATGACACCCGATGAAGTCAAATCGTACCTGTCGGCGCTCCCCGGCATAGGGCCGAAAACCGTGGGCTGCGTCATGGCGTTCGACCTCGCTATGCCGTCGTTCCCTGTCGACACGCACGTCGCCCGAATATCGCGCAGGCTCGGCTGGGCCGCCGAAAAAGCGGCGCCCGAAAAAATACAGGATTTTTTGGAAGCGACAGTGCCTCCCGAATATCACAGATGGGGACACCTCGACATGATAGAGCACGGCAGGAGAACCTGCCGCGCGCGGCGTCCCGACTGCGCCGCGTGCGCGGTGAAGGACGTCTGTCCGGCAAAGAAGGATGATACCGATGGATAATAAATATACAGTAGGGATAGCGAGGTGCGAGAGCTACGAGCGCGGCGAGGTGAGCGCGGCCGCAGAGCTCGCCGTGGCGCGCGCCGGGGGTCTGCCGGAAACGCCGTCCGAGGCGGCGCTGATAAAGACAAACATGCTCTCCCCCGCGCCGCCGGACTGCGCGGTTACGACTCACCCGGAGGTGCTGCGCTCACTCTCCCTTGCCCTCATAAATATGGGCAAGTCCGTCAAAATTGCCGACAACCCCGGATATATATTCACGAACGCCGAAAAATTATGCGAGGTAACAGGGGTAACCGCGATAGCTCGAAGCATAGGCGGCGTCGAGGCGGGGCTCCTCTCGGCGCGCGGAGCGAGGACGGTCAGAAAGGACTCCTTCGTATCCCTCAAAGAGGCGCGGATATGGAGCGATTACCTTGACGCCGGATATGTCATAAACGCCGCTAAACTCAAAACGCACGTCGAAACCGAAATATCCTCCTGCGTCAAGAACATATTCGGCACGGCGGACACCGATACGAGGAAGCGCGCCCACAGCTCGACCTCCGAGACGCTCCTCGCCGAGGCCATAGTCGACCTCTTCACGATAAGGCCGCCCGAATTCAACGTGCTCGACGCGATAATCAGCATGGAGGGTGACGGCCCCTCCCACGGCAAACCGAGGCATACGGGCTGGATACTCGCGGGGCGGAACGCTTTGTCAATCGACTGGGCCGCCGCGACGATAATGTGCTACGACGACCCGCTGAAAATACCGCTCATAAAAGCCGCGGTTAAACGGAACATCGGACCGCGCGACATATCCGAGATCGACCTCGTCGGCGCGGATTGGTCCGACCTGCCGTCGCGCGGCTTCAAGAAATCTTCGAGCGCCATGAGAATACTGCCGACATTCATCAGGGGCTTCGCGCACAGATTCGTATCTCTCACGCCGCGCCTTATCGAAAAACAGTGCGTCAAATGCGGAATATGCGCGCGCGTCTGCCCCGTGGACGCCATAAAGTGCGACCCGGCGTCATACCCGAAGATAGACGCGAGCTTGTGCGTGAAATGCCTCTGCTGCCACGAAATGTGCCCGGCGGGAGCGATGACGGCGCATAAAAATTTCATAGCGTCGATAGCGTCGAGGATGCGCGGGGAATGAACCGGGAAATCGAAGAAAGACTGAAGGAGGGATACGTATGTCAACACAGACAATAGAACGCCGGGAATTGATAGAAATAATTAACGCGCTGTCCGACGATGCCGCCGAAAAGATGGCTCACTACGCGGCATTCCTTCGCTATGAAGAATAGGCGGAGGAACAGGAAGACGCGGAAGATATTGCATATGTCAAATCGCTCACAGAGGAAGACCGTAAGAATGCCGTACCTCAAAGTGAGGTTATAGCGGCATACGAGGTTAAATATGGGCCGCTTGATTAAATACATTGACGCGCTTTAACCGCAAATGTGCTAATATATCTTTTTTATAGGTTCATCTGAAAGAGGAGTGAAATGATTGCGTGACGCTTCAAAGATTCGCAATATCGCCATAATAGCGCATATTGACCACGGAAAGACAACTCTCATAGACTCGATATTCAGGGCTACTCAGGACGAGAGAAGCAGCTCGCGTATGGAGGAGCGCGTGATGGACGGGCTCTCGCTGGAGCGCGAGCGCGGCATCACCATAAAGGCCAAACATTGCTCGGTGGACTGGGGAGGATACCGCGTAAACATCGTCGATACGCCGGGACACGCCGATTTTTCGGGCGAGGTGGAGCGCGTCCTCGCGGTTGTGGACTCCGTGCTGCTCCTGGTCGACGCCAACGAGGGGCCGATGCCGCAGACGAGGTACGTGCTCATGCGGGCGCTTCGCCTCGGCCTGCGCCCAATCGTCGTCGTGAACAAGGTGGACAGGCCGAACGCCGCGCCTTCGTCCGCGCTCGACAAGACCTTCGATCTGTTCATAGAGCTCGGCGCCACCGACGCGCAGTGCGAGTTCCCCGTCCTCTACGGGTCGGGGCTGAACGGCTGGATGGTGAAGAACGCCGCAGACATACCGGGCGGCGAAAAGCGCGGCATGAAAGAACTCTTCGAGACGATAGTCGAATTTGTCCCGCCGCCCGCCGTCGTCGAGGGCGCGCCGCTCCTGATGCAGGTGAGCGCTCTCGCGTGGAGCGACTACCTGGGACGCATCGCCTGCGGGCGCATACTGCGCGGCTCCATATCAAAAAATTCGCGCGTCTCCGTGATACATACGAGGTGGACTGACTACGAACAGCGGGACATCGAGTTAGTCTCGAAGGCCGACGCGGCGTGCGCGCACCTCTTCATAACCGAGGGGCTCGACAGGAAAGAGGTCGACGAGGCCGGAGCGGGCGAGATCGTCTGGTTTTCGGGTCCTGATGACATAACGCTCGGCGACACCGTCGCGGACAGCGCTCACAACGGCGAGCTCATTCCTCCGCTCGACATAGAGGAGCCGACGGTTTCGATGTTCTTCCTCGTTAACACGAGCCCTTTTTCCGGCGAGGACGGCAACGCGGTTACCTTGCGGCAGATAAAGACCCGTTTGGAGCGCGAGACGAGGGTCGATCCCGCCCTTCGCATGGAGGACATAGGACGCCCCGACGGCGTGAAGGTGTCCGGACGCGGCGAGCTGCACCTCGGCATATTGATAGAGGAGATGAGGCGCGAGGGAATGGAGTTCTGCGTATCCCGCCCCGAGGTCATAACAAAGAGGGACGCCGCCGGGGCGTTGCTCGAACCGATGGAGGAGCTCGTGATAGACGTGCCCGAGGAGTATCAGGGCGTTGTTATACAGAAGATTTCCGCCCGCAAGGGCGAACTTCTCGGTATGGAGAACGGCGGCACGGGGACGATACGCATATCGTTCAAAATACCGACGAGGGGTCTCATCGGCTACAGAGGCGAGTTCCTTACGGACACGCGCGGGCTTGGAATATTGGCGTCGCGCTTCGTGGGGTACGGCCCTTGGGCGGGCGAGGTCGTCTCCCGAACGAGGGGTTCTATGGTGAGCATGGACACGGGCGTCGCGACGAGCTACAGCTTGGAGAATTTGCAGGAGCGCGGCGCGCTCTTTTTGGAGCCCGGCGATCGCCTGTACTGCGGCATGGTCGTCGGAGAGAGCTCGAAACCGAAGGATCTTCCGTGCAATCCGTCGAAGCGCAAGCAGCAGACGAACCACCGCTCGGCGACGAAGGACGCGACGATTGTGCTGGACGTCCCGCGCAAGATGACCGTCGAATCCTCGTTAGAGTGGATAGAGGACGACGAGTTGGTGGAGATAACGCCGAAGAACGTCCGCATAAGGAAAATTATACTCGACCCGACGGAGCGCAAAAAAGCCGAGAGCCGGGGGAAGTCGGAGCAGGGCTTTTAGGTAAACGCTGATTTATTGTTAGGAGCCTAAATCCCAAAACGGCGAAATTCCATTTTGGCTAATTAATCAGCGCTTACTTAGAACAATGGTCAAGGGTGATAACCCTTGCGGGGGGGTGTGGGGGCGAGGAGCCCCCACGGTTTTATGTTTTAAGCAGGTGACCGGCGGGTGACTAACATGATGAACAACATTCCGGGCGTGAACATTCAGGCAATCGCAGCGATTGTATTTTTCTTAGCGGCGCTTATGGTGGCCCGCTCCGTGATGCAGATATACAGGGGCGAGTGGCCGGGGGGCGAGGGGTTTGTGCTTTATTTGCGCGTGCTGCTCGGCTTTCTGCTGGCCGGCGCTATCGTACTCGGCTACTACTCCTTCGCCGGCATTGATGTGCTGTCGCGTTAGGCGCGTTTGGCCATTGCCGCCGCTTACGCCGCGATATTGATTATGCTCTCCTGCGCGGTTGCGCCTCGCGGGGCGGGCGAGTGGTGCGCGTTTTGCGGCGCGTTGTGCTCCCTGTGCGTCCTGCCCTGGAGCGGCGCGCCGGTTCTTTATTTTGCCGGAGCCGACTCCCGCGCGTGGCTGCCGTTAATCGCGTCAGCCATTATTCTTTCCGGATTGCGGATCAAGGACAACTCCTTCCTCATTTTATCTTTGACTGTCTCTGTGTCCTTTATGAGCTTCTTTATAAGCGAGTCCGGCATACCGGGGGATATTCTGAGCATTGAGGGGATGGCGCTGCTGCTTCGCTTTGCCGGGGCGTACAACGACGCGCGGCTTGTATCGGGAATGTACGTTATGGGCGCGGGGCTTCTGCTGTCGTTTATGAGCGCGGATTTCAGCAGGGCGTCGAGAAATTTAATAACTCTGTCGCTCGCGGGATTTTGGGTGATCATATTCATGCCTGTGGATATATCAAGATTTTTCAGTGTTCCGCAATATATGAGGATTGCGGCGGACGCCATAGGGCTGTTTTGCGCCGCGCTCGCCTTGAGCCGTCTTATTTCGGGCTGTCCGAGCCTCGCCGGCAAAGTAAAATTTCAAATCGCCGGCGCGCTGATTGCCGCGCTCGGCGGATGTTTCTTGATGTCGGTTTGACGGAGAAATAAAAGGTAAATCGGGCGGCCAACGGCCGCCCCTACTTTTTTAGGATATACAGCCTGAGCTTTGATATGACTTCGTCCGCGTCTATCGGCTTGCCTAAGTGGTCGTTCATGCCCGCGGCGCAGCAGCGCTCTATGTCCTCGCGAAAGACGTTGGCCGTCATTGCCACAATCGGAATATCGGCGGCGCCCGGCAAGCCGGACGCGCGGATGCGGCGCGTGGCCTCGTAGCCGTCCATCTCCGGCATCTGCAAATCCATGAGTATGAGGTCGTACCGAGCGGGATCGGCGGAGAATTTCTTCACTGCCTCCGCGCCGTTTTCGGCGAAATCGACGGTTACTTCCGTATGTTCGATAAGAACCGCCAATATCTCCCTGTTTATCTCGATGTCCTCCGCCAGGAGTATTCGTTTTCCGGCCAAAACGCCGTCATTGGATATATCCTCGTCCGCGTCCGCAGGCTCTTCCTCCTCCTGTTCCTCGGCTTGCAGCGCGCAAATATCAAATATGAAGGACGCGCCTTCGCCCTCCTCCGACTCCACCCAGATTTTACCGCCCATCATCTCCACTATGCTCTTTGATATGGCAAGCCCAAGCCCTGTTCCGCCGAATCTGCGCGATATGCTGTTATCCGCCTGAGAGAAAGACGTAAAAAGACGCCCTATCTGATCTTTTGATATGCCTATACCGGTGTCGCGCACGGTCACGCGGATTACCTTACATTCCCCGTCCTCCGATATTTTTTGAGCGGACAGGTAGATATTTCCGCTTTCCGGCGTGAATTTTACGGCGTTTGAGAGAAGGTTTGTGATGACTTGCGCGAGACGCTGTTCGTCCGACAGAATGAAGTTCGGGGTATTTTCGTCAATCTCAGTAAACAGGAATTGCTTTTTTTCATTGACTTTGAAGTTTATGACATCCCTAACGCGCCATATCATTTTTCTGAAGCTGAACTCCGTCAAGGAGAGCTCAAATTTGCCGGCCTCGATCTTTGACATATCCAAAACATTGTTTATGACGCCGAGCAAGTGAACCGACGCCTCGCTGATTTTTTCAAGGCAGTATTCCTTGCGCTCCGGGTCCGCGCTGTCCTTCGCTATTGCCGTCATGCCTATTATGGCGTTCATGGGCGTGCGTATTTCGTGGCTCATATTGGAGAGAAACTCGCTCTTGGCCGCGCTCGCCTGCTCCGCCTCCTCGCGGGCCTGCTCTATTTCCGTGACGTCGTGGAGGAGCATCATCGCGGCCTCGATGTTGCCGTCTCCCGCCGGCATGGGCGTAAAATGTATCTCATATTTGCGAATGGCGTGCCCGTCGATATTCAGGTCTCCCTCGAATGAGACCGGCTTGTTGTCCGACATGGCTTTTTGCATTATCTCGAACAGCTTCTCTATTTTCTTGGGGATCGCGAAGCGCGAAAAAACATCCTGCAGCCTCTTGCCGTCTATGTGCTTAAAATTACCTATGTGCATTTTTCTCAAAAAAGAGGCGGTGCAGTAAGAAAACCTCCACTCGCTGTCGAATAACAATATGAGGTCTTGGCTGCTGCCGAGCAGCAGATTGAGGTATCTTTGCTGCCTTTCCCGTTCGGCGGACAGCACTGAGTTAATGTCGGTCTTCAGGTCTACGACAGACCTGTCGCGTTCGGCATTATCCCGCAAACGTTGAAGCTGGCGGTTGAGTTTCGCCTCGTTTTTTTGCAAAGCAACTATTTCCTGCCTGAGGCTCTCGACTAACTCTGAGCTTTCCAAGCCGGCACCTCCTATGTTACGAATATGCTGTGACCATCTTTCGGTCAGTTTTTAATCGCTGCCCTTTAGGTAAGCGCTGATTAAATCGCCCAAAATGGAATTTAGCCGTTTTGGGATGCGGAGCCGGTCAGGGTTTTTATCGTTACCCTTTAGGCTCCTGACAATAAATCAGCATTTACTTAGATCCTGACAATAAATCAATCCGCCTTCCTACAAAACACAGCCGACAAAAGTGTAGTTGTGAAAGCGATTGTGGGTTTTCCCGTCGTCATCGTAGAGCGGGGATATTTCCCCTCCCATGTAAACAAAGTGAAACGGGATAGGATCGCTTATCATGGAGGAAATTTTATCATACTCGGCGGAGCTTGACGGATTGAGCATGAAGCAGCGCGACATGCAGGGGAAAAAGAAAAACCCGTTTACGTCCTTCTCGTTCAGCATAGCGGACAAGGTCTTTTCAGCCGTCTCCATTATGCCGTCCTGGCTGAACATGCCGACGGAGAACGTCGCGCCGACAGGCATATTGCCGCCGTATAACGCGTCCCCGTTCGGGAAAAACGAGTATATTCCAAGCGCCACAGGTCTTGTGCCGCCGCCGTAGTCGACTAAAAACGGCAGTGAGCTCGCCGCCTCCCCCGTCTTTTTCAGCCCTATGGTCGTCAAATAATCCAAAAGCGGCATATCATTCACTCTTTTCAGTACGCAGCCGTCTGAGTCCGTGATGACGGCTCTTTGTTTTTGCACGTTTTTCTCGGGTATGGACGTTACAAAGAACCTGGGGTTGACGTTCCCCTGAACGAGAACCATTGCCGCGCAGTCTCTGCGGCTTTCGCCGTTTTTTATCACGCAGCTTCTGTCGTACTTAACAGTGTGGTCGTTGGTAAGACCGCCTACAATCGGAATGCCGCCGCATACCTCGTCTAACGCGTCTAATATGACCGCGCCGCTTACGTCGCTCAGGACCGGGCAAAAGGCTATGATTAGCTTCGGGTCTTCCGGAAGCGCCGCGCGAGCCGCGCTGTAAGCGTCGCTCAGCGGCTTTGTGATATTCCCTCTTGAAAGAGGCTCCGACATGACCGCTGAAAACGACACGTCGTCGCTTGTCAAAACGGAGAGAGTCAGCGATTCCTCACCATAAGCGCCGCTCGTGCCGCTCGCAAGAGTCGTGATTCCTATGATATCGAAGGACATACGCGCGCAAAATTCCTCAATAAGCCCGCTATCCACGAAATCGCGGTGGCATGATATAATCCCCGCCGAGTTTTTAAGCAGGTTTTCCTCCGGCTTTATCTGACTTAAAACATCAGCTATCGCGTCTTCAGCCGAGTCTATTTCATCGGTAAACGCGTTCAGCATTTTAAGCATATCGCCACTCTCCCGTCATTTTATTCATGTTTTTATTTTTTATCTTTAGCGCTTTAGATTTTCAATAATAAATATTTACACTAAAAAGTATACACTATTATAATACATCATTCCGGCTTATTGGGTGTCATGTTTGCTACCGTATGAAGGGATGGCGATCGGAGGCGGCCGCCTCCGCCGTTTGATTTATTGCCGCCGCGCTTCCCGAGCGCTTCACGGACGCCTCTATGAAAACCCTCCTCGACGGTATTTTTTCGTGTATCCATATCTCGCCGAACGGCGGCAATAACCACACGTTCCTGCCGAATTTTGACGTGCCGACGCGGTACGCTATGCGCTCCTCCGCGCGGCGTCCGCCCTGTATTATCATCCAAGGCGCGTCAGAGACAAAGCGGCCATGCTCCGGCTCGGCAAACGGAAGGCCGGCGTTGTGCGACATGGTCAGCTCCCGCCACCCCCATATCCTCCCCTGAAGCACAGCGTACTCATCCACCACCGGCGTGAGCTGGACAGAGTGTATATACTCCGCGGTAAACAGCTCGCCCATTCGCATCGGGGCGCTGAGTATTACGCGGCCGTCATCGCCCGATACGGACAGGCAGTTCACAGGCAGCTCCGGTATAATCACGGCGCCGCAGAAAAAAATGACAGCCGCGCGGCATATCGTAAAGATAAACGCGCGCGGCCGTTTTCTTCCTTTTTCGTGAGACATCCTACGTCAAATTGCCGCTTTTACCTTATGAAATTCGTAAACTCCCGCTTCTCCGTCGGCGGAAGAGGAATCTTACCCTTGCTCGCGTCTATCACCTTCAAGAGCCACGCCATAGCGCGCGCGTTCTTTCTCACGGTCTGCATTCCCTCCTCGTCCTTCAGGGCCTCTCCCTTGTCCATGCCGTATACTATCGTCCAATACTGGCTCGGCGGCGTTACAGTCTCCGCGAGATTGAAATAATTCATGAGCTGATGGACGACATCGGCGCCTCCGGCGCGCCTCACAGCCGTTACCGCCGTGCCTACCTTGTACTTCAAATAACGCGAGCTGCTGAAGAACACCCTGTCCAAAAACGACTTCATAGGCCCAGGAATCCCGGCGTAGTAAGTCGGCGCGCCGAGTATTATCCCGTCGGCGGCTCGTATCTTCATAACGTTCTCCTCGACCGCGTCGTCCTTGAACACGCAAATATTACCCTCCGATGAAAAACAGTGACCGCAGCCGATACAGCCCGGTATCAGCTTGCCGCCGACATGTACTATCTCCGTCTCGATACCCTCACCCTTCAGCACGTCCGCCATCGCGCGCAGAGCGGCTGCCGTGTTCCCATCCTCGCGAGGACTGCCGTTTACAGCTATTACTTTCATTATATTTACACGACCTCCCGTAACATCAAACCGTGGGGCGCCGCCCCACACTCCGCAAGGGGGGCGCCCCCCTTGACCCCGTTCAAAAAATAACCGTAGGGGCGAACTGTGTTCGCCCGTTGTTACTCACCCTTTTTACCCTAAGCTCTTCCCCAGAGCTCTCGCTTTTTCCAGCCATTCTTTTTTCCCGGAGACAGCGCCCGCCTCATTGACATCGGGAACGCATATTTCGCCGATGTTATCCCACTTGCAATACCTGCACGCTAACTCGAACGACTTCTTCAGCCCGTCAAAGACATCTTCCTCGTCGTCTCCGGCCGCGGCGAGGAGAACAGCTCTCCTGCCCGCCATGCTCACCTTCGACTTCTTTGAAAAATACGGAAGCAGCCTGTCCCACGCCGGCTTTATCTGCGCCGGCCACGAGAAAAAGTAAAGCGGCGTCGCGTACACTATAACGTCCGCGTCGTCGAGGGCGCTGTAAACTTCCTTCATATCGTCATCGACCGCGCAGTGAACGCCCTTGCTCCAGCACATGCGACAGTCGACGCAGCCCGCTATCTTGAGCCCCGCCAATCTGATTTTGCTGACCTCGTATCCCGCTTCTTCCGCGCCGGCAGCGAACGCGTCGGCGAGCAGCTCGCTGTTGCCGCTGCCCTTCTTCCTCGGACTTCCCAATAATATGGTAACTTTATTAGCCATGAAAATCTCCCCGTTCTGAATAGTCTGAGTTCATTGACGCGCTTGGATTGATGTCAATAAATATACAGACAATGGGTAAATTTGTCAAAAAATAAACCGCGCCAGCGCTGATTTTTGGTTTGCATATTGGCTTGTGCGGAAAATTTGAACCTGCGGTTTGAGGCCATTATCTATCCGTTGAATAAATACCTTATCGATCGCCCCTCACGGCTTCCTCCATACATATATATTGAGCAGATATTTCACGCCGTATTGGGCGAGCTGTCCGTAGTTCAAGCTGCTCCCGTCCTCCATGAGTATCCTGAGAAGGGATCGCGCAGAGGCAACGCTGCCCCGGTCAGTCCCCAGGCTGTAATAATGCTTTGCCTTTTCGGGGTCGCGCTCCGAACCGAGTAAACCTATGTCGTAAATCCGTCCCAGCGTCGTGAACGCGGCGGCGTTACCTCCTTCCGCCGCCTTGTTATACATATCGATATAATACTCTAACGTCGGCACGGTATCGGGGTGTTCAGCCAAAAATTCTTTTGGAGCGACGTGAACCGCGCTCAATCTGTAATATTCGACACACACATTATACAAATTGTCGTTGAAGGGCGCGAAACTCGCGTCTGATACAAGAAGTTTATTATATACTGCCGCATACGGCACATACGCCGTTCCTCCCTGAGGAACGCGCAAGAGCAGCTCGCGCTGGGCGTCTAATTCGCTCCTGAATTCAGCGGCGTTGAACGCGGAGACGACGGCGTCTCTCGTGTTGAAGCTGAGCAGGAAAAATATTACAGCGAGGCCGTGCCTCCGCCTGTATACGGCGCTCCCCGCTATCCTGCCCACTGAGGCCGCGCTGCTGTAAAACCAAACAAAATATATTATCCAGCAGAACCACATCAGCCACTGAATTATGTACTCGCATCTGCGAGCCAGTCCGTAACCCCTTATGGAATATACCCCTATAGCGGAAAGCAAGAAGACCCCGAGTACAGTCAGGGCAACACCGTGCCAAACTTTGAGCCTCCCGCGGATATTTTCGTGCCCGATTTCGGGAGCGTTCGTGAATTTCATGATGTCAGGCAGGAAGAGCAGGAAAACGTATTTCAGCGGACTGAGCAGCGCGTCCGCCACTATCGGAGCGCAGTAAAGCGCCGTCTCCTTTATCGTGCCGATTAAATCCAAATGGCCTCCTATTCTGCCCTGCGAACCGGGAGAAAAATAATCCGCCCCCAAACCGGCGAGGGCCGCGATTACGGGCAGTACGAGCCGCGCTGCGCCGCGATTGTTCCGGACACTCAACAGCCAGCATAAGGCCGACAGCAGCATCACAATTGAGAAAACAGCGCCGAATTCTATCAGTCCTCCGTTAAGAAACGCGGCGACCGAAAGCGCCGCGATTTCAAGCGACGCTCTTTCTCTCCTCGCTATCCTGATCAAAAGCCCGGCTTCGATGAGTATCATGCAGCACGATACATAGTACAACTCGCAAGCCAATGAATACAAAACCTCGTTCAGCCACAGAGACTGGCAAAAGAGGGATACAAGCGCCGCTTTCCCGGCGGCAATGCCCGGCAGTACTGATCTGACGAAAAAGAATATGGAGAACAGGCTCAAACCTATCAGCGACACGACGAGAAATCTGTACGCATCAAAAAACATCCCGATATTTTCAAACGCGCATACTAAGGATATTAAAAACGTGTTGAAAAACCTACCCATAACCGAGACATACGCCCGATGCTGCGCCTCCCAAAAACCATAGTCCCTTACGTTAAGCAAAAAATAAAAATCATCGCCCCAAAGAGAGAACGCGAAAAAACCGATATACGCGTACATGGCTATATATAACGCGCAGAATGCCGCGCCGATGTTCCAATAATTATATTTGCTTTCGTTGGAAAGTCTGCTAAGAAGTGCTTGCTTGCGAGATTATATCGAGCCTTTTACGCCTGTCAAGTGCTGAAATCAATTTTCTCCACTCCCGATCAGCCACGCTGTTTGTGAGTATCTTCGCGATTATATTAGCATGAAGGTTTGTTACGCGCAACAAGGAGCAAATCCATTGTGCTTATAATATGCGGTTGCTTCTGTTTATCGGCGGCATGATTATGGCAATGCTATGCGGTGAGGGAGTTGTAAATAAGAAGTGACAGTTTATCTGTTTGGAACAAACATGATTGATTGCGCTTAGTTTAAGAAGTATTATAATAGTCATCAAGGAGGGTGAACCATATTGAACGAAAAAATCGTCGTTCCCGACCTGTTGCCGCCATCTGAAGACGGCGTATTCAAAACGCTCCTGACACACCCGGACGCGAAGCCCATCTTGCGCGATGTCATATCGGGTGTTTTAGAGATACCTATTGTGAGCGTAGAGGTGAAAAACACGGAGCTTCCCATATCCGATATTTCGGAAAAAAGAGAGCGTCTTGACGTGCACTGCCTTGCCGACAACGACAAGCAGCTGAACGTAGAAATGCAGACTACGCCCATGACGGGAGACTCCGCTAAAAACGCGCACGTCAGAATAAAGAGCCGCGCGATTTACAACCTCTGCGACCTGCACTCATCTCAGAAGAGCAAGAATATAGACTACGGGAATTTACTTCAGACTTTTCAGATTACGTTTTGCGGTTACAAGGTGTTTCCGAAGCGCGAGGATTTTGTGAACCGTTTTAGCTTTCGCGGCGAGGACGGAGAGGAACTTATCGATACGTTGGGTATAATATTCATAGAGCTTTCCAAGTTGGGCAAGGTATTGAAAAAGCCCGCCGGGGAAATGTCTCCGATTGAGCTTTGGAGCGTTTTCTTTTCGGTAGGCAGCAAGCCCGAATACAGGAAACTGCTTCTCGATATGACTAAGGCAAGGGAGGAGATCAAATTGGCAAGCGAGTTATTGGCAAACATCAGCAGCGATCTCGAACAGCGCGCGCGCTATCTTTCGCGCAAGAAGTTCCGAATGGATCACGACCACGACATGATTGTGTCGTTCAGGGAAGGCGAGGCGAAGGGTATAGAGAAGGGCGAGGCGAAGGCTAAACTCGAAATTGCCAAAAATCTATTGGCTAACGGCGTGCCGTTGGACGTCATAGCTAAGAGTTCCGGACTGCCTCCGGACAAAATCCAAGGCCTGGCTAACTAAACGCCCTTTGCCGTCATTCGGGCAATGTCTCGACTTGAGCTTTGGAGCGTTTTCTTTTCGGTAGGCAGCAAGCCCGAATACAGGAAACTGCTTCTCGATATGACTAAGGCAAGGGAGGAGATCAAATTGGCAAGCGAGTTATTGGCAAACATCAGCAGCGATCTCGAGCAGCGCGCGCGCTATCTTTCGCGCAAGAAGTTCCGGATGGACCACGACCACGACATGATTGTGTCGTTCAGGGAAGGCGAGGCGAAGGGTATAGAGAAGGGTAAATTTGAAATCGCCCGTTCAATGCTTGCGGATAGAATTCCGATTGATGCTATCATAAAATATACCGGGTTGTCGGAACAAGAAATATTCGGCAAGGGGTTCTTCGAGCAGGGTTTTACCCCGCCCGAATAGCGGTATTGTTTGACGCCAATAATATATATTAGAATGCAGTACAAACAATCAATAGGAGAACTCAAATGAGACTTGAGATCGCTCATAGAGCTGATTTATTTTGATTAAAATTTATTAACCTTATGGAAGGAACGATTTTAATCAGCGCTTCTCTTAACTTTGATCTCTGTCCTCCTGATAATAGATGTCGCCGTCCATGTACTCGCACCTTATTAACGCGGCGTCGAACGGCATCATCTCAAGCAGGAACGAGTGTATGTACGGGAAAAACCTCAGATGCAGGTCAAACGTGTAGCGATACGACCTCTGGGACGGCACGACGATTATAACTCTTCTTCTCGCCACGCGCCTGAGCTCGCTTATCACGGTATGAAGGTCGACTACGTGTTCCAGTACATGGGAACAAATGACAGTATCGACGGACGACGAGGCGAAGGGTATTGACTCCGCGCTGCCGTTCATAAAATTTATGCCGCTTTGCTCCCGCAGCTCATCCGGTATCACTATGTCCATGCCGTAAATATTGCCGCACCTGCCCTCATCGCGGATGGCCTTCACCAAAAAACCGCGCCCGCACCCTGCATCCAGCGCTGACTCGCCGACAATGTTGTCCAATATCGCGCGCGCGCATTTTTTGTTGAGATCGGTGGCGCGGGACATATGAAATGGCGCGGTCTCCTCGTAAAACGCGGCGTACTCCTCCCGCGTCATAAACGGAGCCCGCTCTTTGAAAGACATTATCCGCTCGTGCTTGGCCGAAAAGAAGAGCTTCATCGGGAATTTCATAAAGAGTCGCGAATCCCGGAGTACAGGGGGCAGCAGCTGATCAAGTATGAAGTGTATCTTGAGAGTGAAGTCCCTGCTCAGGTTCAAAGCCGGACACCACCCCAAGAAAGCGCGGGATTTATTCTATAAACGAATATATCGGCGGAAATGAAATCGCCGCCGTGTAGGAAGAATTTGGAAAGTCTGTTAGGAAGCGCTTGCTTGCTTGCTTGCTTGCTTGCTTGCTTGCTTGCTTGCTTGCTTGCTTGCTTGCTTGCTTGCTTGCTTGCTTGCTTGCTTGCTTGCTTGCTTGCTTGCTTGCTTGCTTGCGAGATTATATCAAGCCTTTTACGCCTGTCAAGTGCTGAAATCAATTTTCTCAAGTCCCTCCGCGAAAATTTGGCTAACCATTATTTTCATAATAATCCTGACAATTTTCATATACAGGATTATAAGCATAGAAACAAGTATACAGTGAGAAATGTTTCCCAATACCCAATCTGCGTAAAGATACATCCTTAAAAAAATAACGGACAATCTCTTCAATCTCGTCCACAGTATTCAAGTGTTCATGCCTCATAATCACAGAATAATCCATATTGTATTTCAATTTGAATTCCAACCCTGTGGTAATGGAGTAACCTAATTTCCACAAAAAACCACCCTCACTTGGAACAGCAGCGCAAAAGGTTCCGCCTTTATTAAGGAGAAGACCGGACTTGCTGACTACATAAGGCAAATTATGGATATGTTCAAGGACAGCACAAGATGTAATCCTATCATACTTTGCCGATAGCGGCACATCTTCAATCAATGGAAAAATGTTTTTGATTTTAGATAGATGTTCTGAATTTTCATAAAGAATTTTAAATGGTTCAACGATGTCATATATCCCCCCCCCCCCCCCCCTTTTTTTTTTTTTTTTTTTTTTTCTCCCCCCCCCC
>BOCB01000037.1 GCA_026002695.1 Synergistales bacterium
ATAGCGACTGGCGTCTAACAAGAACCGGGCGACCGAGATGATCGCCCTTACGGAGATAAATAAGATAAATAAATATATAGGAGGAATTTCTTATGATGTCGCTTTTGAGTATGTTAAGTTCAACTTTGGGGATAGTATTTATCGTGGTTCTCTTTCTGTCGTCGGCCGTCAAGATCGTGCCGGAGTATCAGCGGCTCGTCGTCTTCCGTTTAGGCAGGCTTATCGCGGCGAAAGGGCCGGGGATCGTGATAGTCCTTCCGTGGATAGACCGGACGCTGCGCGTTGACCTTCGCATGGTAACTCTCGACGTTCCCGTTCAGGAAGTGATAACGAGCGACAACGTCCCCATCAAAGTGAACGCCGTCATCTACTTCAGGGTGCTCGATCCGTCGCGCTCCGTCGTCGAGGTGGAGGACTACATAATGGCGACGAGCCAGCTCTCGCAGACGACGCTGCGCTCCGTTATAGGGCGCTCCGAGCTCGACGAGGTTCTCTCCGCCCGCGACAAGATAAACATGGAGCTCCAGCAGATAATAGACGACAGGACGGACCAGTGGGGCATAAAAGTGAGCTCCGTCGAGCTGAAAGAGCTCGAACTCCCCGAAGGCATGAAGCGCGCTATGGCGCGTCAGGCTGAGGCCGAGCGCGAGCGCCGCGCGAAGATAATAGCCGCCGAGGGAGAGCAGCAGGCCGCCGAAAAACTCACGCAGGCCTCCGAGACGATGGAGCGCTCGCCGATGACGTTACAGCTGCGCTACTTGCAGACCCTGCGCGAAATAGCCGGCGACAAGAACTCCACGACGATCTTCCCGATACCGATAGACTTCCTGAAGCCGTTCTTCGACAGAACACGCAAGGACTAAAGCCGCCCGTTCATTATTAGGAGTGATTAGCGTGGAGCAAAGTCAAGACATCCGATGGAAACAGCGTTTTCAAAATTTCAGCAGGGCGTTAAACTTGCTCCGCGAGTTAAACGAGTTTGACATAGATAATCTAAAACCCATTGAGCAGGAGGGTTTTATTCAGCGTTTTGAGTTTACCTTTGAGCTTGCCTGGAAGACGGCTAAAGATTATCTGCAGGAAGCGGGCGTATTGCTTACGGAAGTCTCGCCGCGCGCAGTGATAAAGGCGGCTTTCGCGGCGGGCATTATCACTGACGGGCAGGTGTTTATCGATATGATGCTTGCGAGGAATTTGTTGTCACACACCTACGAATTAACAAAATTCAAAGAAATTTTGACTAAGGTTAAGTCTGAATACCTTGCGGCATTGGAAACTTTTTATGATTTCTTGACGGAGAAAACATTTGATTGACACCGGGCTTTCAGAAAACGCGCTGCGGCTTATTCAGAACGTGATAAGCGGCACGAAGGTGACAAAGGCGTTGCTCTTCGGCTCTCGGGCAAAGGGCAATTTTCGCGCAAACTCCGACATAGACATCGCTTTGTGCGGCGATATAACGGTTATGGAGGCGGAGGAGATCGCTGCGCAGCTCGAACTGCTGCCGCTGCCGTTTACGTTTGACGCGCAAAGTTTCAACGAGATAAAAAACGCCGAACTGAGAGAACATATCGCGCGCGTCGGGGTAACTTTGTACGGGTAAGCGTCTTATTTTCTTCTTCATAATTTTAATCGAGATAAATCAGCCTTCTTGAAATTTTCCAAACTTTCCTCGCGAAAGCTATATTATCGCTATATAATAGAATGTAGTGTATTATAATTAAAACCTATGTAACGTTCTGTTTACATATCTACGGAGGTGAGCGTTATGCAAATCAACACATGCCGCGTATGCGGGAAGATATTCGGGGCCTCGGATACGTCAGTCTGTCCTTCATGCCGCAAGCTGCTGGATATAGTATACGAAAAAGCGCGGTCGTACCTCAGGGACAACCCGAAGGCCGAGCTGGACTCCAAATCTCTCGCCAAGGCCATAGAGGAGGACGTCAAGCTCATCGAAATACTGGTTGCTGAGGGCAGATTCGACCCGGGACATGAGATGCCGACTGAGGAGGCCAATATGGACAAGCGCCGCAAGAAGCTGCTCGATGATATCCAGAAAAACCTTTCGGCCAGACCGGTGAAAGAGGAGCAGGAGCGCACTACCTACGGCAGTGACAGGCACGGAGAGAGACGCAACAAAGACTAAGGGAGGGGAAAAGATGAAAAACATCAACGGAGTTTTGTGCGCGGCGCCATCCATATACTGGCTAGGATCCAACGACAGGGAAACGGATAAATTCGAGGGACTTTGGGATCTGCCGATGGGCGTGGCCTACAACTCGTACCTCATCGACGGCGAGAAGACAATCCTCATCGACACGGTAAAGAGCGCGTACACGGACGACGGCTTTTGCAGGCTTGCGGAGCTGCTCGGAGGACGCCCGCTCGACTACATAGTGGTGAACCATATGGAGCCCGATCACTCAGGCGCGCTCCCCACACTGCGCACACTCTACCCGGGAGTGAAGTACATACTGAACGCCAAGACGGCTGAGATGATGAAGAACTTCTACGGAATAGACGGCCCGTTCGAGATAGTGAAGGACGGCGACACGCTCGACATCAGCGGACGGAGACTCGTATTTGCCTTCACGCCGATGGTTCACTGGCCTGAGAGCATGGTAACCTACGACGCCACGGACAAGATTCTCTTCTCGAACGACATATTCGGAGGTTTCGGAGCGCTCGAGGGCGGAATATTCGACGACGAGGCCAACCTCGACAGGGCTATCGACGAAATGATGCGCTATTACGTAAACATCGTCGGACGCTTCGCGGCCCCGGCACAGAAGGCGCTCGCGAAGGTTCGCACGCTCGACATATCGCTGATATGCCCGTCGCACGGCCCAATATGGAGGACCGACCCGAACCGCGTTATATCGCTGTACGAAAAATGGAGCAGACAGGAGACCGAGAGCGGTGTCGTCGTGGTGTACGGCTCAATGTACGGCAACACGAAGAGCGCGTCCGACGCCATATGCCGCTCGCTGTCGCTCGCCGGCGTCAAGAAGGTCATCGTATACGACATATCGCGCTCAAATATGTCTTACGTGACAACTGACATCTGGCGTTACTCGGGGCTCATACTGTCGTCCTGCACTTACAACATGGAGCTCTACCCGCCGATGGCCGCGCTTCTGCGCCTGCTCGAAAACAAGAACATGAAGGGACGCTCCATCGGGCTCTGCGGCACATACAGCTGGAGCAGCGCGGCTCTGAAGGAGATGCGGGAGTTCGTCGATAAATCCAAGGGAGGCTGGACGCTCGTCGAACCGGCTCTTGAGATAAAGTCCCGCCCGACTTGCGACGACATGCTGCTTTGCGCCGAGCTCGGAAATAACATGGCGCGCGCCGTGAAAAGCTGATTTATTGTCAGGAACCTAAAGGGTGAAGATAAAACGATGATCAGGCCTGTTGGTATTATCGCCCGCATTCGGCATAACCGCCCATGAAAAGCTCTGACAAATCCTCTGGCGGTCTCCGAAAAAAGTCAGCGGCGAGGAAAAATCCGGGCAGGCTCACGCGCCACCTCCTGATGCTGCGTGAGCTTGCCCGCAATCCGCGCGACATAGGGGCGGTTTGTTCGAGCTCGCCCGCCCTCGCGAACGAAATGGCGCGGGCCATTCACCCTTCGCTGCTTAAATCGGGCTGTCTCATCGAGCTCGGCGCGGGCACCGGCCCCGTCACGGAAGCGTTGCTTCGCAGGGGTATCTCCCGCGACAAGCTCATCATCGTCGAAAAATCCGAAGCGTTGGCGCAGTGCCTCAAGGAGCGTTTTAACGGCGCTACCGTGCTATGCTGCGGAGCCGAGGAGATTTCATCGAAGATAAAATTGAGCTCTCCGGTCGCAGCCATAGTGTCGAGCCTTCCCTTCCGCAGTTTACCGGCCGACGTAAGCGCGGCCATAATGTCAGAGGTCGGACGCATCCTCGCGCCGGGGGGGCTGTTCGTGCAGTTCACTTACGCGCTTCTCGGCGAGATGCCGTTCATCACCGCGGATTTCCGCAAGCTGCGCTCCCGTTTCATCCTGCGCAACGTTCCCCCGGCCAAGGTCGAGGTCTTTCGTAGGCGCAAAACTTCTGTGGGTGTATGATGCCAATCAGGCATTTGGATTAACGATAACGCCATGTACCGGCAATGAAGATAGTCGCGCTCAGGATATTGGCTGACACGCTGAGATCCTACAGGGATGGGGTGCCGAGGCTGCTCGACGCGCTGGACGAAATATCCGCGAAGGGCAGCTTTTTTTTCGGCATGGGAAGCGAGCGCAGCGGTTCCGCGATGTCCAAATTATTCGGCGCTGAAAAGGAAATAGTGCCGTCGGCTCCCGGCATATTGAAGGACGCGTTCAAAAGAGGACATGACTGCGGCGTCTGCGGCATGAACCCCAGGGAATGGCGGGCTCGTTTGGACAAACTCCCCGACACGTCCGTTCTCGCGAACATAAAAAACGCGCATTCCAATTTCCGCAAGAGGGTCGGCAGTCCGCCGAACGGCTTCGCGTCCCCCGGCTTTCGCGTAAACTACATCAGCCTTCGGACATTGGATGACGCCGGATTCAAATATTGCAGCGACACCTTTGGATTCTGCCCGTTCATTCCCAAAATGTCGAAAAAAATCTTCGCCATCCCGCAGATTCCCTCGACCCTGCCCACGCTCGAAGACCTGCTGCGCCGCTTACAGCCTCAGGAAGCGATGAACCTTCTGTCGAACATGGACGACGGACTGAACGTCCTGCCCGTTGACGCCGAACTTGCCGCGTCGCAGGACGCCCTCGGCTTCATACGCGCGTTTATGGAGCGCGCTGCCGGTGACGGGGTTAAATTTTTGGATATGCTGACCGTGGCGAAGAATATAGATATAAAAGCCCTGCCGATATGCGAAATTAACTATCGCGGGTCGCTCGGCGTACAGGCTAAAGAACCGAAACCCAACAATAACGTTTCCTCCCATGAATCACCGAGGGAAGAACCGCCGCATTGGATACCGATTTGATTTAACATCGGTTATGCAGAGGCGGCAGAATGCCGCCCCTGCGGTTTTTTGCGGAACAACGCGCGGAAATTGCCATCCGCCCCTGCGTTACCTGACGGCGCAATTCCTGCCTATGCAGTAATACTCGAAACCAAGGTTTTTTATCGTCTGCGGTTCATACATATTGCGCCCGTCGAACAATATCTTGCCCTTCATATGAGAACCGGCGCGCGCCCAGTCTATCGAGCCGAACTCCGGCCACTCGGCGACGAGCACCGCGGCGTCCGCTCCGGTTATCGCCTCACCGGCGCTGCGGGCATATTTGACAGAGCCGGGCAATACAGATTTCGCGTTATCCTCGGCTATCGGGTCAAAGGCCGTTATATCCGCGCCGTGCTCGACAAGATCGTTTATCAGTGTTATCGACGGCGCCTCCCTCATATCGTCGGTGCCCGGCTTGAAGGCGAGCCCCAGTACGGCTATGTTGAGCCCGGTCAGATCCTGCCCGAAGCGGCGGCGCACCATTATCGGCAGCACCCTCTTCTGGTTCCTGTTCACTTTTTCTATCGCCGAGGTTACCGTCATCTCGACGCCGCAGCCTTCGCCCACCCGGCAGAGCGATTGCACGTCCTTTGGAAAACAGGAGCCGCCGTAACCGCATCCGGCGTTCAGGAAATACTCGCCGATGCGCCTGTCCGACGCTATGCCGCTGCGCACGGCGCTCACGTCGCCCCCCACCGCGTCGCAGAGCCGCGCTATCTCGTTCATAAAACTTATGCGGACGGCGAGCATCGCGTTCGCCGCGTACTTGGTTATCTCCGCCGAGGCCGGATCCATGAATATTATCCTGTCCTCCTCCACGAAGGACGAATACAGCTCGCGCATGGCAGCCTTCGCCTCCTCGGATACCGCTCCGACCACAACCCTGTCGGGGTTCAGGCAGTCATGTATCGCCCGCCCCTCCTTGAGAAACTCGGGGTTGGACAATATCTCGACGGGCGCTTTTATACCCCGCTCCCTCAAATGGACGCCTATTTTATCGCACACAAGGCGGCCCGTTCCCACCGGCACAGTGGACTTCACGACGATAAAGCACCCTTTTCTGATATGAAGCCCTATCGAATCGGCAACCGACAGCACCTGCGCGAGGTCGGTCTCGCCGTTCTCGGTCGGCGGCGTTCCGACTGCAATGAAGCACAGGTCAGCGTCAGTGAGCCCGTCGGCTATATCCGTCGAAAAAAACAGCCTGCCTTCCGCGGAATTCCGCGTTATCATCTCGGCAAGCCCCTCCTCGTATATCGGAGACTCGCCCCGTTTCAACATCGCGACGCGTTTTTCGTCTATGTCGACGCACCAGACTTTATTCCCTTTATCCGCGAAGCACGACCCCGTGACGAGGCCGACATACCCGGTTCCGACAACACAAATATTCAACGGCAAACCCTCCGCAACAAAAACTAAACCGTGGGGCTCCTCGCCCCACACCCCGGCAAGGGTTATCACCCTTGACCCTTATTCTGAAACCTCCGCCTTTTAATTATACCCTTTATCGGCTCTTTATACTTTTATCCCGCCGCGCAGCAGCTTTGCGGCCGCGAGGTTCAATACGGCCATTATGGAGAATATCGACGGAATCCGGAGCCCTGCCGCGAGCAGGAGGGCCGCGGCGGCGGCGGAAGCGGCCATGAAGAAGGCGTCCATTACATTCGAGCAGGCCGTTACTCCGGCGAGGTCGCGCTCGCTGCTGCTGTTCTGCATTACGGCGTAAAGCGGCACTATATATATCCCGCCGAAGAATGAAATTCCAAAGAGGCAAAGCAAAATGACGGAGTTTAGCGGGGAGAGAAGGAAGCGCCATATCGTGAGAAGATCACCGCTCTCCGCAGGGCGCCACGCGCTCAGCGCGGCGAGAAGGAGACTAAGCGCGGATATGGCGACAGCGGCGAGCGGGGTGTAGCGCGCGGATATTTCACCCTTCAGCAGATGGCTGCACGCTATGGAGCCGGCGCCTATGCCGAATGAAAATACGGCGAGCATCAATGTCGCCACATTGCTGTCGGCGCCTAATACCGTCTTGGCGTAACCGGGGAACTGCGACGTGAATATTCCTCCGACAGCGTAAAACCACGATATGCCGAATATCGGGAAGGCCGCCTCGCGCCGCGCGATGACCTTCTTAACAAGAGCGGCTGTTTCTCCGAAGATGCCGAATCTCAGTTTGAGGGAAGGCCGCACGACGCGCGTGCGCGGGATGAAGAGGCTCGCCGCCCATCCCGCCGCCGCTATGAACACCACGAGGAAGCTGACCGAGCTCACCCCGCCCTCGCCCATTACAAAGACGCCCCCCGCTATGGTGCCGAGGAGTATCGACAGGAACGTACCGGTTTCGATTAGGGCGTTCGCGCCCACGAGTTCGTCCGCTTTCAGGCACTGGGGCAGGATACTGTACTTTATCGGCCCGAAGAACGCGCTCTGCGCGCCCATGAGAAACAGAATCGTCATCAGGAACCGTACGCTGCCGCTGTAAAAGGCGGCGACGGCTCCGGCCATCACGGCTATCTCCGCTAATTTCGTGCATCGCGCTATTCCGGCGCGCTCGTACTTGTCGGCGAGCTGCCCCGCTATCGCCGAGAAGAGGACGAACGGCAGGATGAACACCCCTGACGCGAGCGTTACAATGACTCGCGCGTCGCCGCCGGTCTCGTCCGCGAGGCGGTACGTGATCAGCATGGCCATTGCGCTCCTGAAGAAGTTGTCGTTGAACGCGCCGAGGAACATGGCGGCAAAGAGAGGGAGAAAGCTGCGCGACCTGAGGAGTCCCGCCAATTTTTTGCCGCCGGTTTTCTTATCCGTCATATGATGCGGTGCCCCCTGTTGATTTGAGGTGAGGCCGATGTTGGTTTTGGTTATCAAGCCGTAGGGGCGGGATTTATCCCGCCCCTACACCCATCGGAGCCGCGTTTATTATACAGCACATATCTTCTCATTCGCAAGCGTTATTTTCGCTGATACGAACCTCTTGCGGGGACGGCAATCCGCCGGGCCGCGAACTGTGGCGGCAACGGTTTTTTTGCGGTATACTCTGCGTGGTGTGTTCGCAATCATTATGTTTCCGAGGTGAGCCGCGTGGTTATGATGGAGGATGTCCTCCGCAGGATAAAGTTGTACATTGGAGCGTTTATCGGCTTTGGAGCTGTTGTCTACATATCGTTCAGTAGCAATCATATATTGCTGGCGCCGCTCGCGGCTTCCGCGTGTATTCTCTTCGCTGTGCCTGAGAGTCAGTTCGCCCGCGCGAAAAACGTGATATTCGGCCATATGCTTTCAGCCGCCATAGGCGTTACGGCAGGCAGCGCCCTCGGCGAACATTGGTGGGCGGCAGCCATTTGCGTCACGCTCGCCGTCGCCGTAATGGACGTAACCGACACGATGCATCCTCCCGCAGCCGCGACAAGCCTCATAGCCTTCGCTACGGAACACGGCTATTATTTTATACTGAGCCCTGTCGCCTCGGACTCCGTACTTCTCGTAGCGACAGCTTACATTGTAAGAATTATATTTTGTTTGTGCCGGGAAAATAAAAAGCATGAATAGGTTAAATGGGCGCCGCGTGAAATATCGGCAGCAGTTTTTCCCTTATTTCGCTTATATGATACGGATTGCCCATGACGCTATCGCCCCTTGCCGGTACTGCCGGCGCTATCAATGAACTTCGCCTCGTCCCATATCTCTATGCCGAGTTCGACGGCTTTGCTGTATTTGCTTCCCGCGTTCGCCCCGGCTACCACCACGTCAGTTTTTTTGCTGACGCTGCTTGAAATTTTCGCTCCGAGAGACTCGGCTTTTTTTTGGGCTTCCTCCCGCGTCATCAGTGAAAGTTCGCCCGTGAAGACGAATTTTCTTCCGGCAAATTCCGCGGAGCTCTCATAAAACGTGTCCGGCTCGCTCATGTTTACTCCGGCCGATTTCAAACGCTCCACGGTTTCCCTGTTGCGCTCGTCGCCGAAGAAAGCCCTCACCGACGCGGCAACGGTCTCTCCTACCCCGTCTATCACGGCGAGCTCGCCCTCGCTCGCGTTTATGAAGGCGTCCATGCCGCCGAAGCGCCTCGCTATGTCAAGGGCGGTTTTTTTGCCGACGTTGCGGATGCCGAGCGCGTTTATCACGGCGGACAGCGGGCGGCTCTTCGACGCCTCTATGGCCTCCGTTATGTTGCGCGCCGATTTCTCGCCCATTCGGTCGAGTTCGGCCAAGTCGTTTTCGGACATTGCGTATATGTCCGCCGCGCTCTTTATGATCCCGCGCTCGGTGAGCTGCGCGATCAGCTTTTCGCCTATGCCGTTTATGTCCATGCACTGCCGCGAGACGAAGTGCAGTATCTCCTCCTGTAACTGAGCGGGGCAGGATTTATTCGGGCACCTTATCGCGGCCTCGCCGGGCAGTTTTACGGCGTCCGCGCCGCAGACAGGGCAGACGGGCGGTATTTTGTAAGGCGTCTGCGAGCCGTCGCGCGCGTCCGTATCGACGCGCAGGACCTCCGGTATTATCTCGCCCGCCTTGTGCGCACATACCATGTCGCCGACGCGGATGTCCTTTCGGTCGATCTCGTCCTGATTATGCAGGCTCGCGCGCTGCACCGTCGTGCCGGAGAGGCTCACCGGCTCAAGCTGCGCGGTCGGAGTGAGCGCTCCGGTTCTGCCGACGGATACGATTATGTCGATCACCCTCGTTCGCTTCTCCTCCGGCGGATATTTGAAGGCTATTGCCCAGCGCGGGGCTTTCGCCGTGCTGCCGAGAGTTTCTCGCAGGCTCAGGTCGTTCAGCTTCATAACCACACCGTCGGTGTTGATGGAGTTTGTGAAGCGCTTACCGCCCCACTCGTCAAGGTACTGCTCGACATCGGACATCGAAGCGCAGAGCCTGCTGCTCTCCTGAGTTGGCAGCCCGCGCGAGGCGAGCCATTCCAACAATTCTTTTTGAGTTTTCACGCCTAAGTTCTCCGCGCCGAGCGTGTGGTACAGATATATTTTAAGCCGCCTCGACGCCGTGACGCGGACGTCAAGCTGCCTCAGACTGCCGGCGGCGGCGTTGCGCGGGTTGGCAAAGAGCGGCTTATCCTCTTCTTCGCGGGTTCTGTTCAGCTCGGCGAAGTCCTCGCGCGACATGCAGACCTCGCCCCTCACCTCCACAACCCCGTTCGGCGCGTCCTTCAGCCTCAGCGGCAGGGAGCGTATCGTTCGGATGTTGCGCGTTACGTCCTCGCCGACCGTGCCGTCGCCGCGAGTGGCCGCCGTTTCGAGCGCCCCGTCGCGGTATATGAGCGAAACCGCGAGGCCGTCGAGCTTCGGCTCGCACATCCATTCCGGCTCTTCGCCCAGCGCCTTGGCCGCGCGTTCACGGAAGCTCCGCAGTTCGGCCACGCCGAGCGCGTTATCGAGGCTCTGCATCGGCGCGGAGTGCGTAACTCGCGCGAATTCGCCTCCCGGTTCGCCGCGTACCCGCGCGTTCGGAGAGTCCGGCGTCAGAAGCTCGGGATACTCGGTCTCGATGGCGGCAAGCTCGCGCAGAAGCGCGTCGTACTCGTGATCCTCTATCTCCGGGGCGTCCTTTACGTAATAAAGGTAGTCGCTGTCCGCGATAATTTTTTTTAACTCGTCAGCGCGCGAACGAGCCGTTTCTTTTTCCATGTTTTTATCCTTATCCTTTAGGCCTCTTGAGGATAAATAGCCTTATTTTTTTCCTACAGCGGCTTCATCGTAGGGAAGAGCAGCACGTCGCGTATGCTCCGCGAGTTCGTCAGGAGCATCACGGTGCGGTCTACGCCGATTCCCATTCCGCCGGTCGGCGGCATACCGTATTCGAGCGCGTTGACGAAGTCCTCGTCAAACGGGTGAGACTCCTCGTCGCCCGCCTCCTTGCGCCGCGCCTGATCCATGAAGCGCTCCCTCTGGTCGATGGGGTCGTTCAGCTCGCTGAACGCGTTGGCGATCTCCCAGCCGTTGATGAACAGCTCGAAGCGTTCCGTCACGTCGGGGTTGTCCTTGTTCCTCTTCGCGAGCGGCGATATTACCGTGGGGTGCCCGAAGACAAACGTCGGCTGCACCAGCGTGTCCTCCGCAAATTCCTCGAAGAAGAGCGGCAGTATATCGAAGCGGCTTGTGTTTGCCGCTACTTCTATTTTGCGCTCGGCCGCGGCGCGCCTCGCCTCGTCGTCGGTTATCGAGAGGAAGTCGACGCCGGTCTTTTCCTTGACGAGATCGGCCATCGTCGCGCGCTTAAACGGAGGCGTGAGGTCTATCTCGGCGCCCTGATAATCTATCTTCCTGCCGCCGAGAGCGTCGGCGCACGCCACTAAAATATCCTCCGCGAGCTTCATCATGTCGCGGTAGCTGGCGTATGCCCAGTAAACTTCCATCGTCGTAAATTCGGGGTTATGGCGCGGGTCCATGCCCTCGTTGCGGAAGATCGGCCCTAATTCGTAGACGCGCCCGAACATCCCGACGATGAGGCGCTTCAGGTGGAGCTCCGTCGCTATGCGGAGGTACATGTCTATATCGAGCGTATTGTGGTGCGTGATGAACGGGCGCGCGTTAGCCCCTCCCGCTATTGTCGAGAGTATCGGCGTCGTCACCTCGAGCGTGCCGTTATCCTCCAGCACGCGGCGGAATGTGCGGACGACGGCCGCCCTGCCGCGGAATATGTCGCGCACGCCGGGGTTGGCTATGAGGTCGACGTACCTCTTGCGATAGCGTATCTCAGTGTCCTTCAGTCCGTGCCATTTTTCGGGCAGAGGACGCAGCGACTTCGACAGCAGGGAAAATTCATTCACCTTTATTGAAAGCTCGCCCTTCTGCGTCCTGAACGGGACGCCCTTCACCCCTATGATGTCCCCGGTGTCAAGCCATTTTTTGAAGAAGGTGTATCTCTCCTCGCCGAGCTCGTTCTGTTGGAAGTAAAGCTGCATATCCCCGCTCTCGTCCGCGAGATTGGCGAAGGCCGCCTTGCCGTGGCGGCGCACGGCCATCAGCCTTCCGGCGACGCTCAGCTCGTCCTTGCACTCGTCCTCATGCGTGAGATTGCCGTATTTTTCCCTGATGCTCGTAAGGCTTGCGCCGCAATCCCAGTGGTCGTTGATGAAGGGGTCGTACCCCTCCTCCTCGCGCAGCCTCCTGAGTTTGTCCTTCCGCTGCCTGAATATCTCTTCCTCCGGAAGTTCGGCCTCGGTTATCTCGGCATTTGGTATCGGATCGGTCATTGTTATTCCTCCCACACAGTTAATTAAACATTAAACCATTCTTTCTTAATTTTATCATAAAAATAGAGGCGGCCGTTCCCGGTCGCCTCGCTTTTCTCACGCGCTTGCCGCCGCCATCAGGAGCTTTATCCTGTTGAGCCGGTTCGCGCTGCTCGCGCTCGCGTCGTAGTCGAGCGGCAGGATATTCACCCCGCTGTTCCGGCGTTTAAGCTCCTTCATTACGCCCTTTCCGGTAATATGGTTCGGCAGGCAGGCGAAGGGCTGCACGCAGAGGATGTTCTTCACGCCGCTCTTTATCAGCTTCATCATCTCCGCGGTCAAAAGCCATCCTTCCCCTCCCTGATTGGCCGGTGAGAGTATGCCGGCGGCGTCCTCCGCCATGCCGTATATGTCATGACACTCGCCGAAGCGCGTCCCTTCGAGCGCGCGCTCTATCGGACGCCTCATGCGGTTGAGCGCGGCGATACCCACATGTCCGGCGAGACGCGACATTAATTTGCCCGACAGGCGTTTGTGCGCGTAAATCGGATCGTACAGGCTGTAGAGCAGGAAGCTGACAAGGTCAGGCACTACGGCCTCCCCTCCCTCGGCCTCTATTATATCTACAAGGCGCTCATTCGCGCCCGCGTGATATTTCACTAATATCTCGCCGACTATACCAACCCTCGGACGCCGAGTATCGTCGATCGGCAGCGCGGCAAAATCCTTCACCATGTCCGCTATGTCGGAGGTATATCTGCGCCACCCGCCGAGGGAGACGCTTTCCTTGCAGCGTTCCGACCATTTATCACGGAGTTCGTTCACGCTGCCGCGTTCCTTTTCATACGGGCGGGTACGTAGGGTGAGCCGCATAAGGAGGTCGCCGTACATGGCTCCCATCAGGCATTTCCACATTGCCGAGGGCGTGGCCGGCAGTTTCGCCGCCTCACCTCTCCCCTGTGAGTTCACCGCGATCACTCTCGTACTCTTATATCCTGCGGCGTCGAGAGCCCTCCGCAGGAGCGGAACGTAGTTGCTCGCGCGGCAGGGACCGCCCGTCTGAACGTACAAGCAGTCCGTCTTGTCCGGGTCATACTCTCCGCTCGACAGCGCGCTCAAAAACTGCCCTACGACAACCATAGCAGGATAGCAGGCGTCGTTGTTGACGTACTTCAGCGCAAGCTCAATCGCTTCGCGCGAACCCTCGGGCAGGACGCGGAAGTCGAAGCCCTCGCTTCGCATTGCCGCCTCCAAAAATTGGAAATGGTACGGCGACAGCGGGGGACAGAGTATTGTGCGCCGCGCCTTTGATTTGCCGCAGAGCTTCCCGACATACTTAGTAGTAGGACGAATTTGCGGGGCAAGTAATTTTCCTTGTTCGCCGGAGGTCCGATTCGATCTCATTGCCGCGAGAAGCGAGCGTATTCGTATCCTCACAGCGCCGTTGTTACTTCCCTCGTCTATCTTTATGAGCGTGTGCGGCTTGCCGCCGCGCTCCAAAATTGCCGCCGCCTGGTCGGCGCTTATCGCGTCGAGGCCGCAGCCGAACGAGTTGAGCTGAACCATTTGAACCTCCTTAAAATCAGGGTGATTCGCAACTATCGACGCCGCCTTGTAAAGGCGCGAATGATATTCCCACTGATCGACGACGTAAAGCTCGTCTTTGTTCTCAGCCGCCGTATCGAGAATTGAATCCTCGGTCAAAACAGCGACGCCGTAGGAGTTTATGAGAGTCGGTATACCGTGGTTCACCTCCGGGTCGAGGTGGTAAGGATGACCGGCGAGCACTATGCCCGTCGCGCCGTTTTTAACGGCTTCCAGCGCGGTTCTTCCATACTCGGCTATATCTTCCTTGAAACGGCGCATTTCCTCGTATGCCGCGGCGACCGCGGATTTTATCTCGCTCTTTGTAACGCCGGAACCTGACATCAGCTCGAAGAGATTTTCGGTGAGCCGTTTTGGCGAGTCTATCGGGAGCGGCGCGCGCGTGAAATCGATGCCGCGCTCCCCTCCCTCGGTATTATCGCGCGCCTCGTCGATGTTGAGGTAGGCTACGTCGGGGTAGCCCGTAACGACGGGGCAGTTGAAGTGATTGTCAGTGTTTTTTAGTTCACCCCGCTCTTTAAGTATGACGGGGTAAAAAATCCGCTTCACTCCGCTTCGCAGCAGATCCGTAATGTGGCTGTGGACGAGCTTCGCCGGATAGCAGAGCGTCTGGGACGGAATGGTGTCCATTCCGAGGCCGGAAGCCGGGGACGCGGAGGAGAGCCTCACGCTGTAGCCGAGCTTTGAGAGGAACGTGAACCAAAGCGGATAATTTTCATACATGTTGAGCGCGCGGGGAATGCCGATGACGCCACGCGGGGCGTCCTTCTCAGGAATCGGCTTGTAATAATCGAAGAGGCGCTTGTACTTCATGTCGGCCACGTTGGGCGGCGGGACGCTCGTTCGTTCCGCGGGCGCGCCGCGCTCACAGCGGTTGCCGCTGAGGTAGGACCGCCCGTCGCTGAACAGCGTCTTGGTCAATATACACCTGTTTCCGCAGCGGGCGCAGCGCGCCGTCGAAGTTTCGGCTCCGAAGGAATCGAGAGCTTCCCTCGTTATTATGGTACTCTTTTCTCCGCTGAAAGTGTCCCTTGCCAGCAGGGCGGCTCCGAAAGCGCCCATCAGCTCGGCGATGTCCGGGCGGACAACCTCTCGTCCGCTCATCAGCTCGAAGGCGCGGAGCAACGCGTTATTTTTGAACGTCCCTCCCTGCGCGACTATGCGGCTGCCGAGCTCATCGGTATCTCGCATCTTCAGGACCTTGTAGAGCGCGTTGCGCGCAACGGAGTAAGCGAGACCGGCGGAGATGTCGTTTACGCTCGCGCCGTCCTTCTGCGCCTGTCTCACTCTGGAGTTCATAAAGACCGTGCAGCGCGTGCCGAGGTCCACCGGCATGGACGACGCCTCAGCCGCGTCCGCGAACTCGCCCATGGTCAGCCCGAGCGATTCGGCGAAGCTCTGGATAAACGATCCGCAGCCCGAGGAACACGCCTCGTTAAGGTAGACACGGTTTATGACGCCGCCCTTTATGCCGAGGCATTTCATATCCTGCCCGCCAATGTCGATTATGAAATCCGCGCCCGGCAGCACAAACTCGGCCGCCCTTGCGTGAGCGACAGTTTCAACCTCGCCGAGATCGAGGCCAAGGGCACTCTGAACGAGCTTCTCCCCATACCCGGTAACACCGCTTCTGCTTATCCTGACGTCCTCGGGCATTGCGGAGTATAGTTCGCGCAATATCTCCCTTACCCGACGCAGAGGCTCGCCCTTGCCCGCCGAGCGGTATTTCGAGAAGAGCAGCTCGCCGTCCCGGCCGATGAGCGCGGCCTTGATAGTTGTCGAGCCAACGTCTATTCCGAGGAAAGCGTCTCCCTTATATTCGTTCAGCGGCTTTCTGGCGACGGCGCTCGCGGAGTGCCGCTTTTGAAAGCGGCTCTTCGCGCCCTCGCCGGCGAACAAAACAGGCAGGACGTTTATTGCCGAGGTTCGCTTCGACGAGAAGAAACGCAAGGCTTTTTCCCGCAGTGCCTCCAAATTCACCGCGCCGTTTTTCTTGCCCAGTATCGCCGCGCCGAGCGCGACAAAGAGATGCGGGTTCTCCGGTGATACGCACTGAGCGGGCGTCAGCCCAAGCGTCTCCGTGAATCCGGCGCGAAGCTCCGGCAGAAAATACAGCGGGCCGCCGAGGAACGCGACATTGCCCTTTATCCTCCTGCCGCAAGCGAGCCCGCTGATTGTCTGGTTGACTATCGCCTGAAATATCGAGGCCGCTATGTCCGGTTTGGCCGCCCCGTCGTTAAGGAGGGGTTGTATGTCGGTCTTGGCGAATACGCCGCAGCGTGACGCTATCGGATATATGGTTTTATAACTTTTGGCAAGCTCGTTCAATCCGGAGGCGTCGGTTCCGAGCAGAGCGGCCATCTGGTCGATGAAAGCGCCCGTGCCTCCCGCGCAGGTCTCGTTCATTCTCTGATCGGCGCCGGATTCGTCGAAGAACGTTAATTTTGCATCCTCGCCGCCGAGCTCTACGCAGACATCCACGTCCGGTAAGTACCGGCCTATGCTCGCCGAGCAGGCAATCAGCTCCTGCGTGAATTGTACATCTATCCCCTCGGCGAGCCCGAGCGCGCCGGAACCGGCGACGGCTAAGGTTATCATCGAGCCGCCGCAGTTATCGCGAACGTCATTAATGATGTTCGCGAGCGCGGCCGGAATATCGGAGAAGTGCCTGTGATAGTCACTGTGTATTATATTATCATCGTCGTCGGCGCCGGAAGCGCTCTCTCCCCCGACGGCAAGGCTGACGCGGAATTCACCGTGAAGGTGAACGGGGAAGCCGGCGCGCTGTCGGGTTTCACGCTGAAAAACCTAACCACCGGACAGGAA
>BOCB01000038.1 GCA_026002695.1 Synergistales bacterium
CGCAAACAGGATGAAGAAAAATGCCAGCCGAAGCAAAAGAGCGGCTGCCAAGAGGAAGATTATACGATTATCAGTTCGCTTGGCCGGTTCAGTTAGCGCGGCCTTATCGTTCGTCATCGTTGTATTTATTCCGTAAATCGGCGCTCGGTCTGATCATCAGCATAAAAGCTCCCCCAATCTTGATATTATATAAAATATATCATCATATGTAGGTGAAGACAAGCGGTAAAATTTAACAGGGCGCAGGTTGGCCGCGCGCGTTTTGAGGATTAGAGCGGGAAAAACCGCGCCCCATTGTGATATACTTGGCAAACGGGACAATAACAACAAATCGGTCTTTCCTTGATAACAGGGGGTGTTTATTATGAGCGAGGGGGATATTTTCAAAACTCCGCTGTACGACTGCCATGTCGACCTTGGGGGCAGGATGGTCGAATTTGCGGGGTACATGCTGCCGGTTCAGTACACCGGTGTGATAGCCGAACATAAGGCCGTGAGGGCACATGCCGGGCTCTTCGACGTATCGCACATGGGCGAGCTGCTCATAAGCGGACGCGGCGCGCTCGATAACCTCCAGCGTATTCTGACGAACGACTTTCGCAATATGAAGGACGGGCAGGCGCGTTATACACTGATGTGCACGGACGAGGGCGGTGTAGTCGACGACCTGCTCGTCTACAAAAAGGGCGACGGTCATTACCTGTTAGCGGTGAACGCGTCGAACAGGCGGAAGGACGCCGATTGGATCGCCGGGAGGCTGGAGGGCGAAGCCCGTATGGAGGACATATCCGACGGAGTGGCCCAGATAGCTCTTCAGGGGCCGGCGTCGGACGCGATACTCGCCCGCGTTTCGGACGCCGCGCGCTTGCCGGTGAAGTATTACACTTTTTCTGAGGATGTTGCGGTCGCGGGCGTGAAGTGCCTCGTATCCCGCACGGGCTACACAGGCGAGGACGGATACGAGCTTTACATGGACGCTTCGGACGCGGTGCAGGTATGGAAGTCCCTGTTGGACGCCGGCGCGGACGCGCCGCTCGTTCCGGCGGGGCTCGGCGCGCGCGACACCTTGCGCTTCGAGGCCGCGATGCCGCTTTACGGGCATGAGATGGACGCGGCGATAACGCCGTTCGAGGCGAACCTGTCGTTCGGCGTCAAGATGAACAAGGGGGACTTTATCGGCCGGGCGGCGCTCGAGCAAAAGGGCGAGCCGCCGAGACTCAGGGCGGGGCTTCGCGTGACCGGGAAGGGAATCGCGCGCGAACACCAGACCGTTTACGCCGGGGATAAGGCCGTCGGAGCGACGACGTCGGGTACGTTCTGCCCGTACCTCGGCTACGCGGCGGCGATGGCCATAGTGGATCGCAAGTACGCGGAGCTCGGCACTGCGCTGGAAGTTGACGTCAGAGGGCGCAGGGTGGCGGCAGAGGTTGTGCCGCTGCCGTTTTATAAGAGAGTAAAATAGCTTTTGACTTTGTACGGAGGGCCGGGGAAAACCTGTTCCTTCGCGGGGCGGTTCCTCGCCGGGTGTGGGGCGGCGCCCCACGGTTTATGTTTTGGAATATCAAGGAGGCTTATAATATGAATTTCCCGTCGGAGCTTTATTACTCGAGGTCGCATGAATGGGTCAGGGACATGGGCGGCGGCGTGTCGCGCGTCGGGCTGACGGATTACGCGCAGCGCGCGCTTGGCGATATAGTCTTCATTAATATGCCGGAGGTCGGCGAGGACGCCGTGAAGGGAGCCCGCATAGCGGACGTGGAGTCCGTCAAGGCCGTGTCGGACATATACAGCCCTCTCACCGGGACGGTTACTGCCGTGAATAGCGAAGCGGCGGACAATCCCGAGACGATCAACAGCGATCCTTACGGCGCTTGGCTTATCGAAGTGGGCAGCGTCTCCGATCACGAAGAACTTCTTGACGCCGCCGAGTACGAGACATTCTGCGAGGCGGAGGGAGCAAAATGAGCCGCTACGTTCCGGCGACGAGCGCGGAACAACAGGAAATGCTTGCCGCTATTGGGCTGAGGTCGTTCGATGAGCTCTTCTCCGCGATACCGGCCGGTATGACGGCGGACAAGCTCAACATACCGGCCGGGCAGGCGGAATTGTCCGTAAGGCGGCGAGTCGAGGGCGCGGCCGGCAGGAATAAGCTGTTCCGCTCGATATTCAGGGGCGGCGGCGCGTACAATCATTATATTCCGGCTCTCGTGAAGCAGATCGCCTCGAACGAGACGTTCGTAACGGCCTACACGCCGTATCAGGCGGAGATAAGCCAGGGGATATTGCAATCCATATTCGAATACCAGACCATGATGTGCGAGCTGACAGGGCTCGACGTGTCGAACGCCTCCGTCTACGACGGCGCGACCGCGGCGGCGGAGGCGGCGGCGATGTGCCTGGGGCCTAAGCGCAATATCATACTCGTCTCGGGCGCGGCAAATCCGATGGTCATTGATGTGATAAGGACGTACTCTTACGGCAGCGGGGCGGAGCTTAAAATCGTTCCGGCGAAGGACGGCGTTACGGACGCGGGGGCGCTCGCGTCCGTGCTTGACGGAGCGGCTTGTCTTTATGTTCAGCAGCCGAACTACTTCGGGCTTATAGAGGACGCGGAAGCTCTCGGCGCGGCCGCTCACGAGGGGGGCGCGAAATTCGTCATGGGAGTTCACCCGATAGCGGCGGCGATATTGAAGAGCGCGGGCGAGAGCGGGGCCGATATAGCTGTCGGCGACGCGCAGCCGCTCGGTATGCCTCTGTCGTTCGGAGGCCCGTACCTCGGCTTTATGACGGCGGTGAACGATATGGCTCGCAAGCTCCCGGGAAGGATCGCGGGCGAGACGGCCGACATCGACGGCAAGCGCGCCTTCGTGCTGACGCTCCAGGCGAGGGAGCAGCATATCCGCAGGGAAAAGGCGTCGTCGAACATCTGCTCGAATCAGGCTCTGTGCGCGCTCACGGCTGCCGTGTACCTTACGGTGATGGGCCCGTCGGGGCTCGCCGACGCGGCGCGGCAGTGCGCGTCAAAGGCTCATTACGCGGCTGAGAAAATATGTTCCGTCGATGGGTTCGATTTGGTTTACGGCGGCGAATTTTTCAATGAGTTCGTAACGTCGTGTCCGGCCGAATCCGGCGCTCTTATGAAACGCCTCGGGGATCGCGGTATTCTGGGCGGCCTGCCGGTTGACGGAGGCATACTCTGGTGCGCGACGGAGATGAACACGAAGGACGATATAGATGAGCTCGTAAATGAGCTCACGGAAGCTCTGAAGGAGGCCGTCAGATGAAGCTGAGTTTCGAGAAGAGCGTACAGGGCAGGGCGTTTCCGATACTGCCTGAGCTTGATGTGCCGGAGAAAAATTTTTCGCCCGGCCTCACGAGGAAGAGCGCGCCCCTCCTGCCGGAGATGTCGCCGCCCGATATAACGAGGCACTACACGAGCCTCGCCAAGCGGGCTCACGGTGTGAACGACGGATTTTACCCGCTCGGCTCCTGCACGATGAAGTACAACCCCAAGATAAACGACGAGATGGCGAACCTGCCTGGTTTCGCCGGAATACACCCGCTCCAGCCCGAGGAGACGGCTCAGGGCTGCATAGAGGTTCTGTACGAGTGCGCCTCGCTTCTGCGCGAGATAACCGGCATGGACGCGATGACGCTCCAGCCGGCGGCGGGAGCTCACGGGGAGCTCACGGGCGCGCTCCTTATGAAGGCGTATCACGATTCGCGCGGAGAAAAGAGGCGCGACAAGATAATCGTCCCCGACTCGGCGCACGGCACGAACCCGGCGACGGCGGCGATGAGCGGTTACAAGACCGTGAACGTGGCGTCGGATGAAAACGGCATGGTCGACCTGAACGCGCTGCGAGAAGCTGCCGGCGAGGATACCGCCGGATTGATGCTCACCAACCCGAACACGCTCGGCCTGTTCGACAGGAACATATCGGAGATAACGAAGATAGTTCACGACGCCGGAGGCTTGAACTACTATGACGGCGCGAACCTGAACGCCGTAGTCGGCATAGTCCGCCCCGGCGACATGGGCTTCGACATAGTGCACCTCAATCTGCACAAGACCTTTGCCGCCCCGCATGGCGGAGGGGGGCCGGGGGCCGGCGCGGTCGGATGCAAGGAGCGCCTGACGCGTTTTATGCCGGAGCTTGCCGTTCGGACAGATGGCGGCTTTGCCTTCGCGCGGCCTGCCGGCAGCATAGGCGGGATAAAGGCGTTCCACGGCAATTTCGGTGTAGTGGTCAGGGCTTTCGCCTACATTCTCACGCTCGGCGCGGACGGGCTGCGCGAGGCGGCGCGTAACGCCGTCCTCAACGCCAACTACATGATGAAGGGGCTGTCGGATATATACGACGTCGCATATCCGGGGATATGTATGCACGAGTGCGTGCTGTCGCTCGAGAACCTGAAGAAGGAATACGGGGTTTCGGCGATGGACATAGCGAAATCGATGCTCGACCACGGAATGCACCCGCCGACGATGTACTTCCCGCTCATCGTGCGCGAGGCTCTGATGATAGAGCCGACGGAGACGGAGTCCCGCGAGACGCTGGACGAGGCGATAGCCGTGCTGCGCGAGCTGTATGAAACCGCGAAGAGCGACCCGCAGTCGCTGCGCGACGCCCCGAAAAACACGCCGGCGCGCCGCCTCGACGAAACGAGGGCGGCGAGGCATCCTGTGCTGAGGTATAAAAAAACGATTTAACGTCAGAGACCTCAAACCGCGCAATAAAAAAACAAATCCCTCTTTTTGTGCTATTATCATCCCGTGCTACAAGAAAAAATAAGAGGGGGAAATAATGATTATGGCAGATACATTTTGTATGGAGCTCGGCGGGAAGACGATCTCGTTCGAGACAGGGCGCGTCGCCAAACAGGCCAACGCCTCGGTGCTGGCACAATGCGGCGATACGGTGGCGCTCGTAACGGCCACTATGACCGACAAGCCGCGGGAGGGACTCGACTTCTTCCCGCTGCTCGTAGACTATGAGGAGCGTTACTACGCCGCCGGGAAAATCCCCGGAGGTTTCATCAAGAGGGAGGGACGCCCGTCCGAGTCGGCCATACTCTCTGCGCGTGTCATTGACCGCTCTATACGTTCGCTCTTCCCCGAACACATGCGCAATGACGTTCACGTAGTCAGCACGGTTCTGTCGGTCGATCAGGTGAACTCGCCGGGTATCCTCGCCGTCAACGCGGCTTCCGCCGCTCTCGCCATATCCGACATACCCTGGGAAGGTCCGATCGGCGCGGTCAGGATAGGTTATACCGACGGAGCGTTCGTAGTAAATCCGACCGAGAGCGAGCAGGCGGCAAGCACGCTCGACCTGATAGTCGCCGGGCACAAGGGCGGCGTGACGATGGTTGAGGCCGGGGCGGCCGAGGTCAGCGAGGCTTTCCTCATAGACGCGCTCGAACTGGCTCAGGGCGAGATAAACAAAATAGTCGACGCCATAAACGACATGAGGGCGAAGATGGGCAGGCCTAAGCGCGAGATAGCGCCCCCCCTCAAAATAGACGCGATAGACTCATGGGCAAAGGCGAACCTCCGGAACGACCTGTGCGCGGCTATACAGATACACGGAAAAGCCGAACGCGCCTCGGCGATTGCGGCAATCGCCGATAAAATAACGGAGCGCTTCGCGGCTGAATACCCGGATTCGAAGTTCTACATAGCCGGTCTCATGGACGAGCTGACCAAGAAGGGCGTGCGCAAGCTCATATTGGACGACCAAAAGCGCGCCGACGGACGCGCGATGGACGAACTGCGCCGGATAACCTGCGAGGCCGGCGTACTGCCGCGCGCGCATGGTTCCGCGCTCTTCACGCGGGGCGAGACTCAGGCGCTCGCGGTTACGACTCTCGGCATGATCGGCTCCGACGACCAACTCCTCGACGGCCTGAAGCTGAACGAAAATCCAAAGACGTTCATACTGCACTATAACTTCCCGCCGTACTCTGTCGGTGAGGTGCGCCCGATGCGCGGCCCGGGCCGGCGCGAAATAGGGCACGGCGCTCTCGCGGAGAGGGCGCTGCGTCCGATAATGCCCTCCTCGGAGGAGTTCCCCTACGTCGTGCGCGTCGTATCCGATATACTCGAATCGAACGGCTCCAGTTCGATGGCCTCGGTCTGCGGCGGCTGCCTCTCGATGATGGACGCGGGCATTCCGATAAAGAAGCCCGTTGCCGGAGTCGCGATGGGTCTCATCTCCGACGGCGGTAAGATCGGCGTGCTCACCGACATACAGGGCCTTGAGGATCATTACGGCGATATGGACTTCAAGGTTGCCGGCACGCGCGACGGCGTTACCGCGCTCCAGATGGACAACAAGGCCGGCGGCATCACGAGGGCCGTGCTGGAACGGGCTCTCGGGCAGGCGCGTGACGGGCGTATGAGGATACTTGACAAGATGGGCTCCGCCATAGAGCTCCCCCGCGCGGAGATATCCCGGTACGCGCCGCGCATATTCACCATTTCGATAGACCCCGAAAAGATACGCGACGTAATAGGCCCGGGCGGCAAGATAATACGCAATATCGTGGCGACGACGGGCGCGAAGGTGGACGTGCAGGACGACGGCAAGGTGTTCGTCTCGGCTGTAGAGTCCTCGTGCGCCGAAGCCGCCATGCAGATGATAAACGACCTCACGCGCGTCGTGAGGGCAGGCGAGCTCTTTATAGGCAGGGTAACCCGCGTTATAAACTTCGGCGCGTTCATTGAGATACTCCCGGGCAAGGAGGGTCTCCTGCACGTGAGCGAGGTCAGCACGCACCACATACCGTCAATAGCCGACGCGTTCTCAACCGGCGACGAGGTAATAGTGGTCGTGAAGGAAATAGACGACATGCACAGGATAAACCTCTCCCGCAAGCGCGCCCTCGAAATGAGAGCCGAGTTAGAGGCCAATCCGGCCTTTGCCGAGCGCCTGCCTGCCGAGGCGGAGCGCGACGCGAAGTACGAAACGCTCCCCAAGGGCGAACCGGCTCCGCACCGCGACCGTCCCTCATCCGATCGTCCCGGCGGTTACAGGGGCGACAGAGGGGGAGACAGAGGCGGTTATCGCGGCGGCAGCGGCGGCGGTTACAGAGGCGGCGATGGCCGCAGATAATCCGATCGTTAAGGTGAGGCCGGGCGAGTCCGGCCTCACCCTTCCGTCTTACGCCACAGCCGGAGCCGCCGGAATGGATCTCCGGGCGAGCGAGGACGCCGCCATCGAAGCGGGGTCTTTCAAAGCCGTGCCGACGGGTATATATATCGAGATACCTGACGGCTTTGAGGGGCAGGTGCGCCCGAGAAGCGGCCTCGCGGCCAAGTACGGCGTAACGGTGCTGAACTCCCCCGGCACAATAGATTCCGACTACAGGGGCGAGATAAAGGTTCTCCTGATAAACCACGGAGCTAAACCCTTCATTGCGCGGCGCGGCGACAGGATAGCGCAGATAATCTTCGCGCCGGTAACGCGCGCGCGGATAGAGGCCGTGCCCGAACTGTCAGTTACCGAACGCGGCGCAAACGGTTTCGGAAGCACCGGGGTAATGTGACGGCGCTATGAAGCCGATGGGTGGAGATTGGAACACGGGCGGCAGGATGCCGCCTGTTTCCCCACATTCGCCCGTTCCATCACATTCGCCCGTTATACGGTTAACTCCCGATTCCCGAAAGCCGCTTTTTATTTTTAATTTGCCTATGGACAAAACGCGTTCATGCTGTATAATATAGCTCACATGAAATTAGTAATTCTGGCGCTATTGGAATCTGGTGCGAATCCAGAACAGCCCCGCTGCTGTAATCGGAACGAAACCGCAAAAAACCACTGGCATTGAGCAAGCTGCCGGGAAGGTGCGGGAGTAGGTTGAACGTAAGTCAGCATACAGGCCGGAATTGACGCGAGGGCGTTCTGCGTAAAGATGGCATATGCTGTCTTATATGTTTGTACTCGGAACAGACCTCACGTGTTATAGGGTGAGGTCTGTTTTATTTTACCGAAAGGAGTGGGCGATCGGGGGATAGCCGCCTTCTTAAAGCGTAAGAGTGAGTGGAAAATACGCGTGAGTATGGGTGAAACGTTGTTCGACATAGTGAAAGGGGATGTAATTTTGATGAAACATATCAGGGCTTTATCGGCAGTTGTATTGTTCTTCGCGCTTATGTGCGGCGCGGCGGCGGCGGACGTCATTTACACGGCCGTCGATGATGGTTACGCGGCGTCTGTGATCGGCACTGTCAGCAACAACGGCACAGTGAAAAGCAAGATATATGCGGGTATGCCTAACGATCAGGCAATATTTACCTTCAAGGATCCGGCCGGCAATCTTCGCGCGCTTGTCGCTGACCGCTCAGGGGCATCGAATGCCCGCCGGGACGCCATCACGGTCTTTGATCTCCAGAATAGTAACTGGAGCAGCCCGTTGCTCAATGAGAGCGATAAATATGACCTCATTAACACGAATAGCGTAATCGCCGTGGGAAATTATCTGTACATATCGAGCGGAACGACATCTCCCGCCGGAGGCAAGATCATCAAGGTCGATATGACTAATAACTACAATGTGGTTGGAAACCCTGTCGTGTTTAGCGGCAGGCAGACCCCCGGCGGTCTCATTGCTGTCGGTAACAAAATTTATGCCGTGATTACAAATGTCGACGCTTCCGGTCTTACATATACATACTACGACAGTGAGGTCATTGAATACGACACTAACTTGAAAGTTACCAATACTCTGTCGTTCGCCGGCAAGAACCCCGGCAGCAATGAGCTTTATAACGGCAAGCTGTATATCTCCTGCATGGGCGGTTCCCAGGGAGTCGGATCCATAGGAAGCCTGTGGGAGATTGACCTCTCGAACATGAGCGATAAGAAGAAGCTGTTGGAATTCTCGAAAGGGAGCAATGGATTAGGTATGGATTACATGGGTTCCGGCTTGGCAATCGCGCCGAATGGCAGCGCGTACCTGTCGCTCATAGCCTATGATGCGGAGTGGAACGCGGACACCAAGCTCTACGTCACGACAGTCGCCAAGATTGTAAATTCGGATATCGGCGCCGAGGTGCCTCCTCAGGGTACACACGTGGGATATGGGTACGGTGTGCATTGGGATCAATATGCTAACGCGCTGTGGACTACTTACGGCACGTATCTTGAGAAGCGTACCGCTGCGGGTACTCTATTGCGGGAATTCTCGCCGTCGCAGCTCGGCAACAACATATATTCAGTCGCCGTGTACGACGCGAGTTCGACACCGCAGCAGAGCGGCGGAAGCGGCGGCGGCAGCGGCGGCGGCTGCGACGCGGGCGCGGGCGCGCTCGGTTTGATTATACTGGCGGCCGGCGTGTTTGCGAAGAGGCGGATCGGAAGGTAACGGATTCGCGCAAAAGCTATCAATAATTTTTCGATAGAAGTATCAAACGGCACTCCCCCCCAGATCGGCACCGGGCTTTAGTGATAAAGCTCCGGTGCCGGTGCCGGTTTCAGGGGGAGGCCGGGATTGCGTATCAATCTTCATTGATGATATAATATTGTAAGTAATGATCCCTTAATGCCATTTGGCGCGAGAGGAGGACAATCCCATGACGCGTATACTTCGGATAAGAATAGAGGGCTATAAATCATTCGAGACCTGCGACGTGCGCCTCGAACGCATGAACGTACTGATAGGGCCGAACGGAGGGGGCAAATCCAACTTCATTGAGTTCTTCAACCTCATAGACAACCTTCTCGGCGGAAACTTGCAGAACTACATAGCCGCGGCCGGCGGCGCGGGCGATATATTCCGCTTTGCTGACCTCGGCTCCGAGCGGCGTATCCGCTCTGTCATCTCCTTCGCTGCCGAACGCGAGTATCACTTCTCGCTCGTACCCGACGAAAACGGTACTGTGCGTTTTGCTGACGAATCGCTGCGCATCGGAGGCGGCGAGCTAGTCCGTTTAGGCTGCGGGCATCTCGAGGCCAAGATCGGCGATTTCGACACCGTAGTATCCGAAGTCATATGCAAAGCATATCGCTTCCGAAACATGGGTTCGTTCGCGCAGCTCCGCTCCCCCGTCTCGATAGACTGCGGCGAATTTCTGCGCGGCGACGGCGGCAACCTCGCCGCTTACCTCTACAACATCAAAACCAATTTCAATCACGACTACATTCCCATAGTCAAACGCCTTCGCATCATCGCGCCGTTCTTTGAGGACTTCTGCCTCGAACCCGACGAGGACGGCCTTGTCTCGCTGCGCTGGTTCGAGCGCTCATGCGGGCGCATTCCGCTCTCGCCGCGGAGGCTGTCCGACGGGACGCTGCGCTTCGCCTGCCTTTTAGCCGCGCTGCGCCACCCAAAAACACACCGCCCCGACGTGTTCCTCATAGACGACCCGGAACTGAATGTCCATCCTTCGGCGCTCGACCTCATCTATCACACACTGAAGGTCGTCTCGAAATACCGGCAGGTGATAGTAACGACGCAATCCGCGCCCTTTTTGGACAAGTTCTCGCCCTCCGACGTCGTAGTGGCCGACAGGCGCGGAGGCTGCACGTCGCTGAGCAGGCTCGATCTTGATGAAATAGAGGAATGGCTTACCAACAGGCGGCTCTCCGAGATATGGGAAAGGTCAATAATCGGCGGTCAGCCTGTGATGTGAAACGGGCGTATCGTTGTGGGCATCCAGCTTGAGGAATCGTTTTTTCTCTTCTTCCGTCAGTTCTCTTGCGCCGCCTAAGTGTTTGGCCAAGTAATCTATTTTCGCGTGAGCTTCAAGGCGCTCCATCAGATAATACGCGTCCCGGACGCTCTCGCCGCACGTTACCGCGCCGTGGTTTTCCATCAGAATTGCCTGCTTGCCCGCCGTTACAAACGGCTCTATCGAGGAGGCGAGTTCGTCGGTCGACGCCACGGCGTAACGCGCCAACGGGATTTCCCCGAGCACGGCGTATGAAGTCGGGTACGACAGCGGGGAAAATGTCGCGCCTGCCACGGCAAAGGCTGTCGCGTAAGGCGGATGAGCGTGAATGACAGCCTTGAACTGCGGCGCTGAAGTGTATACCCGCAGGTGCAGCTTCATCTCGGACGACGGCAGCCCGTTCCCGCCCCTGAGTTCACCGTTCAAACCGACTTTGAGTATCATGTCGGGGGTAAGATCCCCCTTGCAGACACCGGACGGCGTTATAAGTACGTTGCCGTCAGTTCTCACGCTGATGTTTCCGTCCGTTGCCGCGACGAGCGATTTATCGTACATCCTGCGCCCTATTTCACATATGGCTATCCTCAAATCGTGCTCCTGAAGCTTCAATAACATAATGCACCCCTTAAACAGGCGGCCGGGGGCGGCCGCCCCTACGTTAATCCGAGGCTATGAGCCTGACTATATCCTTCCACGTTACGAAGGCTATAAGCGCCATAAGCAGGGCAAAGCCCACGACGTGAACCCTGTTCTCCCATTTTTCGGGGAACTTGCGGCCGCTTATCATCTCGCCCAGCAGAAATACGAGATGACCCCCGTCGAGCGCCGGAAGAGGGAGCAGGTTGAACAGCCCGAGGTTAAGATTTATTATCGCCAAAAATGACAGGAAGGTCCAGAAACCGTCGCGCGCGGCGTTACCCGCCATCACCGCTATGCCCACCGGACCGGAGAGGTTTTCGCTGTCGATCGCGCCCGTTACGAGCTGCCACAGCGACTGAAGTATCATAACGCTCATCCGCCAGCAGAAGGAGAGCCCTTCGGTGAGCGACTTCATCGGAGAGTATTTTACCCTCATCGGCTGGATGCCCCACAGGCGCGCGCCCGACGCGCTGTCCGCCGGTATGACGCCCGTGAGCGTGATGTCCTTGTCCCCGCGCCTCACGACCACCTCGGCCTTGTTGTCATCGCCCAAGTTTTGCAGCGAGGAGCGGATGTCGCGCCATTCGTTTACCTCCTGCCCGTTGATCGAGATCACCCTGTCGCCCGCCTGCGCGCCCATTTCAGCGGCGGGGTAGCCCTCCATCATGTTACCGACGACGGCGGATTTGTCGTCATATACGCCGAAGCAGGACAGAAGGACTGCCGTCAGCAGCCACGCCAATATGATATTGAAGGTCGCGCCGCCCGCGATGACGACGAATCGCTCCCAGGGCTTTTTCGCCAGGAAGGTGCGTTCCGGATCGGACGGCTCGTCATCGGGCAGCGGTTCATCCTCCATACCGTCAAGCCGCACGAAGCCGCCGACCGGCAAGGCGCGGACAGCCCACAGCACGCCGTTTCTCCTTCGTGAGAACAGCTTCGGCCCCATGCCGAACGCAAACTCGTGTACCTGAACGTTGCGCCACACGGCCGCCAAGTAATGCCCGCCCTCATGTATCACGACGCATATAGCGATGACGAACAGAAAAGATATAATACTGAGTACCATTCTGTAATTAACCTCCATGAATATCAAAATATTGTAATAGTTTTTTATCGTTACCCTTATAGGCTCCCAACAATAAAATCAGCCTTTTAAGATTATACCAAATAAATTTGAATTTTATGTGTTCACCCCTGTTTTGGGTCAGGGCCGTTTCATAAACTCCATAAATTGGTAATTTCTGCATTTTTTGAATTTTCAAGGGGTTAGTTTTGTCGAAATTAATGTGAACTGCCCCGGTTTTAGTGGAGAGTTATGATTCCATTAAAACTAAGGAGGAGATTCAATCATGTCATCGCGCCGCCCGTGTTCCGAAATTATCGCTGAAACGGCGTTCGTACTTGCCGATTCAGATTTGACGCGATATAATATTCCCCGCGCGGTCCCGATGTTTCAGGGGCGCGGGGAGGAGCCTCGTCAACACTTGTGCGGAATATTTACGCATGAGAGGAGGTGATGCCGATGGGCAGGAAGCGCAACAAGAAGAAAAACCTTCCGAAACGCGTTTATAAACGCATCCGGAAGGCTATTCAGAAAATGCTGAGAGCCCTTACACGGCTTTTGGCTTAGGCGGGGTTTCACTTCTCGCTGAGGCCACCTCGCCTCAGTAAGAAGTCCCATTCGTGGCCGCGCATATTATACAATATATTACATAAGCTCGGCAAGTGCGCCGCCGTAAAATTTCCCCCCGATAAAATAATTCCCGCAAATTTTTCCTCTCCGCCCTCAATACCTCGCGCCGCCCGTGTTCCAAAATTATCGCTGAAACGGCGTTCATACTTGTCGATTCATACTTGACGCGATATAATATTCCCCGCGCGGTCCCGATGTTTCAGGGGCGCGGGGAGGAGCCTCGTCAACACTTGTGTGGAATATTTACGCATGAGAGGAGGTGATGCCGATGGGCAGGAAGCGCAGCAAGAAGAAAAACCTTCCGAAACGCGTTTATAAACGCATCCGGAAGGCTATTCGGAAAATGCTGAGAGCCCTAACGTGGCTTTTGGCTTAGGCGGGGTTACACTTCTCGCTGAGGCCGTCCGCCTCAGTTAAGAAGTCCCATTCGTGGCCGCGCATATTATACAATACATTACATAAGTTCGGCAAGTGCGCCGCCGTCAAATTTTCCCCGATAAAATAATTCCCGCAAATTTTTCCTTTTCCTCTCCGCCCTCAATACATCGCGCCGCCCGTGTTCCGAAATTATAGCTGAAACGGCGTTCATACTTGCCTATTCAGACTTGACGCGATATAATATTCCCCGCGCGGTCCCGATGTTTCAGGGGCGCGGGGAGGAGCCTCGTCAACACTTGTGCAGAATATTTACGCATGAGAGGAGGTGATGCCGATGGGCAGGAAGCGCAGCAAGAAGAAAAACCTTCCGAAACGCGTTTATAAACGCATCCGGAAGGCCATTCTGAAAATGCTGAGAGCCCTAACACGGCTTTTGGCTTAGGCGGGGTTACACTTCTCGCTGAGGCCGCCCGCCTCAGTTAAGAAGTCCCATTCGTGGCCGCGCATATTATACAATATATTACATAAGCTCGGCAAGCACATCGTCAAATTTTCCCAAATAAAATAATTCCCGCAAATTTTTCCTCTCCGCCCTCAATACCTCGCGCCGCCCGTGTTCCGAAATTATCGCTGAAACGGCGTTCATACTTGCTGATTCAGATTTGACGCGATATAATATTCCCCGCGCGGTCCCGATGTTTCAGGGGCGCGGGGAGGAGCCTCGTCAACACTTGTGCAGAATATTTACGCATGGGAGGAGGTGATGCCGATGGGCAGGAAGCGCAGCAAGAAGAAAAACCTTCCGAAACGCGTTTATAAACGCATCCGGAAGGCTATTCAGAAAATGCTGAGAGCCCTAATACGGCTTTTGGCTTAGGCGGGGTTACACTTCTCGCTGAGGCCAGCCTGCCTCAGTAAGAAGTCCCATTCGTGGCCGCGCATATTATACAATATATTACATAAGCTCGGCAAGCGCGCCGTCAAATTTTCCCAAATAAAATAATTCCCGCAAATTTTTCCTTTTCCTCTCCGCCCTTGCTTGCCGCCGGCGCCGCCGTGCCGCTGCTGTATGTAGAGTAAGCGCCTGTGCCAAGAACCCCAAAAGTATCCGTATTTGCGTCGGCCATTTGCCTCGCCTCCCTGCGTAATTAATTAAGCCCTGTTCAATACCGTATCATATCAAAGTTTCCTTATGCTTTAATATCGGACGAGCCGCGCGATGTATTGAGGGCGGAGAGTAAAAATTCGCGGGAATTATTTTATTGGGGAAAATTTGGGGAAAAATTTGACGGCGCACTTGCCGAGCTGATGTAATATATTGTATAATATGCGCGGTCACGAATGGGACTTCTTACTGAGGCGGACAGGCCTCAGCGAGAAGTGTAACCCCGCCTAAGCCAAAAGCCATGTGAGGGCTCTCAGCATTTTCAGAATGGCCTTCCGGATGCGTTTATAAACGCGTTTCGGAAGGTTTTTCTTCTTGCTGCGCTTCCTGCCCATCGGCATCACCTCCTCCCATGCGTAAATATTCTGCACAAGCGTTGACGAGGCTCCTCCTCGCGCCCCTGAAACATCGGGACCGCGCGGGGAATATTATATCGCGTCAAGTATGAATCGACAAGTATGAACGCCGTTTCAGCGATAATTTCGGAACACGGGCGGCGCGAGATATTGAGAGCGGAGAGGAAAAATTTGCGGGAATTATTTTATCGGGGAAAATTTGACAGTGTACTTGCCGAGCTTATGTAATGTATTGTATAATATGCGCGGCCACGAATGGGACTTCTTACTGAGGCGGACTGGCCTCAGCGAGAAGTGTAACCCCGCCTAAGCCAAAAGCCACTTCAGGGCTCTCAGCATTTTCAGAATAGCCTTCCGGATGCGTTTATAAACGCGTTTCGGAAGGTTTTTCTTCTTGCTGCGCTTCCTGCCCATCGGCATCACCTCCTCCCATGCGTAAATATCCACACAAGTGTTGACGAGGCTCCTCCCCGCGCCCCTGAAACATCGGGACCGCGCGGGGAATATTATATCGCGTCAAGTCTGAATCGACAAGTATGAACGCCGTTTCAGCGATAATTTCGGAACACGGGCGGCGCGAGGTATTGAGGGCGGAGAGGAAAAATTTGCGGGAATTATTTTATCGGGGAAAATTTTACGATGTGCTTGCCGAGCTGATGTAATATATTGTATAATATGCGCGGTCACGAATGGGACTTCTTACTGAGGCGGACAGGCCTCAGCGAGAATTGTAACCCCGCCTAAGCCAAAAGCCATGTGAGGGCTCTCAGCATTTTCTGAATAGCCTTCCGGATGCGTTTATAAACGCGTTTCGGAAGGTTTTTCTTCTTGCTGCGCTTCCTGCCCATCGGCATCACCTCCTCTCATGCGTAAATATTCTGCACAAGCGTTGACGAGGCTCCTCCCCGCGCCCCTGAAACATCGGGACCGCGCGGGGAATATTATATCGCGTCAAATCTGAATCGACAAGTATGAACGCAGTTTCAGCGATAATTTCGGAACACGGGCGGCGCGAGATATTGAGAGCGGAGAGGAAAAATTTGCGAGAATTATTTTATTTGGGGAAATTTGACGGCGCACTTGCCGAGCTTATGTAATGTATTGTATAATATGCGCGGCCACGAATG
>BOCB01000039.1 GCA_026002695.1 Synergistales bacterium
TCTTACGTCCATTTTATGTTTTTTCCTGTAAATCACAGTCGCGTAGCTCGTCCCGCTCTCCACGCGGCGGCCCAATACCTCAGACGAGTCTGAGCGCTCGAGCACCTCGCCGCGCACCGCGCCCCTGTCCCGAAACAGCAGAGTAACGAGCGCGGCTGCCCGTCTCGCGTCGACGTCCACGCGCGAGAGCTTCATTATGTTCATATTCGTGAGGGCGCAAAGCGAGCGCTTGTCCTCCTCCGCCATCTCCTCGGGCGTCTTGTAGTGCGAGAAGTCCATGCTGAGTATTATCAGCTCGTCCTCGCCGGCCATCTCCCTGATCGCGTTCCTGATCGACAGGAGCGCGATGTCCGGTATGTCGGGGCGCAGGACGATGGGAACGACAGCCGCATCTTTGAAATAACGAGCGATAAACGGAATGTGAACGGTGATCCCGTGCTCGCAGGCGAACATATCCGAACGCGCCTCCACGATGTTCAATGACTTCAGCCGATTCACGGCGCCCGCGTCGGCTTTCGGCGTACCCGAACCGGCAACCTGCCAGTCCGTATCGCAGACGGCCGCCCAGTTTCGCGCGCGCCTGAAATGATCGGGCGCTAACAGATAAATTCGTTTCACGTTCTTTTTTTTGGACAGTTCATCGTAAAATCGCGTTATCATCTCCGCCGCTATGTCGTGGTGCGGCACGATGCCGCCTAATATCGACGGGTCGTTTTGCGTTGCGGGCGGGAAGGCGTTGCCGGAACGGGCGACCGAGGCGGTACTGACACGGGCGGCAGGGGCGGTCGCCCCTGCCGGCGCCGGGTATATAACGGACAGGATGAACAAGATCGCGCCTAAAATTGTAGGGGCGATCGCCCCCGATCGCCCGTTTGGTTCCCCGTTCGCCCGTTGGGGGATATTAAACACGCGCCGACCGTTCAATACATTCGAGCAGCCATCTCTTGAACGTCGGCAGGCTGCTCGCGACGGCGACGTTCACGTTCGGTTTGTTTCCGGTTCTTCCCCTCGTATCGACGAACGTGTGACCGAACGTATAACGCCCTTCGCACTCGGCGTCCACATAATACTCGCGGAATTCCACGCACCCGGGGCAGAGCGCGGACGCTGCGGCGAGAGCGTCGTGCATTATGGCGTCCTCCCCTCCGGCGTCGCGCCGCGCGAACATAAAGTCCAGTATGTCGGCGACAACCAGCGCCGCCTTCGTGCCGACGCCCCTTACGGCGCGCGCGTCGTCCTCGTTCAGGATAGTGTTCCTCGTAACGTCAAGGCCGGTCATAAAGCAGGGCGCGCCCGACGAAAAGGCGATCCGGGCCGCCTCGGGGTCGTTCCAGGTGTTGAACTCCGCAGTCCGCGTCATGTTGCCGCCGTCTATCGCGCCGCCCATGATATAAAGTCCGCGTATCATGGACGGCAGCTCGGGATAGAGCAAAAAGGCCATCGCGATATTCGTGAGCGGAGCGGTGGCTATTATTTCGAGCTCGCCTGAAGCCTTCACCGCCGCTTCGTATATTGCGGCGGGGGCGTTCAGCGAGTGGAAAGAACCGCCGCAATCGGGCAGCGTCACTGTGCCTAGCCCGCTCTCCCCGTGCGACACGTCGGGCTTAATATTGCCTCGATCCTTTAACGGAGCGGAGGCGCCGACCGCAACGGGCACGCTTGAGCCGAGGTGCCGGACGAGGTTCAGCGCATTGCGGGCCGTACGTTCGACGAATGTGTTGCCGAACACCGCGGTAACGGCGACGACCTCCGCGTCCTCCGTGAAGAGCGCTGCCGTTATGGCTATCGCGTCATCCGTCCCGACATCGCAATCCATTAATATTTTTCGCATAACATATTCGCAGGGGCGGCAATCTGCCATCTGCCGCGCCGTTTTCCTAATGCCCCGACCATTGCCGTGATTTTACGTGGACGTTTAACGTTTGCGCGTATGTGATCGGGCGGCAGATTGCCGCCCCTACGTTAAAATTTGATCTCTTTGCAGACCGCTTTAAGGGAGTCGGCGCTCTTGTTCAGCAACGCTTCCTCGTCGGAGGTCAGCTTCGCGCAGAGGCAGTCGCTCACGCCCTGGGCTCCCACCGAGAAGGGCAGGCTGAGGCAGACTTCGTTCAGCCCGTACTGTCCGGTCAGCAGGTTACTCACGGAGAGTATCGTGTTGCTGTCGGCGAGGATGTTCTTGCATATCTCGCAGACCGACATCGAAACGGCGTAATATGTCGCGCCTTTGTTCGCTATTATCTTCGCGCCGGCCTTGTGTACGCCTTCAAGCACATCGGCCTTCCAGTTCTCGCCTAATCCCGCGCAGTGCTGCCCGACGTACTCCTCGGCCTTCACGCCGAATATCGACGCCATCGACCACGGTATGAACGACGTGTCCCCGTGCTCCGCGAGTACGTAAGCGTGGATATTGACGTAACTCTTTCCCGTCTGCTCGGACAAAATCGCGCGCAGGCGCGACGTGTCGAGGAGCGTCCCCGACCCGATCACCCTGCCCGCCGGCAGGCCGGAGAGCTTCACCACGGCGTAGGTGAGTATGTCTACGGGATTGCTCACCACCAAGTGTATCGCGTCGGGCGCGTAATGAACCACGTCCTTCACGACTTCCTTGAATATCCCGACGTTCGTGTTCACGAGGTCGAGGCGCGTCATTCCCGGCTTGCGCGCGATTCCGAGCGTGTATATGACTATGTCGGAGTCCGCCGCGTCCGAGTAGTCCCCGGAGTATATCTTTAACGGGGCTATGAAGCGCGCCCCCTGTATGATGTCCATAGCCTCTCCCTCGGACTTCTTCTTGTTGAGGTCGATGAGCACTATCTCCGACGCCACTTCCTGCACCGCGAGCGTATAAGCTATCGTCGCGCCGACGTTCCCCGCGCCTAGTATTGCTACTTTTCTTCCCTTTATCATAAATTAACCCCTCTCTATCGTCCGACGCGCCTGTACTCAGGCAGCAGCTTTGGCGATACTTTGCCGCTCTTTATTCCGGCGGCCTCGGCTTCCTTCATGAAGCGCCCTACGTGGTCGAAGTTCAAACCCTTGGGCGTCGTTACGCTCTTGGCCGCTTCGGAGGCGTTCTTGCCCGCGTTGCGCCCGAAGACTATTATGTCGAGGAGCGAGTTGCCCATCAGCCTGTTCTCGCCGTGGATGCCGCCGACCGCCTCGCCGGCGACGAAGAGGTTCTTCACGTTCGTGGTTTCCCCGGTAACGTGTATCTGCAAGCCGCCGTTCTGATAGTGGAGCGTCGGGTAGACGAGCATCGGAACCTCGCGAATGTCTATGTCGTACTTGCCGAGCATCCTCATCATGCTCGGTATGCGCTTCTCTATGGCCCCCTTGCCGAGCAGATCCTCGATCATCGGGCTATCGAGCCATACGCCGTAAGCGCCGCAGCCCGCTTCGGGAGGAATGGGAACGCCCTTCGCGTGACCGGCAGCGGTGTCGCACTCTCGGATAACCCCGGCTGCCGATACGTCGCGCGTCTCGAGCGGGTTCAGGTAAGCCTCGCCGTCCACGTTAATCAGCTGCGCGCCGAGCGAGCGAACCTTCTCCGTGACGAGAGCCCCGTAAACCTGCGGAGGATACGCCACGCCCGTCGGGTGATACTGGAGCGTGTACTGATATATCAGCTTCGCGCCCGCGCGGTAAGCCATAACGAGGCCGTCGGCCGTCGCGCCGTAGTGATTCGAGGTCGGGAAGCCCTGATAGTGCATACGCCCCGCGCCGCCCGTCGCGATGACGACGGTCTTCGCACGAGCTACGAAGCGCTCCTTCGTCTCCATGTTCTGGAGGACAGCGCCGCCCACGTTGCCCTTGTCGTCGAGTAAGAGTTCGATGGCCGCCGTGAAGTCCACGATGGGTATGCCCATGTTGTAGACCTCGTCGCGAAGGGTGCGCATTATCTCCATGCCGGAGTAGTCCGCCGCCGCGTGCATACGCTTGCGCGACGTGCCGCCCCCGTGCGTGGTGATCATAGTTCCCTCTTTGTCCTTGTCGAAGAGGACGCCCAAGCCCTCAAGCCATTTTATGGCGACCGGCGCGTCCATTACGAGCTTGCGGAGCAGATCGGGCTGTGCCTTGAAGTGTCCTCCGCCATAAGCGTCGAGGTAGTGTATGACGGGCGAGTCGTTCGGCTTGTCGGCGGCCTGTATGCCGCCCTCGGCCATCATCGTGTTGGCGTCGCCCATGCGCAGCTTCGTTACAATCATAACGTTCGCGCCGTTCTTGCTCGCCTCTATCGCCGTCGCCGCGCCTGAGCCGCCGCCGCCTATTACAAGCACGTCTACGTCATAGTCAATTTGCTCAAGGTCTATTTTCAAATCCTCGACCCTGCTGCGCGACTGGAGCAGCTCGGCGAGCTCGTGGTTGGCCTGCTCCCCTTTGTTGGGGCCTATCTTTATCGTGGTGAAGGCGTCCTTCCTGTAGTCAGGATGGTACGCGGCGAGGAGGGCATCCTTCTCATCGGCGCTTAGCCTTTTCAGGACCGCGTTGATACGCGAACCTCTCGTTGCCTCGACCTTCTTTATAGAATCGAACATTTCCGGCGTGTACATCTCGACGCCCCCTTACTTCTCGATCTCTCTGTTGTTATAGAGGTCTTTCAGCTTTTCGACAGGCTGTGTCATGAAGGCGTCTATTTCCTTGTCGAAAACGCCTCCCAGTATCTCGTCAACCCTATCTTTGAGGTGAGGGCTCTGCGGCCTGAGGTACTTGCCGGTCAGCCTGCGGGCGAGCTCGCCCACCTGCGGGTGTGATATGCCTGCCGGACAGCGCGAGGAACAGATGCCGCACATCACGCAGTCGAACGACTCCTCGGCGCACTTCTCGTACTCCGCGCGCTGGGCGTAGGCGACGTACTGCATGACGCGGAGCTCCTGACTGCACACCTTCGTACAGGCGTTGCAGCCGACGCACTTGTATATCTCCGGGTAGAGCTGCATCATTACCCCCTCGGTCGGCTTCGTCTCCTCCATCTCGTAGAGTTCCTTGATGAGGGGGAAGAACGGCAGCGTTGCGACGTACATCTTGTCCTCAACGGTCTTCTGGCACGCCAAGCAGGCTCTGAGCTCCCTGTCGCCCTCCACGCGGTATATGGTCGCGCACGCCCCGCAGAAACCGTTGCGGCATCCGCATCCGCGCACAAGCTGATACCCGGCGTACTCCATCGCCGCCATGATGGTCAGTCCGGCGGGTACCTCGTATTTCTTGCCGAACAAAAAGACTCTCACAGTATCACTCATAGTAAAGCGTCCTCTCTTCCCGCCTAATATTCATCAGGCAATTCATCCATCTTGTCACAGCGGAACACAGGCCCATCCTTGCAGACGTACTTCGAGCCTATGTTGCATCTGCCGCACTTCCCTACACCGCACTTCATGCGCAGCTCAAAGGTAGTGTAAACCCGGCTCATCGAGAAGCCGAGCGTCTCGAGCGCCTTCAATACGAACTTTATCATTATCGGCGGACCGCAGACGAGCGCCGTCTTGGTCGTCGGGAAGCCGAGCTGCTTCACGTAGTCGGGCACGAAGGCCACGTTGCCGTCCCAGCCCTCCTGCGCACGGTCGATCGTGAGGTGTACGTTCACGCCGTCCTTGCCAGCCCATTCGCTGCGAATCTCGTCTATGTCGACCAAGTCGTCCACCGAGCGCGCCCCGTACACTATGTCGACGGTGCCGTAATTCTTCCTGTAATGCCTGACATAGTTTATCACCGAGCGCAGCGGGGCGAGCCCTATTCCGCCCGCGATGAAGAGCAGGTCCTTTCCCTTCAGCTCCGTCTCTACGGGGAACGCGTTGCCGTAGGGACCGCGTATCGTTATATCCTGCCCCGGGTCCATCTCATGCAGCCAGTCGGTCAGGTGTCCGCACTTCTTTATGCTGAACTCCATGTACTCGGTGTTCGTGGGCGACGACGTTATCGAGAACATCGCCTCGCCTACGCCGGGCACCGAGAGCATCGCGCACTGCCCCGGCATGTGCGGGAAACAGACCCCGCCGCCGTCAGACTTTACGACCCTGAACGTCTTTACGTCGGGGGTGTCCCGCCTGATGTCCGTAACCTCCCCGACGATCGGTATAAGCATCTCCCTCGCGCTGTCAGCCATTTGTCCTCACCTCCAGCGCCCTTATTACCTTCGCTATATTCATAGATATGGGGCACTTCGCGACGCACCTTCCGCACCCGACGCACGAGAACATACCGTCGTTGTTGGCCGGGAAGTATACGAGCTTGTGCATGAAGCGCTGCCTGAAGCGTTCGAGCTGGCTTGTGCGCGGGTTGCCGTGCGCCATGAGCGTGAAGTCCGAGTACATGCACGAGTCCCAGCACCTGAACCTCTTTACCCCATGCCCCGTGTCGAAGTCCTGGATGTCGTAACACTGGCACGTCGGGCATACGTAAGTGCAAGTCCCGCACCCGATGCAGCCCTGATAGAGCTTCCCCCATATCGGCGAGTTGAACTTCTCTAAAAGCTCGTCCGAGCCCCAGTTGTCTATTTTCAGGCCGGCGAGCGGCAGCTGCCTCATAATCTCCCGCGTCGTCTTTTTCTGAGCCTCGGCGGCGGCTTCGTCCTCAGCAGAGGCGGGGCTGAATACGTCCTTGACGGTCTCGGTCAGCTTCTCGCCCGCCGGCGTCTTGGCTTCCCAGCAGAGCGTATCCCCAACTATACTCGCTACAACGTCGCCCTGCGGCTCGGCGGAATCTATGCCGAATACGCCGCAGAAACACGTCTCGGCAGGTTCGGAACAGGCCAGGGATATTACGACGCCGTTTTCCCTGCGCCCCTTGTAGAACGTGTCGACGGGGTCGCTCAGGAACACCCTGTCCATCACGTCAAGGCTCCTCGCGTCGCAGGCGCGGACGCCGAACACGGCGAAGGGCTCGTCGGAAGCGCGATCCTCTATTATCGATATTTTCTTGCCCGCTCTCTTGAACGCCACTATGTCCTCGGTCTGCGGGAGGAAAAAGTCCTTGACCGAGCGCGCGGTGTTGAGCACGTCGAGACGAACGTCGGCCTCGGGGGTGTAGCGGCTGAACGTCGTCTGACCGCCCCCCTCTACCGGCAGGTAGAGCGCGCGCGCCGCAGAGAGTTCGGCGAAGAGCTCGCCTGTCTTGCTGATTGAGAGTTTGAGCATTATACGCCCCCTCCTCTCTTGTAGATGACGCTCGGCTCCGCGTCGCCGAATTGGTAATCCGTCAGCGGGGACTTCTGTTCGATGTCCTCCCCCGCCTGATATTCGCCGTACAGCGCGTCGATGTCCTTGATGAACTTGCGGTTGAGAAGCTGAAGGGGAATGTTGCGCGGGCAGACCCTGCTGCACTCGCCGCAGTCCGTGCAGCGCCCAGCTACGTGAAACGCCCTGATTATATGGAACATGTTCTCCTCGAAGCTGTCGGCGTTCGCCTTTGACTGAACGCCGGAATCAGTATTGTCGAAGACGCACTTGTTGCACGAGCAGACGGGACATGCGTTGCGGCACGCGTTGCAGCGTATGCAGCGCGAGAGCTCGCCGCGCCAGAAGTTAAACCTCTCCTCCGGTGTCATCTCCTCGATCATCTCGACTCCGGCGAAGCGGTCGAGCCTGTTCCAGTTTATCTCGTTGCCGCCGCCTATTACCTCGTCGCAGTATTTGAAGTCCAGCCCCTTGCACGTAACGCACTTTTCGAGCAGAACCTCGCCTCTCGGAAAGGTGTAGTCCTTGGTGAAGGAGCTGACGTTTACGCTGTCCCCGCTCTCCTCTACGGACTTTATGCTCTTCGCGCCCTTGAGGCGGATTTTCTCTATGTCGAGCATACCGCGGCACTCAACGCCAACCGCGTACACGTTCTCACGCTCGACCTTGCGCTCCTTAAGAAGATGGGCGAAGCTGTACGAGTCGCACGGCTTCAGGAAGACGAGCGCCTTTGGGGCTTTGCCCTCCTTGTCCTTCTTCGTGGCGTTTATCAGGTACTTGCTGAGCATGGCGGACGAGAATCCGTCGTAGACGAGGCCGCCGAGCTCATTGTCCGAGCATAGCTCATCCGCCGAGGTGAAGATCGCGGGCGTCTCGTCGTAAGCGAACTCGCCCTTCTCCCACCCCAGCACCTTGGAGACGCTGCCGCTTCGCAGCATCTCCGCCGCTCTGTCGCGCATCATCCCACGGATTCTTTGCATCTGAGATCCTCTATCCTCCTGCACTCGCCGAGAGACTTTACCGTCTCGGCAAATTGGTTCATCGTACCGGCGAACTTCTGACCCTCCGCCGCCGAGACCCACTCGACGCGCGTGCGCCCCTTCTCGATGCCGAGGTAGTCGAGCATCCCGAAGAGGAGCGTCATCCTGCGGCGCGCGAAGTAATTGCCCGACGTGTAGTGACAGTCCCCGGGATGGCAGCCGCACATTATCACACCGTCCGCGCCGCGCTGGAATGCCCTCAGCATAAACAGCGGGTTGACGCGGCAGGAGCAGGGCACGCGGATTATCTTTATGTCGGCGGGGTAATTGAGCCTGCTCGAACCGGCGAGATCCGCCCCGGCGTAACTGCACCAGTTACAGCAGAAAGCCACTATCTTCGGCCTGAACGTCCCCTTTTCGTCTATCGGCATATCGCGTCCACCTCCGCCATTATCTGTAGGTTGGTGAAGCCCTTCAGGTCCATCGCGCCTGACGGACAAGTAACCGTACAAGCTCCGCAGCCCTGACAGAGCGCTTCGTTGACGGACGCCACCCTGCGGGTTTCCCTGACGCCGTGATCGAAGACCGGCTTCTCCTCGTATGTTATAGCTCCGTAGGGGCAGACGAGCTCGCACGCCGAGCAGCCGTTGCAGAGCGGCTCATTGCATTCGGCGACGCAGGGGTTGCCTATGAGCTTGTCCTTCGACAGGAGCCCGATAACCTTGGAGGCCGCAGCTCCCGCCTGAGCCACCGTGTCCGGTATGTCCTTCGGTCCTTGGCAGACGCCGGAGAGGAATATACCGGCCGTTGGACTCTCGACGGGGCGCAGCTTCGGGTGCGCCTCCGTGAAGAAGTCGTTCGTGTCCATGCTCGCCGTGAGCATGGTGCCGAGCGCCCTCGCTGACGGGTCCGGCTCTATCGCCGGCGCTAATACGACCAAATCCGCGTCGATGATTATCTGCTTGTCGGCGATCAAATCGGACGCCTGAACGCGGAGATGTCCGTCCTCGGGCGCCACTTTGCCGACCATGCCCTTTACGTAGTGTACGTTGTACTCCTCTACAGCCCTCCTGTAGAACTCGTCGAAGCTCTTGCCGGGCGTGCGGACATCGATATAGAACACGTAGACCTCCGTGCCGGGGTACTTCTCGCGCAGCAGCATGGCGTGCTTCGCCGTGTACATGCAGCATATCTTCGAGCAGTACGTCTTGCCGCAATCGACGGTCGAGCGCGAGCCGACGCACTGCACGAAGACGATGGTCTTCGGCTCCTCGTGGTCGGACGGGCGGACGACGTGACCCTTCGTCGGGCCCGCCGCGTTGCAGAGGCGTTCGAACTCGAGCGACGTTATTACGTCGGGGGACTGCGAGTACGCGAATTCGTCGAAATTGTCGAGTTTGATGGGGTTGAAGCCTGTGGCGGCGACTATCGCGCCGTACTGTTTTGTTACAATCTCGTCCTGCTGCTCGTAATCGACAGCCTTGGCCGTGCAGACCTTCTCGCACACGCCGCACTTGCCTGTCTGAAATTTAATGCAAGCCTCGCGGTCTATCACAGGTACGTTGGGAATAGCCTGAGCGAACGGAATGTATATGGCGCTCCTGTTGCTGAGTCCCTGATTGAACTCGCTCTTCGTCTTCTTGGAGGGGCACTTCTCCATGCAGACGCCGCATCCCGTACAGAGCTCGGAATTGACGCTGCGGGCGTGCTTTCTTATCTCCACCGTAAAGTTTCCGACGAAGCCCTTTACGCTCTCCACCTCGCTGTACGTGTACAGGCTTATCTTTTCGGCGGCTGCCGCGTCGACCATCTTAGGCGTCAGTATGCAGGCCGAGCAGTCGAGCGTCGGGAACGTCTTGTCGAGCATCGCCATCTTGCCGCCTATCGTCGGGGATTTCTCGACTATGTCGACCTCGTAGCCGGCGTCCGCTATATCGAGCGCGGTCTGTATTCCGGCGATGCCCCCGCCTATGACGAGCGCGCGTTTCGTAACAGGGCTCTCCCCGGCTGTGAGGGGCTTGTCCAAGTTCAGCTTTGCCACTGCCGCGCGGGCGAGAATTATTGCCTTCTCCGTCGCTTCCGGTTTATCCTTGTGTATCCACGAGCACTGCTCGCGGATGTTAGCTATCTCGACCATGTACGGGTTCATGCCGGCCGCAGCCGCCGCTTTGCGGAACGTAGGCTCGTGCATCCTAGGGGAACAGGCGCAGACGACTATGCCGGTCAGCTTGTGCTCGGCGACGGCGTTTCGTATTGACGACTGCCAGCCCTCGGAACACATATATTGGGAGTTAGTGGCGACCACCACCCCCGGCTCCGTCCTCACGGCCTCCGTAACGGCCTCGACGTCGACGGTAGCCGCGATGTTGCTCCCGCACCAACAGACAAACACTCCGATCCTTTGCAAGTAACTCACTTCCTCTGAAAAAGGCGATTTAAGAGACCAATTTATTCGTTAGAGCGGGCGGCAAAATGCCGCCCCTGCATAAAGGCGATTTGCTGCCAGAACGGGCGGCCGCCTTGTTGGACGGGCGGCAAATGGCCGCCCCTACCGGCTGTATTTTCGGAAGGCGCTCGCCAGCAGCTGTTGAGGGATCTTCTCGGCGTCCTCGCCGAGGTCCTTTATGAACTTCGGCAACCCTTCGGGCGTCAGGCGGTTTTGCCCCTGCGGGGCCAGTACCCTCGTCCTGACCGCCTCTATTATGTTGGCGGGCTTCACGTCGCGCGGGCATCTCTCCACGCAGGCGAAGCACGACAGGCACTTCCAGATGGACTTGGACGCCAGCAGAGCGGACACGTCGCAGTCGTTTATCATCGACACGAACTTATGCGGGTGAATATCCATCTCGGCGTAATTGGGACACGCGCCCGAGCACTTCCCGCACTTCATACACTTCTTAACGTTGGCTCCGCTCGAAAGGGTTATGTCCGCCGCCCATTTCTTCTCGTCAACATGCACGGGCAAGACCTCCCTCCGACTTCACGCCAAGAGCCTCGGCGAGCAGCTCCGTGAAGTAGCGGACGGGCAGCTCGCCTGTCCCGTTCTCGTTCAGGTTGTACAGGCACAGCGGGCATGCCGTTATGATGGAGTCCGCCCCCGCTTTGGCGGCCGATCTCATCACGCGCGACGACATATCCTTTGAGATACCCCTGTCCTCAAGGGCGAGGTAGCCCCCGCAGCACTCGTTGCGATAGGGATATATCACGGGCTCGGCACCGATCGCCGATATGAAGTCCTCGATGATCCTCGGGTTCTCCGGATTATCGAAGCTCATTACGGAGCTCGGGCGCAGCAGCATACAGCCGTAGTACGCGCCTATCTTCCTGTCCTTCAGCGGGTTCGTTACCAGTTTTTTTATTTCGCCGAAGCCCACGTTGTCCCGCAGCATCTCCAAATAATGGACGACCCTTGTCTCGCCCTCGTAAGGAGCCTCGGGTTGAACGTAGTTGTTCACCTTCCCCCGCATATCCGCGTCCGTCTTCATGTCGTCGTTCACCCGCTTGATAACATGATGGCAGGCGGAGCAGAGCGTCAGGAGATCCTGCCCCTTCCTCTTCGCGTCAATAAGCGCGCGCGCCGCCGACAGCCTTGTGGCTATCTCGTCCCTCGCTAACGGATAGACCGCCCCGCAGCACTGCCACTCGTCGAGCTCCTCGATTTCCACACCGAGAACCTCGGCCGCGCCGCGCGCCGCAGAATCCAGTTCCTTAGCCTTCGTCTTGAGCGTACATCCCGGGAAATAGCTGAATTTCATGGCGCACCCCCTCTCTCGTTGCTGACCGCAACATCGCTTACAAAAATGCGGAAATTACGCATAGTGTAAAAGCATTTCCGTTATTATATTATAATTTGCCTTTATTTGGCATGTATTTTAAGCATAAAAACGGAAAACACAAAAAACTGAACAACCACCAGCTTTAGCTGGTGGTTGTTCAGTTTTTTGCAACATTTATCCACCTAATCCCATGTCCGATCATTGGAGAATGGTGGGCCTACCAGGAATCGAACCTGGAACCTTCCGGTTATGAGCCGGTGGCTCTAACCAATTGAGCTATAGGCCCCAACGGAAAAAAATTGTATCACAGGTTATTTGTTTATGCAAGACATCGGGCAATTATCAATAGCATCGCGGAGCTTCGCGTCATCAAATTCGTCCGCTTCCTTTATCAGAGCCCTGCCTTCATCGTCGTCCAGCTCGAATACGTCGGGGTATATCTGCATACAAACTCCGCATCCGATACATTTGTTTGTGTCGATAATCAACTTCATTGCGCGATACCCCTCCAACGTATTTTATCTTCGCCCTTGTAGGTTCTTAACAATAAATCAACTCTTCTTGAAATTTTACAGCAACAGCGCGGGAGCGTCAAGTGCGGCAAACGCTAATCCAAAATCCTCAGCACCGACCGCTCCGTCTGCGTTACTTCGCTGTCCGATATGAACGGGTTGGTGAGCGTGCCTATTCCGTCTATCTCAACCTCGACCCTGTCGCCGCCGCGCACAGGGCCGACGCCCTCAGGCGTACCGGTAGCTATCACGTCGCCCGGTTCGAGCGTGGCGAACGCGCTTATGAACGATATTATCCTCGCGACCGAAAATATCATGTTCGAGAACGTATCCTGCTGAACGGCTACCCCGTTCAGCCTCGTAGTTATCCTCGCGTCGTCCGGCATCTCCTCCGTAATCAGTATCAGCGGACCTAACGGGCCGAAGCCGTCGAAGCCCTTGGCTCGTATCCAGTTGTTATCGGTCTGGAGATCGCGCGCCGTTACGTCGTTGAAGCACGAGTAGCCGAGCACGTGAGAGAGCGCGTCCGCCTCACTCACTTTGCGGCAGGGACGGCCTATTATGGCCGCGAGCTCGCCCTCGTAGTCCACCCTTCCCGCCCATTCAGGCACACGAACAGAATCCCCGCTCCCCACCGTCGCAGTGACGGGCTTCATGAATATCAGCGGCTCCTTCGGCACGTCGTGGTCGAGCTCCTTCACGTGTCCGAGGTAATTGCGCCCCACGCACCATATCTTTGTCGGCGTAATCGGCGGCAGAAACTTCAAATGATCGACGGGGTAACTCATCCTCATGCCGGAAAACCCGCTGAAGATGTCCCCGTCAACTATGTCAACCATTTTCCCGCGCACAAGCCCGTTATAAATCTTGCCGTCGGCTTTGAAACGGCAGTACCTCTGCGGTTCCTCCCGGATGCTCATGCTTCCGACTCGCCCCTATCTTTTGGTGAACGCGCTCTCTATCCGCGTCAAACCCTCTTCGAGCTGGCTCTTGGGGCAGCCGATGTTGAGCCTCGCGAAGCCGTCGCCCTCAGCGCCGAAGTTTATCCCCGCGTTCAGCGCCACGCCTGCGTCCTCGACCAACACCCTCTGAAGCTCTTTATTGCCGAGCCCGTAATCACGGAAGTCGAGCCAGAATACATACGTCCCCTCCGGGTGGCGCAGCTTTATCCTCGGCGTCCTCTCCTTCAGGAAATTCTCGACGAACGCGCGGCTCTTTTCGAGATATGTCACTAACTGATCGCACCACGGCGCGCACTTTTCGTAAGCCGTTTCAAGACCGACCATACCCACCGCGCTGACGCTGTGCGCGTGCAGAGCCTTGGACGCCTTCCTCATGCGCGACCTCATCTTGGCGTCACGCGCTATCCACGCGGACGCGTACAGCCCCGCCATGTTGAACGTCTTGCTCGGCGCGACGAACGTCACCAAGAACGGCTCTATCTCAGGCGCAACGCTCCCGATGGGCATATGTTTCGCGTCGCTGTACACTATGTCCTGATGTATGTCGTCGGACAGGACAATGATCCCGCGGCGCGCGCATATCTCCGCGAGGCGCAGCAGCTCGTCCTTGCGCCAGACGCGGGCCACGGGATTATGCGGGCTGCACATTATCAGCATCTTGACCTTCGAGCCCTGTCGCGTTATTAACTTCTCAAAGCCCTCGAAATCGATTCGCCAGCCGTCCTCGGTCTCAATCAGATGGTTTTCGGCGACAATTCTGTTATTCAGCTTCACAATATTAAAAAATTGCGGGTACACCGGCGTCTGAATAATTATCTCGTCGCCTGGCTCGGTGAACTCCAACACCGCCGAGATCAGCCCGATTATAACTCCCGGCGTGAATCCCCCGACGTCCTTCGCGCTCACGTCCCAGCCGTGACGCGTCCTCTGCCAGTTCGCGGCGGCCTCGCGCGCGCGTTCCGTAAATTTGTGATAGCCGAAAACACCCTCATCCGCGCGTTTATGCAGCGCGTCCAATATCTCCGGCGCGGCCTTGAAATCCATGTCCGCCACCCAGAACGGGAGAAGCCCCGCCTTGCCGAACATATCCTCCGTGTCGTCCCACTTCTCGCAATCAGTGCCAAGCCTGTTCACAGGCGCGTCGAAATCGTAAGTCATAAGTCCTCCCAACAAACATTAAGGCAAATATTAAACCGTGGGGGCTGTTCGCCCACACACCCCCAACAAGGGTTATCACCCTTGACCCTTATTCAAAATTCAAATTACTTCCTGCGCTGTGCGGGCGATTATCTCCTCCTGATGATACATGTCAAGATCGACGAAATAATCGCTGTATCCGGCCACCCTCACCAAGAGACCCCTGTGCGCGTCCGGCGCTTTCTGCGCCTCGCGCAAAGTCTCCTCGTCAACCACGTTGAACTGTATATGGTGTCCGCCGAGCTTGAAATAAGTACGCACCAAGTTTACAATTCCGTCTATGCCCTCCTCGCCGGCGAAAACCGACGGGAGGAAACGCTGATTCAGCAACGTGCCGCCTGACTTCACCTGATCCATCTTGCCGAGCGAATTGACCACAGCCGTCGGGCCGTTGCGGTCCGCCCCGTGGCTCGGCGATGTCCCGTCGGAGATGGGCGTTCCCTTAAAGCGCCCGTTCGGCGTCGCGGCCGTCATCTTGCCGAAATAGTTGTGGCACGTCGTAGAGAGCATGTTTATGTGATAAGTCGGCCCGAGTATGCTGCGCCGCCCGTCTATGGCATTGTACAGGCTTTCGTATACGCCGCGCATTATGTCGTCGGCGTAATCGTCGTCGTTGCCGTAGAAGGGCGTCTTGTTCCATATTGACAGGCGCAGCGCCTCATTCCCCTCCCAGTTTTTGTTGCAGGCGCCGACGAGCTCGCTGAGCGAGACCTTCCTATCCTCGAAGACGTGCTTCTTTATCGCCGAGAGGCTGTCCGTCGTCGTGCCTATGCCGGTACACTGTATATAGTCGCTGTTGTAGCGAGGGCCGCCGTTGTAGTAGTCCTTGCCGTTCCGCACGCAGTCGCGTATCAGGACCGAGAGGAACGTCGCGGGGAAGAACTCGGCGTAACGAGCGCGCAGATAGTTGTCAACCTCTATCTTGGCGGTTACTACGTAGTCGAGCTGCTTCTCGAACGCGGAGTAGAGGTCGCCGAACGTCTTGAACGTCGAAGCGTCGCCCGTCTCCAAGCCGATTCGCTGCCCCGTCATAGGATCGACGCCGTTG
>BOCB01000040.1 GCA_026002695.1 Synergistales bacterium
CGCCCGCTTCGACATGGCTATCGGCTCGCCGTTGCGCAGCAGGCTGACGAACTGTATGAGCATGACCTCGAAACTCTCGTTGTTCCCGCCGAGAGCCTCGTTCGCCGCGCGGACGCGGGGAACGTAGCCGTGATGGTCAGCCCCCCAGACATATATCAGCCTCTCGAAGCCGCGCTCGTATTTGTTCAGCATATACGCTATATCCGAGGTGAAGTACGTCGGTACGCCGGTGTTCTTTATCAGCACGCGGTCCTTCTCGTCGCCGAAGTCCGTCGCTTTGAACCACACCGCGCCGTCCTTGTCGTAGGCGCAGCCGCGCGCCCTAAGGCGCTCTATCGTCTTGGCCGCCGCGTCGCCCTCATAGAGGGACTTCTCCGAGAACCAGACGTTAAAGCGAACCCCGAAGTCGTCCAAATCCTTCCGTATGACCTTCAAAACCTCGGCGCAGGTCTCGTCCCTGAAAAATCCGACCGTCTCGCCGAGAGGTTTCTCCGCGAGAGAGGGGCCGTGCTCGCGCAGAATTGTTTTCGCTATATCCTCTATATAATCCCCCGGGTACCCGTCCTCCGGGAAGGGGGCTTCGTCCCCCCGCCCGAGCAGGGCGAAATACCGCGACTGCGTCGATTTGCCGAGGTTATCCATCTGAACCCCGGCGTCGTTGATGTAATACTCCCGCTCGACATCCCAGCCGGAGAACTCCAGTATCGACGACATGACGTCCCCTATCGCCGCGCCTCTGCCGTGGCCGAGGTGAATCGGCCCCGTAGGGTTGGCGCTCACGAACTCGACCTGCACCCTGCGGCGGCCGCCCGAGTCGCTGCGCCCGTAGTCGTCCCCCTTGGCCAGCACCTCGGCGATCAGGGACGCTATCCAGTTATTAGTCATGGTGAAGTTGAGAAACCCCGGGGCGGCCGCCTCGACGGAGGCAATATCGGCGCTTTTCGCGGCCATATCCCGCAAATGAGCGGCCATCTCCCCGGCGAGCTCCATAGGTTTGGCGCGGCAGACCTTGGCGAGCTGCATCGCCGCGTTAGTCGCCCAGTCGCCCTGCCCTTCGCGCTTGGGGCGCTCTATCAACACGGTGAAGTTGCCGGGAAGCGAAGCCCCCCTTGAATCAGCCACGGCCGCCGCCGCAGATTTTATAAGAGCCGCGAGTTCTTCTCTTTTATCGCTCATAAAATACGCTCCTATCTCGCCCTGAGTGGGACGCCGGTATCCGCCCATTTGAGTTCCGTTTCCATCTGGGAGGTTATTCGGGACGCGGACGCCGCGTCTATTTTCAGCGTTCTCACCGTCCATTTGCACTCCGCCTCGATGCGGGCCCTTTTCTCCCAGTGGACTATCGACTTGTCTATTGTTGAATTGCCGTCGCCCGCCCGGGACTTTTCCGGCGGCGTTACAGACCTGTAATAACCCTTAGGCGTGGATATGAAGATTACTTGGTTGAATATGAACGGGAAGCTGAACGAAAATTCGCCGCCCCTCGGAATATTGGCTAAAGCCGCCGGGATGAAGCCGGGCAGGCGAACGAGCATATCCTTGCCGCCTACGATGCCGAGCGGCGCGCGGACGTTCAGCGTAACGCGGTAGCCGTCATTCGATTCCTTAACGGAGACGTCCTCGATCGCCATATTCGGAACGCCGAACACGAAGGCTTTCTGAATTTCGGCGGCGACGTCTTCGGAGGACGGGACGCGCCCCATTGAGAGTACGTCGATCCACCCTCCCGTCACGTTGATTTCGAGCGAGCCGGACGCCGCCCCGTCGGCTCCCAGTGAGAGCTGCCACGTTCCGGTGAGCGAGTTCAGCGCCGGGGGGCCGGACGGCATCACGGTTCTCTGAGTCGTATCGCCGTCGTATCGATAGACGGGTTTGCCGCTCAAATAAGCGGGAACCGGGCCAAAGCCGAAGGACGGCGTGAAGTAATATGTCTCCTTATTACCGGCGCTCACTGTCAGAAGCGGTTCCCGCCAGAGCTCCGCGCAGTCTGGACTCTCCTTGGTTATCTCCATCTTGGGGCTCCAGAATATCTGTACTTTGTAACCCAGAGCTTCGAACCATTTAGCCGCCGTAAACGCGGCATCCTTCGGCGACAGCGCGGCGTCCTCGCGCAGGAGCCTTTCTATCGCGTTGCCGTCCCTTTTCAGGTTGCGCGATGAAGAGGAGAGGCCGGAGGGCGGGTTCGGGGCGTGAAAAGCGCCCTCCGCCTCGGAGAGGCCGCGCAGCGAGTACGACGTCCCTTGCCGAAGGCTGAACGCCAATGTCGGGCGGCGCGCGTCTATGAACCCGGACTCCTTAATCACTCCCTGGTTGGTCAGCGCCCAGGACGCCCGGTCAAGTCCGCCGGTCAGCGCGCGGGAGGGATTTCGCACTCCCACACCCTGCCAGTATATGTCCATGCCCTCGGGGAACTCGACGTCAACCCGCTGCTCCCACCTCGGCATATCACCGGCGAGCGTCAGGCAGTCGTCAACGTTGTACCTTCTTGGGATAACGGTCACGGTCTCGAGCGCGATCACCTGCCCGGCCATTCCGGGCGGAACCGTGACCTCGATCTGTTTCAGCGGGGCAAACGTGTAGTCGAGCGGGGCAAGCGCCTTTCCGCTGTCGGAGTCGAGCCATGACGCCGTCAGAACCACCGCGCCCTCGCGCGCGGTGTACGGTATGGTAAGTTTCCCGCTCTTATCGGCGGGAATTATCAGCGTCCTGTGAGTTTTTTCCTCGCTCCCGTCGGGGAGCAGCTTGTAGAGGTAATGACTGAGCAAAACGATGCCCTCGGCGTCGGGGAACGCCGCTATCGACGGCGACTCGTCCGCCACCCTCAGCAGGTCGCTCTTCGCGTTCCACGCCGCGGCGCCGGCCGCGGAGCTGAAAACCGATACGCACAGCAACGATATAAACGAGCATATATATAGTGAAATTCCGCGCTTCCTCAACAACAGTCCTACCTCCCGGATCAGGCGCTCTTCGGCGCGTCGTCCGCCGCGGGAGTCCCCGCGTCCCTTCCGTGGCAGTGTTTGTACTTCTTGCCGCTGCCGCAGGGGCAGGGATCGTTTCTGCCTGTTTTCGGCCCCTTGTGAATTGGCTGAGGCTTCGCGTCCCCGGCGGCCCGCGCCGCCGCGCGCGCTTCCCCGGACATCCCCGGCCCTGCTCCCGGGAGCAGCATATCCCGGCTCTCCCTCATTTCGCGCCTTCGGCTCGTCCTGTCCTCCGTCACCACCCGGACGCGCAGCGCGTACTCGGCAACGTGCTCGCGGATGGTTTGCAGCATCTGCTGAAACAGGTTGTACGACTCGAACTGGTACTCCACGAGGGGATCCTTCTGGCCTATTGCGCGAAGGCCGATGCCGCGCCTCAGCTCGTCCATGCCGAGCAGGTGCTCGCGCCAGTTGTCGTCGAGCGACTGGAGCAGTATGTAGCGGAATATGCTTTCGGCGGTCTCGCCGCCCATCTCCTCGATTTTTTTGTCGAAGCGGTCTTTAAGAATTGCGCGTATCTCCTCCAGCGCGGCGTCAAAATCCCCGCGCGCGGCGACGTCCCTGAGCGGGGCGTCTATACCGGGCCAGAAGAGGGCTTTGAGCCTCGTGCCCACGGCGTTTATGTCAGGCTCCTCCGCGTCGCCGGAGAACACCTTGTCGGGAGAGGCGATGTCGTCGAACGTGTCGAGCAATATGTTCCATGTACGCTCCTTCACGTCGTCGTCGGATATTATCGCCGCGCGCTCCTTGTAGACGGCCTCCCTCTGCTTGTTTATCACGTTGTCGTAGGAGAGGAGCTGTTTGCGTATGTCGAAGTGCATGGACTCGACCTTTTTCTGCGCGCCCTCTATCGTGCGGCTCAGGAGCGGGTGCTCTATGCTCTCGCCCTCCTGCATCCCGAGCTTAGTCATCAGGCCCTGGACCTTTTCGCCGCCGAACAGGCGCAGAAGATCGTCGTCGAGCGCGACGTAAAAGCGGCTCTCCCCCGGGTCGCCCTGTCTGCCTGAGCGCCCCCTGAGCTGGTTGTCTATGCGCCGCGACTCATGGCGCTCGACGCCGATTATGCGCAGTCCGCCGAGACCCACGACGGCCTCGTGTTCGGACTCGCACTGCGCCTTGAAATCGGCGAGCAGCTTGTCATACTCCGGCGACGGAAGCTCCATGCCCTTTTTCCCCGCCTCTTCCTTCGCCAGGAATTCGGGGTTGCCGCCCAGCACGATGTCGGTGCCTCGTCCGGCCATATTCGTGGCGACGGTTACGGTTCCGAGCCTGCCGGCCTGCGCCACTATCGCCGCTTCCCTGTCATGCACCTTCGCGTTCAGGACGTTGTGCGGTATTTTGCGGGCTTTGAGAAGCTTGCTCATTTTTTCGGAGTTCTCAATGGACGACGTGCCCACGAGCACGGGCTGACCCTTCTGATGGCATTCCGCCACCTCGTCGGCCGCCGCGTTGAATTTCTCGGTTTTTGTGCGGAATATGGCGTCCGGGTTGTCTGTCCTCACCATGTCAAGGTGCGTCGGGACGACTACGACGTCGAGGCCGTATATCTCCTTGAACTCCTCCGCCTCGGTGAGCGCCGTGCCGGTCATTCCGGCGAGTTTCCCGTACATCCTGAAGTAATTTTGCAGGGTTATAGTGGCGAGGGTCTGATTTTCGCGGCCTACGCGGACTTTTTCCTTGGCCTCTATAGCCTGGTGAAGCCCCTCGGAGTAACGGCGGCCTATCATCGGCCTGCCGGTGAACTCGTCTATTATGACCACCTCGCCGCTGTCCACGACGTAGTGAATGTCGCGCGTGAAGAGGTGATGCGCCTTCAAGCTCTGGCTTATCTTGTGCGCGAGCTCCGTGTTGCCGTAGTCCGTGAACAGGTCGGGGAGCTTCAGAAGCGATTCGCACCTCGCTATGCCCTCCTCGGTTAGGGCGACGTTGCGCTCCTTCTCGTCGATCTCGAAGTCCGTTCCCTTGCGCAGCGACCGCGCCAGCGAGTCGGCCCGCTTGTACGGCTCGATGTTGTCCTCGGACGGGCCGGATATTATGAGCGGAGTGCGCGCCTCGTCTATGAGTATCGAGTCGACCTCGTCCACTATGCAGTAGTGATGCCCTCGCTGAACCTGTTCGCCCGGCGAGTGCTCCATGTTGTCGCGCAGGTAGTCGAAGCCGAACTCGCTGTTGGTGCCGTAGGTTATGTCGGCCCTGTAAGCGGCGCGGCGTTCCTCCTGCGGCATGAAGGGGTATATCACCCCGACGGATAAACCCATGCCGCGGTATATCGGCCCCATCCAGTCCGCGTCGCGCTTCGCCAGGTAGTCGTTCACCGTGACGAGGTGAACGCCCCTGTCATCGATCGCGTTCAGCACGACGGAGAGAGTGGCGGCGAGCGTCTTGCCTTCGCCCGTCTTCATCTCGGCTATCTTGTGCTCGTGGAGAGCCATGCCGCCTATGAGCTGTTCGTCGAAGTGTTCGAGCCCGAGCGTCCTGCGCGAGACCTCGCGCACTCGCGCGAATACCTCCGGCAGCAAATCGTCCAAGCTCTCGCCGTCGGCCAGCCGCGCGCGGAAGAAGGCGGCCGAAGCGGAGAGCTCCTCATCCGCCATACCCCGCGCCGCCTCGCGCAGGGCGTTTATCCGCTCCGCCCGTTTCCTGTAACTGTCGACCAGCTTTTTGTTCGGATCGAACCCCAACGCTTTTATCAAAGTTTTGAACATTATATACGCCTCCATAATACAACTGACGCATAGTATTCTAACACAATATGGACGCTTTTTACGCTTCCGTTGAACAGCGGGATCGCCCGGAACGCGGTCGGGGTTTTATCGTTACCCTATTAGGCTCCTGACAATAAATCGGCGTTTACATAACAGCGCGTGTTGCGCGCCGCTTTTGTTCGTGAGATAATATTTTTCGCGCTAAAAGGGGGCGGCCGCCCCTTCATAATCGACAAAAGGGTGTGTGAAGGTTGAACTACTATCAGGAAGAGGTCGAGTGCGCGCCGCGCGGCGCGATCAGGGGCATACAGTCGGAGAGGCTCTCCGCCGTAATAAGGCGCGTATACGACAGCGTCGCGCCTTACAGGAAAAAGATGGACGAGAAGGGCGTAAAGCCGGAGGACATAAAATCGGCCGACGACTTGCACAAACTTCCGTTCACCACGAAGGATGACTTGAAGGACGCCTACCCCTACGGATTTTTGGCCGTGCCCCTGAAGGACGCCGTTCGCATCCAATCGACGAGCGGCACCACCGGCAAGCGCGTCGTCGCGTTTTTCACGCGGCACGATTTGGACATATGGGAGGACTGCTGCGCGCGCGCCGTCGTGGCGGCGGGCGGCACTGACGAGGACGTAGTGCAGGTCTCTTACGGCTACGGGCTGTTCACGGGAGGCCCGGGACTCAACGGCGGCTCGCACAGGGTCGGCTCGCTCACGCTGCCCATGTCCTCCGGCAACACGGAACGTCAGCTCCAGTTCATGTGCGACCTCAGCGCGACGATACTCTGCTGCACGCCCTCCTACGCGGCGTTCCTCGCTGAGACGATAGTCGCTCAGGGTTTGCGCGATCAGATAAAGCTCAAGGCCGGAATCTTCGGGGCCGAGGCGTGGAGCGAGGAGATGCGCCGCGATATAGAGAAGACGATCGGTATAAAGGCTTACGACATATACGGCCTTACCGAAATATCGGGCCCCGGCGTCTCGTTCGAGTGCTCGGAACAGACGGGGATGCACATAAACGAGGACCATTTCATCGCCGAGATAATCGACCCGGCCACCGGCGAGGTGCTGCCATACGGCTCGAAGGGCGAGATAGTCTTTACGTGCATAACGAAGGACGCCTTCCCGCTCATTCGGTACAGGACGAGGGACATATGCGTATTGAGCGCCGAGCCCTGCTCGTGCGGCAGGACGCTGGCCAAGATGTCGCGCCTCATGGGCAGGAGCGACGACATGCTCATAATCAGGGGCGTGAACGTCTTCCCGTCGCAGATAGAGGCCGCGCTGATGAGCCGCGGCCTGTCGTCGAACTATCAGATAATAGTCGACAGGGTGAACCACACAGATACGTTCGAGGTACAGGTGGAGATGACGCCGGAGATGTTCTCCGACACCGTAAGCGGCGTGTCCGCGCACGAGGACGAGCTGACCGCGGCTATGCGCTCGATGCTCGGCATCTCGCCGAAGGTGAGGCTCGTCTCGCCGAAATCCATCACAAGGAGCGAGGGCAAAGCCGTTCGCGTGATAGACAAGCGCAAAATTTGACGGGAGGCGCGATAAATGAGCATTGAACAGATTTCCGTTTTTTTGGAGAACAGGAGCGGCCGTCTCGCTGAGGCGGCGAAAATAATGGGCGAGAGCGGCGTCGATCTGCGGGCGATGTCCATTGCCGACACGACCGACTTCGGTATACTGCGCGTCATAGTGAGCGACACGAAGAAGGCGCTTGAGGCTCTGATGAACGCGGGGTACGCCGTTTCGGTAACGCCGGTGATCGCGGCGCTGATAGACAATAAGCCGGGCGGGCTCGCCAACTCGCTCGCCGCGCTCGCGGAGGCCGGCATAAGCGTCGAGTACGCCTACGCGTTTATCACGTGCAGGACCTCGGACGCCTGCGTGATACTGCGCGTGACGGACAACGGGCGGGCGGCCGCCGTACTCGGCGCCGCCGGAACAAAGATCGTGAGCGCCGACGAGATATTTGAGCTGTAGGTTAAATTATTACTCTAAAAAACCTGACCGGCTCCGCGTCCCAAAACGGCTAAATTCCATAGGCAATGAAGCTCTCGCTCGCGGCACGTCGGAGAGCTTCATTGTGTTTGTGTCCTCTTATCCGGGAGCGGGCGGCCAAGGGCGGCGCGCTCCTCACCGGTAATTAGTTGCGGCCTTCATCGTGCCTACAAACTCGCGCAGCAGCGCGCGCGTTTTTTTCGCGTCGCCCAAGTTGGCCGCGATTATCGCGACCGTCGCGGAACCGGCTATGGCTCCGTCCGCCCCGGCGTTGAGGCACGCCTTTACGTGCTCGGGGCGCGAGATGCCGAAGCCGACTACGACCGGCGGAGAGCCCGCGTCCTTAAGGAAAGCTATCTTCGAGGCAAGCGGGGCGTTCATCTCCCGATCCGCGCCCGTAACTCCCTCCCGCCCCAGGAAATAGACGTAACCCTTCGACAATCCGGCTATCTCGCGCAGTTTCGCCTCATCCGCGTTCGGCGGGACTATGAACACGGGGGCGATTCCCGCCCTCTCCGCCTCACCGGCAAAGGACTTCGCCGATACAACCGGGACGTCGGCCGCGAGCACGGAATCCGCCCCGCACTCGGCGGCTCGCGCGTAGAAATTCTCCATCCCTCTGCCGAGCGCTAAATTCGCGTAAACGAGAAGCCCGAACGGAACGCCCGGGTAATTTTTCCGCACCCTCGCCATAAGCTCAAAACACGCTCCGGTGGTCGCGCCGCTTTTGAGCGCTCTGTTCGCGGCGGCCTGAATGACGGGGCCGTCCGCCACGGGGTCGGAAAACGGCAGCCCGAGCTCCAGCGCGTCGGCTCCGCTGTCAAGAAGGGTTTCGATTATCGCCTCGCTCTCCGTCATGTTGGGGTCGCCGAGCGTGACGAACGGGATAAAAGCGCCCTCGCGGTGTTCTCGGAGCAACGCGAACATCCTCTCGTATCTCAGGCTCATCTTGACTCCCCCCCTTGCGCGCTGCGCATAACCTGCTCCATATCCTTGTCGCCGCGCCCCGACAAGTTGACTATATACACCTGTTCCTCCTTGGCCGCGCGCGCGCGTTTCATGGCCTCCGCCAGGGCGTGGGACGACTCGAGGGCCGGGATTATCCCCTCCTCGCGCGAGAGAAGGGCGAACGCGCCGAGCGCCTCCTTGTCCGTCGCGCCCACGTACTTCGCGCGTCCGATCGAGTGCAGGTACGAGTGCTGCGCCCCGACGCCGGGATAGTCGAGCCCCGCCGAGATCGAATGCGATTCCCTTATCTGTCCGTCCTCGTCCTGTAAAACATAGCTGTAACTGCCGTGCAAAATTCCCGGACGCCCCTTCTCGATCGTCGCGCCGTGCTTTTCGGTGTGCAGGCCATGCCCCGCCGGTTCGACGCCGACGAGCTCCACCGAGGGCTCGTCTATGAAGTCCGCGAATATCCCGATGGCGTTCGAGCCGCCGCCCACACAGGCGAACACCGCGTCCGGAAGCCGCCCCTCGGCCTCGGCGATCTGCCTCTTCGCCTCGCGGCCTATGACCCGCTGGAACTCCCTGACTATCGTCGGGAAGGGGTGCGCCCCGGCGGCCGTTCCGAGCAAATAGTGCGTGCGCTCGTAACTCCCCGCCCAATCCCGCAGAGCCTCGTTGATCGCGTCCTTCAATCCCCGGCTCCCCGTCTCGACCGGCACGACCTCCGCCCCCATCAGCCTCATGCGAAAGACGTTCGGAGCCTGGCGCTCCATGTCCTTCGACCCCATATAAACCCGCGTCTCCATCTTGAACAGCGCCCCGGCTATGGCCGTCGCCACCCCGTGCTGACCGGCGCCCGTCTCCGCGATAAGCCGCGTCTTACCCATACGCCTCGCGAGCAGCGCCTGCCCGAGCACCTGATTGGTCTTGTGCGCCCCGCCGTGAAGCAAATCCTCGCGCTTCAGATAAATCCGCGCCTTCGTGCCGGAGGTTATGTTCCTGCACCGGTAAAGCGGCGTCTCCCGCCCCGCGTACTCCCTCAGCAGCCCGTCAAGCTCGGCGCCGAACGCCGGATCCGCCTGAGCCTCCTCGAACGCCCTCTCCAACTCCAGCAGCGTCGGCGCTAAAATCTCAGGCACAAACATCCCGCCGAACTCCCCGAACGCCCCTTTTGTTATTTCCATTACATATCACCTGCCGTAAAAATATCAAAATATTGGAAACCAAACCGTGGGGCTGCTTGCCCCACACCCCCGCAAGGGTTGTCACCCTTGACCCTTATCTAAAATCAAAAGAATTTCCTTAAATTATCAAACAGCCGCTTTATTTTCTCGTGATCCTTCTTGCCGGGCAGGCCGGTTATTTCTACGCCCGAATTGACGTCTATGGCGAAGCACCCGGCCATTGACGCGCGGAGCGCGTTTCCCGCGCCGATTCCTCCCGCCAGGATAACCCGCTTTGTTCTCGCATCGGAGGGTATTTTGCCAAGCAAGGACCAGTCAAAACTTATGCCCGCGCCGCCGCGCGCGCGGCTGTCGAGAACATCCAGCAGCGCGCGATCCGCGTTCAAGCCCTCAATGTCCGGCATCGTCTCCCCGACCCTGACCGCCTTCCATATCTCGCAGCCGCCCGGCAGCTCTTTGCGCAGTTCTTCGATGAACTCGCCCGTCTCCTCGCCGTGAAGCTGAACCGCGGCAAGCGAAAGATCCGACGCCAGTCTTGCAATCCGCCGAATATCGTCGTTCACGAACACGCCGGCCATGCGAAGCGGCGACGCCGTGCAAATATCTTTTGCGGCCGCGTCATCGACCATCCTCGGCGACTCCCGCGCGAATATCAGCCCGCCGAACACGGCCCCCGCGCGGTAACAGGCAGCCGCGTCCTCCGGCGACGTGAGGCCGCAGACCTTCACGTTTCCGTAAATCAGATGTCTCACCGCCAAATCGAGACGGTCCGAGCCCATCAGCGAGCCGCCCACGAGAAACGCGTCCGCCTGTCCCGCAAAGCGCAGGACATCTCCATGACACTCTATCCCCGACTCGCAGACGGCGATCCTCTTACCCCGCCCCTCGCCCGCGATCCTGCCGAGCAGGCGGGAACAGACGGCGAGGTCAACCTTCAGCGTCTTGAGGTCGCGGTTGTTGATTCCGATGATGGACGCGCCGAGGGAAATCGCGCGCTCAAGCTCCTCCTCATTGTGGACCTCAGTGAGCGCGTCCATGGACAGGCGCCTCGCCTCGTCCGCGCAAACCCTGTACGTCTCGTCGTCCAATACCGAGAGCATCAGAAGGACGGCGTCCGCGCCGTAAGTCCGCGCCTCGCAGACCTGATACGGGCCGACGACGAAGTCCTTGGCCAGTATCGGCCGGGACAGTTTTTCGCGGAACGCGCGGAGAATATCGAGGCTCCCCTGAAAATACGGCTCGTCCGTCAGCACCGACACGGCGTCGGCAAACTCCCCGTATACTCCGGCTATCTCGGCGACGTCGAAATTCTCCCTGATCAGCCCCTTCGAGGGCGACGCCTTCTTGCACTCCAAAATGAAGCGGGCCCCGCTTTTTCGTAGCGCCTCGCCGAAGCTGCGCGTCGTCGGAACAGCCCTCTCCCTCAGGACGGAATAGGGCACGCGCGATTCGCGCTTCGCTACGTCCTCGCGCTTGCGCCGCAGGATATCAAGAAGCGCGGACATCGCTGTTCGCGGCCTCGCCGAGGGAGTGAGACAGCTTCGCGAATTTTTCAAAGCGCTCCAGAGCCTTGCCGCTCTCCAATACGCTCATGGCGAGGGAAAAGCCGTCCTTGTAGTTCTCCGTCAGACCGCCGAGCGTGAGCAGCGCCGCCGCGTTGACTGATATGGCCGCCGCGTGAGCCTCGCTGCCCTTGCCGCCGAGGACGGCGCGTATGGCGGTCTCGTTCTCCTCCGGAGAGCCCCCCGCTATTGACGAGAGGGGGAACTCCCTCACCCCGAAATCGGCCGGAGAGAATTTCCTCTCGGCGATTTCGTCCCGCCCGCTCACGAGCTCCGCCGCGTTCGTCGCCCCGTGGGTCGCTATCTCGTCGAGACCCAGCCCGTTGACCACGAGAGCGCGCTCGCAGCCGAGCAGGCGCAGCGTCTCGGCCACTACGCCGCACAGCCGGGGCTCGTAAACCCCGACGAGCATGACGGAGGGGCGAGCCGGGTTGATAAGAGGGCCGAGGACGTTGAACATCGTCCTCGTCGCGAGCGCCTTTCTGACCGGCTGAACGTACCGCACGCCGCTGTGGTAGTGGGGGGCGTATAGGAACGTTACCCGCAGCTCGTCGAGCAGCTTCCGCGCCGTGAGCGGCGGCATGTCGAGCTTGACGCCGAACCGCTCCATCAGATCGGCCGCGCCGCACTTCGACGACACCGACCTGTTGCCGTGCTTGGCGACCGGCAGCCCCGCCTCCGCCGCGACGAACGTAACCGCGCTCGATATGTTGATCGTGTTCGCTCCGTCCCCGCCCGTTCCAACGATGTCCGCGAAGACGTAATCAGGCCGCGGGAACTCTCTCGCCCCCTCGCGCAGAGCCTCCGCCGCCCCCGCTATCTCCGCCGCCGTCTCGCCGCGCAGTTTGAGCGCGACCAAGAGCGCCGCGATCTCGACGTCGTTCATCTCCCCCTTGATAACCGAGTCGAAGAGCTCCGCGCTCTCGTCCTTAGTCAGCTTTTCCCCCGCCAGCAGGCTGTTAAACGCCGTGTTCATAAAAATTTCCCCTTTCAAAATCAGGCTCCTCATAATAAATCCGTAAACAAAACGCGAGAGGCTCTGTTACGCGCCCCTCGCGTTTGCTTATCTCGCTGCGTCAAAATCTCAAAAACAAAGGGCTCCCCGGGAATATTTACACCCTCGGAGCCCTAAAATCAAGCAACGGCAACCCTCAGGCGGAAGTTAACACCACCACCGCCAAAGACCGTTAATATCAAAAGAAAGACAGTAAATACGTTTCATGACGCTCATCCGTAATCCACTCCCAAAGTTCCATGCAAAACTTCATCAACAACGTAAGGCGTAATATATCGTCATTCTACGGATTTGTCAAATGGTTCAGCGCGACGGCAAAACAACGGCATTAAGGAAGACCGCTCAACTACTAATGGGCGGTCTCCTGCCCGATCAAGATTTGTATCCTGCGTTAAAACTTTAGTTCCTTGCCGTTTATATCCTTATGCCCGGAATTAACCCATCCGATGATTTTATAATTCTCATCGGCAACAGGCGCCCATGAAACTTCATCCGCATCAGTATGGTAATAGAAGTCGTCCGTGCCGTATTCAGCTTCATACGCCAGGATTTTTGTCCCCTTGGGGATTTGTATACCCTTGGCGGACTTCTTCGGCTCTGAAAAGAGCGTGTACGCATCCCTGAGAGGAACAGCCACAAGCCCGTCTTGCGTTTTTGATTTTATCGTTGGATCTGTTGCGGAAAATGGTGGTGAGCTAAATTTATCACCCACTTTAAGCATAGGCGGCCTTCCTTTGCCAAGGTAATCCAGTTCGCGTATGTCAGCCTCGGTTAATGGCTCCTCCTGAGCTGACTTGGCGTTGACATATACGTAAGAAGAACCCCAGTGCGGCAATTTATTGACCTGGGATATAGTCTCGTCGTATTCGTTAAAAGCGAATAAAATTTTGTACCACTTGGATTTATCGCCTTTATCCTGGATAGTTTGTGCTTCGGCAATATATATACTCGTGCCTGTATCCTCTATTACTTTCCCTTTTGAGCCGGGAGTTGTCCGAATCTTTACGTTCTCGTCGTTGACCGTTATCCTTACTAATTTTTTGCCGGAGTATGAATCTCCCTTCTTATTCTTACCGGCTTTCTTCCCGTCCATCCTGTCAAGCGCGTCGGTCGCCGGCCGATAGTTTGGGTTGATCTCAAGCGCGCGCTTGAACCAAGTCCTCGCGCCGTCGTTGTTCTTCAGCTCCAACGCGGTCTCGCCGGCCCAGTAGGCGGAGAGGTAGTTGCAGTCATAGTCCTTGGCGAGCTTCGTGAATCCGGCGTAGGCATCCTTGTATTTTTTTTGCGAGTACAACTTCCACGTCCCTCGATGCTGAATGCCGAGCGTGTTCTTATCCTTCTGCGGCAGGGGATAGGAATTTATCACCTTCGCGTCCGTCGAGTTGTTGAGTTCGCTGTCTGCGGGGAGCGGCGTATACTCTATCGCCTCCGCGGATTTCGCCTTCTCCGGCGCGCCCGGAACCAGGAAACCGTCGTAATCAGGGTTTAGCGTAACATTCTTGCGCCTTTGGACATCGTAGAAAATAATTTGGGCGATTTTTCCGTCGGATTCGCTTATCGCTGTGATTATCCCATCTCGCAGCCATATATGAGTTTTCATGTTATCCTGCGTTCCGATTGAATAATCGCCGGGTACGAGAGCTATTTTCAGGACATTCTCAATGGGATCGCCGGCGCCGCTGCCATCGGGCAGTTTGAACGCGGGGTTTCTGGTCGCGAACCATAATAAGTCTCCGGCAGGACGAAAGTCTACGGCATAGTCTGTTTCACTTTGCGTGTATCTGACGGAGTCATGACCGGCGTTCATTTCTGTCGGATTCTTCACAAGCTTGCCCTCGGTGTCGCATATTGTCTTTCTGACCTTCGCGGATTTGCCAAGCGCCGTAACATACTTCTTCACGCCATCAACATGCTCTTGCAGCGTAAAAGCGTATGAGACACCCGATACGTTGCATAGCAGCAATGACATCACAAACAGAACAAGAAATTTTTTCATCATAACAGCCTCCTTAATTTTTGCTTATTATATTGGATTTTCAATGAACGAGCACATTTTTCAATATGCAACGCAAGGCGTAATATATCGTCATTCTACGGATTTGTCAAATACTATGCGGTCAAACGTGATGAATGTCCGCGTGAAATCGGATCAGGCAGTCTCTGGGCGCGCGAAATTCATACGAACCTCTGAAGTTGATGATAAAGGAAAAGAAGGTCATTATAAAAAATCACGCCTTTCTTGATAATGGCGTTTTCATTTCGGCGCCAAAGTTAAGGATAACTATAAAATCAAGACAAAAGTTCCAATTGTTATCAATATCCCTCCAATGATTGTTTTCGTTTTTACAGCTTCCCCCAGAATAAAAAATGCTAATGCCATGCTTATAACAACGCTGAATTTATCTATCGGCACTACTTTTGAGGCCTCCCCGATTTGAAGGGCTTTATAATAAAACAGCCATGATAAGCCTGTTGCCAGACCGGATAATGCAAGAAATATCCAACTCTTCTGCGTTATATTTACAATTTCATTTTGTTTGCCCGCAGCGAAAACAATACCCCATGCCATCGCTAATACGACAACCGTTCTTATTGCTGTTGCCAAATTGGAATTGACGTTTTGTATTCCGATTTTTGCGAGAATGGATGTAAGTGCCGCGAATAGCGCCGAAAGCAGTGCGTAAAGTATCCACATACGAATTACCCCCCATGAAAATATACTTACAAAAATTTGCCGTCTTGATTTATAATTACTGTAATTTCGAATATGTTGAATATGGTCGTTACAATCCTTATCTCATTCAAAAACTTCTTAAATTTTAATCTCCTCCTCTGTGATTTTTCAGCATTATTTTACCGCAAAAATCCGATACGCGAGCTGAATTGTCCATAACCGATAAAAGCGGCCCTGCAATCCTCTTAATCTATGTTCTATAATTGCGGCGTTGTCAATTCTCCGGCGGCTGGTATAAATAAAATGATTCCATGAGTTGGATAGTGCCGGCAAGAACACCGCAAAAACAAGAGAGGTAATCATCGCCGCCAATTTATCCAACATACGGGCATAAGCGTCGTCATGAAGCTGAGCCGCACTGATATAGTCATGCAACTTAATTAACATCAAAGATAAACCGATATACAGAATATGGCATACGATGAAAAATTCAGGGCACATGCGGTTGCGTTCAAAGACGGCGGACACACTTTTAAGCAGTTGAA
>BOCB01000041.1 GCA_026002695.1 Synergistales bacterium
TGAGCGAAAAAATAGACGAGAGCCTTGAGGTTCTCCAAATTATTGAAGTCTCCAAACGTTTGTACGGCTTGTCAAAATTCACATTTTACGCAATTGCCGCCGGCTTGGCTGAAATATTTGGCAAATTGTACACCGGAATGTCATCATTTTTTGACAGACCGCCGCGCTCAAATCAGCGTTGCCTTTGGAGGTGAGCTTGAAAAATGGGGAAACTCAAATTTTCCTGTCAGCAATGTTTTCTTCGCCGAGCATAAACACACCGGGCAACTGGTCTAAACTCAGGTCTTGCGTTACAAAATCCTGATTATAGACCGCGATGTTATACTCATCGGCAGTATTGCCGTTTTCAAACGATACATTACCGCCGTGGTCGCGTATCGTTCGGGAAATGGTCGTCTTTCCGCTGCCGTTATTGCCAAAGAAAAAGTTAATCCACGACGGTACGATTTCGCGTTTCACGCTGCTCGCAAATGTCGCATCGGTTACAACGAATTTTTCGATACCCTGCTTATAGCGAGGGTTTTCACGAATTGGGTTCTTACTCATCGCCTATGTCCTCCGAATCCAAAAGTTTAATATTAGCTGTTGTGTCGGTCAGTTCTTCTACGCCGCGTAGCGCTTTGTTTATTTGCCGTGTCCTAACACCGACGATTTGCTCTATGGTGTTATCTGCGGTTTGGAGCTGTTTGTGTGCCAGCGCGAGCAGTTTTTCAAACTCCGAAAATTGCTTTTTAACTGCCCGAAGTGTGTCCCAGACTTCTTGTGAACGCTGTTCAATTGCAAGTGTCTTGAAGCCCATTTGGAGCGACGCGAGGAACGCCGAAAGCGTGGTCGCGCCCACCGCCGTTACCTTATACTTGTCGCGAAGTTCCTCAAACAAAGCGGCGTTTTGCACGACTTCTGCATATAGCCCCTCCGTCGGCAGGAACATCAGTGCGAAATCCGTCGTCTTCGGCGGTACGATATATTTGTCGTGAATGTCTTTCGCGGAACTGCGCAACTGGCGAATTAGCGACTGCCGCGCCTCGTCAATACTTGCTTTGTCCTCCGCGTCGAGCAGACGGTTATAATCCTCAACCGGGAACTTGCTGTCAATCGGGAGCAATAACGGCTCGTCGCCGCTACCGGGTAGTTTAATCACAAATTCAACGCGCTTGCCGCTTGCAATTTCAACATTCGTATCATACTGCGTAGGCGCGAGAATATCTGCAAGCAATTTTTCAAGCCGTACCTCGCCGTAAGTGCCGCGCTCTTTGACGTTAAGCAGCGCGTTTTTCAAACTCTTGGCATCGGCGGCGAGAGCTTTCATTTCGCCCAAACCCTGTCCGACACTTTCAAGCTGTTTACTGACGAGCTCAAACGACTGCGACAGGCGCGTTTCAAGCGTCTTTTGGAGCTTCTCGTCCACTACGCCCTGCATTTGCTCCAAACGCTTCTCGTTGCTCTCCTGCAAGGATTTCATTTTGCTTTCAAGTGTTGCGTTGACCTTTTCGATATTCTCAGCGTTTCCACGCTGAATTGACGACAGGCGGCTGTCGAGTTGTTCCTGAAACTCTCGGAGTTGCTTGTTAGTTTCCGTTCGGCTCTCTTGCAGCGTTTTATTCGTTTCGGCGCGGCTTTCCTGCAAAGTCTTGTTTACGCTTGTGTTTATCCGCTCGTTGCTCTCGGCATTGCTTTGCTGAATGGCGGTCAGACGAGTTTCCATCTGCGCTTGGAACTCGCGTAGTTGTTTATTAACTTCATCGCGGTTGCCTTGCAGAGTAGTTTGAACGCTCTCTTGAATCACGCCAAACCGTGCAAATTGCTCCGTTGCGCCTGCGGAAATTTGCTTCGCCGTACTGTCACGCTGTTCGTCAGCGGTGCGTTTGAGTAGTGCCGTTATCTCGCCGATGTCGGATTTTTTACGCCCGACAATCTGCAAGACTATAACGACAAGCAATAATATAATCGCCGCTATGCCAATAATCATTTCAGGTTGCATTTACCTCACCTCATCACTTTCGCCATCAACGAATCGTAGCCGTCAATGACATCATACACCACATCACGCCCACCTATCGCCGTAAAATGCTCACGGGCGCAATGGATTTTAGCTTTCTCAATCTCGCGGAGTTGCAGAGAACTCATTGAGCCTTTTGTTTCGGCGACGAAGTAGATATGCTTAACCTCGCCATCGTTAAAGGCTATCGCCCAGTCAGGATTATACTTGCCGACAGGCGTATTGATATAAAACCCGCCCGGCAATTTAACATACACCGCGACATTACTCTCGTCGTCGAGCCGCTCCGCGAATTTGCGCTCGTTGTCAGAGTCGTATAGCAAATGGTCGTATAAGTGTCGTTTCGGCGTTTCTAATGCGTTTACCCCAAGTTGCCCTTTGAGTGTCGGCTCGGTGAAGATGTCTGTGCCATAAACGCTCGTGAGCTTATCATAAGTTATATGCTCGATAATCGCCGTCGCCGCTTGCTCGTTGATAATAGTCGCGGCTTTGAGGATAAATTCCTCCGGGTTATTGGCGAACTGCCGACGGACGGTCTTTTCCATACCGTTCAAAATACAGGTCACGGCGTTGCGCGTCAAGCCCGTTTCTGTCACGAGTTTGCCTATAAGGTCGTAACGAACCGATTTACTTGCCACAAGCTCTGCGGATTCACGGTCAGTATCATCACGCTTGAACGCTTCGCCGCTTTTGAGTTGCTCCTGCGATTTTATTTCGCCGAGTGCGCCCTGCTCAATCTTGACATAAACTTTTGCGACTATCAATTTGTTAAGCGCGGTTACTGCTTTCTTAATCAGTTCTTCCTCGTCGAAGTTCACTATATAGTAGCTGTGGCGGTTAATCTTTGACCACAACGCCTTAAACTCCGCGCTTGCGAGTTTGCTTTTGTCGTATTCGAGAGTGACATTGTTTTTGCGGGCATCATCGGGCTTGTTGGCTTTCGGGTCGTAGACGGAATCAATAATTTTGATAACGTCTTCCGCACAATCCTTAACTTCATCGGCAACAATAAGCGTTCCGTTTTTCTTGTCATCGTAGTACTTATCTGTTAGCGCACCGCGTTTAATATAGCCGTCAGCAATCAAGCCCTCGTGAATGGCAAGTGCGAGATTGCTGTCTATTATCTGTTCCGCACCGTTTGTGTCGCGGATAACTTTATCTTTGAACAAATCGGCTGTTACAAGGCGCGGACGATATGCCACGGCAATGGCAAGTTCCTCTTGTAAACCTTTGGCAAAACTGTCGTAGCTTTCGTTGGCGATAACCGTCAGCACGTTCAGGTTATGCACATCACTTTCGAGCAGGTTTGAATCCATACGTTCGCCCGACTGGTTTACGCACAGGCGCAGCCCGCGTCCGACCTCCTGCCGTTTGCGTATCTCGCTCCCGCTTTGCTTTAACGTGCAAATCTGGAACACATTTGGATTATCCCAACCCTCGCGGAGAGCAGAGTGGCTGAATATGAACCTCACGTCCTCGTCAAACGACAACAGTCGCTCCTTGTCTTTCATTATGAGGTCATATGCGTCTTGGTCATCGGAAGTGCGGCTTTTTTTATCGCTGTATTTGCTCTCGACAAATTGATTTTTCTTTTTATCAATCGAAAAATACCCGGCGTGAGTACGCTCCACTGCTATATTTTTCAGATAGTCAAGATACGCTTCCGTGTCGTCAAGCGAGAGTTGAAAGCTGTCAAACACTTTCTTGTATTCGTCCTCGAACACTTCCGCATACTCGCCCCGGGCGGCGTTGCCGTCCTCGTAAATACGGTACTTTGCCACCTCGTCGATAAAGAACAGCGACAGCACCTTGATACTTTTGCGGTACAGTTGCCGCTCTCGCTCTAAGTGCGACAAAATTGTTTCGCGTATCTGAATTCGCCGTAACTGTTCTTCGCTTACTGTGCCTATAGCGTCACCCGCATACAGTTTTGTGCCGTTTGCAAACTCAAGCGAATTGTCGCGTCCGTCGATACGCAGAACAACAAATCCCTCGCGGTATTCCTCAAGCCCACCCGACTGGTCGAACAGATTATATTTTTCACTGACGATACGCGTTATCTTGCGGGTAGAGCTTGCGCTTTTCGCATCAAACTCAATTGTCGCCGTCGGATTACCTTTGGAAACATTCACGCTTTGCAAATAAACGTAACCCTCGGTCGCTGTGCCGCCCGTCACCGAAATGCCCTTAACGCTTATCTTTTTGACGAGTTTCTTGTTATATGCCTCCATTGCGTCAAGGCGGTAGACCATATTGTACTCGTCTTTGTGCGTTGCGGAGTAGCGGAGCGTGAACAGCGGCGCGAACTTTTTCAAGCCTGCCTTTGTCGCTTCGCCCTCTACGGACTGCGGTTCGTCAATTATCAGTATTGGGTTCGTTTTCGCAATTACGTCAATTGGCTTACGGGAGCGGAACTCGTCAAGCTCCATATCAATGCGCCGCGCGTCCTTTCCCCTTGCGTTGAACGCCTGCGAGTTGATAATCATCGCGTTTATAGCGTTATCGGACGCAAAACGGTCAATCTCGGTCAGGCGTTTACTGTCATAGAGAAAATAGCGGATTTTCGAGCCGTATTCCTCGGCAAAATGCTCCTCGGTTATCTGAAACGACTTATACACGCCCTCGCGGATAGCGACACTCGGCACGACTATAATAAACTTGCTCCAGCCATAGCGTTTGTTCAGCTCGTACATCGTCTTGATATAGGTATACGTCTTGCCCGTGCCTGTTTCCATCTCGACGGTGACGTTATATTTGCCCGAAAGCGTATCTGACGGTTTAATCTGCTGACTGCGCTGTAACAGCTGAACATTATCCAAAACAGTTTCCGACGCAAGTTGAACAGGCGCGTTGCCGAACCCCTCGACGCTGTTGTCGAAAAGGGAGGCTTGTGCGACTTTTCCGGGGTCAACGATATACTTACGCGATGACTGGAACGGTTGTCCCGCGAACACGTCACAGACGGCGTTCGCCGCGTCCGCCTGAAACTTTTGGTGTTTGAATTGTAGTTTCATTCGCTGTCTTTCGCCTCCCTCGTCTGCTGCTCGAACAACGTCATAAATCGGTCGAAATCGCTCTCAAACAGTTTGTCCTGTATAACGCGATATTTTTCAAATTCTGTTTCAGCGTGGAGTTTAGCCTGCTCGTGTGAGATTTTCCCCGCGTTCGTCAGAATCTCGTTGCCGTTAAATTCCAAAAATCCGTCAAGCCGCCTTGCCCAGTCCTCCATTGACATCGGGATTTTTCGCTCGGCTTGAAGCTCTCCGAAGTCGAGATACAGCGACACAATCCGTTCGAGATAACTCATTTCCTGCTCGTTCAGATAGTTCTTGGCGATAGACACGTCCGCTTTAATAATCTTGCCTTCCGGCGCGGCTTCCCATGCTGTAAGCCCCATATGCTCTTTTTCGGCATCAGCCCGTTCTGCGATAAGCTCTGCGGCGGTATGACGGTGGACGGCGTAGTGGAGCTTATTTTGCACCAATTTGAAAAACTCCCGCGTAGTTTTCGCGCTCTTATCATAGTCGAACGCGGTCGCGTAGATGTCCGTGACTTTTTGATAGAACTTACGCTCGGACAAGCGTATCTCGCGGATTTGCTGTAACTGCCGCTCGAAATATTCATCTGTGAACATATGACCCTTTTTCAATCGATCAGCGTCCATTGTCCACCCTTGAATTGTGTAATCCTTGACAATCTGCCCCGCCCATTTACGGAATCGAACAGCGCGTTCATTGTTCACCTTGAAACCCACAGCGATAATCATTTGCAGGTTGTAGTGTTTTGTGTCGTAGTCCTTGCCGTCTGCGGCAGTTATAAAGTAATTCTTTATAACTGAATCCGGCGACAACTCGCCGTCCTCAAAGATTTTTTTGATATGCTGACCAATGTTCTGAACACTCACATCATATAGTGCCGCCATCATTTTCTGCGATAGCCAGATATTCTCGTCCTGATAGCGCATTTCCACGCTGTCAGCGCTGTCGCCCGTAGCCGCGATAAACGTCAGATACTCCGCAGCGGAGGAATGTATTGTGATTTCAGTTTTCTTTTTAGCCATTATATCACCCTCACAGTCGCGTTCGGAGCGAGTAGCTTGAATATCTCAAACAGATTTATCTTTTGCGGACTGCTCGTAAAACTGTCGTCGCGGAACACGACGCGGCTCGTGAGCGGCTGCCGCACTTTGCAACGGTTCGCAATCTCGCGCACGAGTTCCTCCGTCACGTTTTTCTCAAAGCAAGCGAACAAGTCGCCGTCATTGTAGTTCTGCACGTCAAAACCCGCAATATTCTCCACGGTATGCGGTTGATTCAGCGGCAAGCCCCATTCGAGCAGGCAACCGTACAGCAAATCCTCCGCCGTGCGGTCGGGTTTGATGTTTTCAACCAGTTCGGTGAAACTATCCATTTCCGCGATTTCAAGCGCGTTGTAATACACGTCGTTCATATTTGTTTCGTCGAGTTTTAGCACGCGGAAACCCTTGTCGCCTTTTCCTATTTTGTCTCCCGCCCGTCTAATCCGCTCCTTGCCGATTTCGCAGATATTTTTATACCCTGCCTTAAACGCTTCGGACTTTGCGTCGCAGACTTCCGGCAACTGCACCATAATAAACTTGCGCTTGCCGCCGTCCTCCGCATTGAGTTGCATTACCGCGTGGGCGGTTGTGGCAGAGCCGGAGAAGAAGTCGAGGATTATTCCGTCTTTATTTGCTCCTACTTTCAAAATATAATTTAATAGTCGTATAGACTTTGGAAAATCAAACACACGTTCACCAAAAATATTTTGTATGTCTGATGTTCCATCATTATTTAGTCCAACTAAACTTCTCGGCAAAACGCTTGTAGGCGCACCCTCGGCTTCGCCTAAATACTTTTTGATATAGATGTTCCAATTCGCTTGTGAACCGTCGGGCTTTACAAATGGACCGGTCGTAGTTTGTTTGAATGTTACATTACCTTCTGCCAATTCTTGCTCAAAACGCTCTTTAATAAACCGCAACAAATATCCCTTTTTCGGAAGAATAATTTCGCCGTCCGGTGATGTTATTTCATAGCGCTGATTCGGATTATTTCCTGCGTTTTTCCACGCAAAGTCTTTGTCGCGATACAAGCCCTTTTCATTTTTATCCTTATACATACTAATCGCTTCATCTGAAAGCGGCGCATACAAAGTATCTAAACTATCAAGAGATTTTGCGTACATTAGTATGTGCTGATGCGAAATATTAACATACTTAGCACGAATACCGCCGCCAGTTGATGAGTGCCAAATAAAGTTAGTAATAAAATTACTCTCCCCGAACACCTCATCGCAAATCTTACGTAATTGCGCCACTTCATTATCGTCAATGCTTATAAAAATCACGCCGTCGTTGCGGAGCAAATTCCGTGCCAGCACAAGGCGCGGGTAAATCATACTGCACCAGTCGCTGTGGAAACGCGGGTTGCTGTCGGAGTTTTCGCGGAAGTTCTTGTTGCCGCTCTCGTCGAAAAGCGAGATTTCCTCGTTGTACTCATCGTCGTCGGAGCGGAAGCTGTCGTTGTATATAAAATCGTGCCCCGTGTTGTACGGCGGGTCGATGTATATCATTTTGACCTTGCCGAGATAGCTCTCCTGCAGGAGTTTCAGCACGTCAAGATTATCACCCTCGATGTAGAGGTTTTCGGTGGTGTCCCAGTCGCGGCTCTCCGCTTTGCACGGGCGGAGCGTTTTGCGGATAGGACGCCCCGCTTCTGCGATAGCGTCGCGCTTGCCGACCCAAGTAAACTCGTAGGCTTCGTTAGTCCAGACTTCCTCGCCGACAAACGAGCGCAGAGCATCAAGGTTAACCTTGCCCTCGGAAATTAGGTTCGGGAACAGTTCGTTCAGCTTCGCGATGTTCGCGGCGGTTAGGTCGGGGGTTTGGAATTGCATTTTATTTGACATTTTCAAGTTCTCCTTTAAGTTTTTTCAGCTCCGCGTTAAGTTCCAACTGGCGGTTCAGTTGCTTTTCGCGTTGTATCTTATTTGCAAGAGCGGCGATTTCGCGCTCTAATTTTGCTCGTTGCTCGTCTTTCGCGATTATCTCCGCGAGCGGTCGTGTGTCGGCTTCGTCAATCCCCGCGACCTGCCGCACGAAGTTTTCCCATACGCTGTCCGTGTCGTTGCCGAGTAGCTTCGGCGCGGTTTCGCTGACATAGATTTTGTCGCTGTAACTGACGGCGTACTGCGTTCGCTCGCCACATACAAGCGTGAAAACGATATGATATGGTATCGCTTTGGCAATCAGCGGCAAAATCCGTTTATCTATTATATCGATGTTTTGCGCAACTTCTATAACCTCAATTTCAGCCACAGTCGCGCCTTTCCCGATGTTCAGCGTGTCTGGCGCGATTTTGTTCGCCCAGCGTATGCGCTCCACTTGTTTAGTAAACAAGTCCCGCTCCGCCGCGTTCTTGTAAAATCGCTCTTTCGGGATTATCCGCCCGAATACGGTTGATTTCGGAAGCTCCAACTTATCACCTCACAGTTACGAAACAGACAAGCTCAAAATCGTCCAGTCCGTCAATCTTGCTCGCAAGCGCGGTTGTGCCGCCTGCCGTGAACAGGCTGTCAATCGCGCTTTCCTCGTTGATGTCAACAATAGACTTCACGGCGAAGTACAACAGGTCAGAGTAGTGGCTCATATTGCGCCCGTCATTTGTTTCGGTGTTAAATTCCTCGCATAACTTCACGTCCGGTAGGGATTTTGCTTTGCATAACTGCCGCATTGTGTCAAGCAGCTTTTTCGGGTTCAGGTGGTCTATGTACACCGCGCTCCCGTCATCGCGGACATAAACCATATAGAACGGGTGAAGTACGTTCCTATCCTGAATGTTGATATTTTCGTTGCGGTTTTTGAGGACAAATACCGTGCCTTTGGGGTATTCGTCCGTTGTTGCAACGACGGCGTGAAGCCCGTTCGGTACGCCGTCTAATTCTCCGTGCCGTTTGACGTAGTCGAGCAGGTCGAGGCGGAACTCGTTCAGCCCTAAGTCCATTATAGAAATGCCGCTCTGCATATCCTCAATGTCTACAACCTCTGTCTGCAAGCGTTCAAGCTGCTGCCTGCGGTATTCAAGGTCGCCGCGCTCCGTGTCGTCGATGATGTTGTCGTCACCAGTTGAGGTCATAATTGAGGCTTTCATTCGAGTTTCTACGCGGTTCTTGAGGTTAATATACTCGTCAAGCTCAACGTCCGGCCAGAAGTTCACGAGTTGAATCTGCGCGTTTTTACTGCCGATACGGTCAATCCGGCCGAACCGCTGTATTATCCGCACGGGATTCCAATGAATGTCGTAGTTTACGCAATAGTCGCAGTCTTGCAGGTTCTGTCCCTCGGAGATACAGTCGGTAGCAATGAGCAGGTCTATCTCTGTGTTCACGCCCTGCATTAGCAGGTCTTTGTCTTTTGAACGCGGTGAGAACAGCGTCAATATCGTGTTCAAGTCAGTACGGAATGTTTTCGGCAGCTTAGCGGTTGTTTTACCGTCCGTTGTGCCTGTAATCATCGCCGCGTCAACGCCGAATTTGCCCACAAGATTGGCATAGAGATAATCAACCGTATCGGAAAACGCGGAGAATACAAGCACTTTCTTGTTACCCGCGTTGATAGGTTCGCGGACTTTCCTGTCAATCAGTCCGATTAGTTTTTGCAGTTTGCTGTCGTGTTCGGGCGTTATGTCGCGCACCATTAACGCCATAAGCCCAAGCGTATCAGAGTCCTCTCTCAATTTTTTGTTCCAAGTCACCACGTCAACATCGTTCAGGTCAATTTGCCGACTCTTGCCATAGGCGAAGGTCGCCCCCCGGCTGAAAAAGTCGGTGTTCTGGTCATCGCCGTCGAAATCGTTTTCGCTGATTTCACGGGCGTTCATAATGTCGCTTGTGCCGCGCTGATAGTTGTCAATGCTCCTGATAGTGTCTTGAATAAGGCTCTCTATCCGCTCGATAGTCAACCGGAACGAATACACCGAGCTTTCAAGCCGCTTCAAGAGGTTCACCGCCATTAGTCTGCGGATACCGCTTTCTTGCCCGAATATGCGGAGAGTGTCGCCCTTATTTTCCGGGTCGGTGATATACTTAGCCTTTGCGCTCTCGAATACAAACGCCATCGGCGAGTATACCGCAAGGTTCAGTTTCATCAGTTCGCTGAAAATCTCATTGTAGTTTATCGCGTTTTCCAAGTCGGTCAACCGCGACCGCACATTCACAGGCGGCAGTCGTTTAGGGAAGTCGCCAATCTCCGCAATGTCGTAGTATTTTTGAATATGTTTGCGTGAGCGAGCGATTGTCACCGCGTCAAGCATTGTAAAAAAGTCGAAATCAAGTGAGCGCAAAAGGTTCTCCGTGGTACGCTCATCGGGTTCGAGTTTGCTCCATTTAGAAAACGCGGTTTGCGCCTGCCGAAATATCACATCTATCGACTTCGTTGTGCCGAGCTTGTCGTTGATTAAGGCAGGGTTGCCCTCGTAGGCAAGCGCAAGCTGATGACGCAAGTCGGAAAAGCCGTTGTTCACAGGCGTAGCCGACAGCATAAGGACTTTCGTCTTTACGCCTTTACGGATAACCTTGTTCATTAACTGCAAGTAACGGTTCTCGCGCTTATCGTCGCGGCTTTGATACATTTCACCGCCATTGCGGAAATTGTGGCTCTCGTCGATAACAACAAGGTCGTAGTTGTCCCAGTTCCACTTTGACAGGTCGTGACCGTTTGAAAGCCCTCCTGCGCGAGAAAGGTCTGTGTGGTAAAGAACGTCGTATCTAAGCCTGTCCGCCAACAACGGATTGTTCTTCACGTTACTATTGAACGTATCCCAGTTATCGCCTAATTTTTTAGGGCATAGCACAAGCACGTTACGGTTTTTCAGCTCGTAGTATTTCATTACCGCGAGTGCACTGAATGTCTTACCTAAACCAACACTGTCCGCGAGAATACAACCGTTGTATTTTTCGAGCTTGTTGATAATCGCCAAAGCCGCGTCTTTTTGGAACTCGTACAGCTTGTCCCAAATAGCTGTTTGCTTAAAGCCTGTCGCCTCGTTGGGCAACACATCTTCGTTGATGTCATCAAGAAACTCGTTAAAAATGTTATATATCGCGACGAAGTAAATAAACTCCGGCGAGTTTTCTTTATATGCGGCGGTGATTCCTTCAAGCACAATGTCTGTTACATCATTAAGAAGATTCTTGTCGCTCCATATCTGCTCAAACTGGTCGAGGAACTGACGGCTCTCTGTGTGCGAAAATTTCACCGTTGACACGGCGACGTTATTACCGCGTTCGCAGCCGAGGTCAGCGGTCGTAAATCCGTTGAGTGGGGTATATGAGTAGCCGCCGTCACTCTGGCTAAGGTCGAGAAACGGGTTTATCACACCGCTCGTGACGTTGGAGCGGAACTTCACCTTTTCCCTAATCCACTCGGCACACTCGCGGGCAATCGCCTTTTGTGTAAGCTCATTACGGAGCTTGACCTCAAACTCTGTGCCATAAAGCGAACGCTCTCGGTTGAGTTGCGGGATATAAAATTCCCGTGCGCGTTTAGACGCTTTTTCTTTGAGGAATGTCGGCGAAGTAAATATAAAGCGCAGTTCGGCAACGCTGTCAAGCTGCTTTTTGAGGGTTTGATAGGCATAGATAGAGAAGCTCGCCGCCGCTATAGACAGCTTGTCGCCTTTTGCGATTGTAGCCGCAAGGTCGTCCCTCACAGTCTTGTTTACGTTGTCGAGTACCTGCATAGACTTTTTCTCCTTAATTTTGAAATTTTCACTGCCGATTTCCGGGCTAAGACGAATATCATCGGTATATAAGCCCGTGTTCCTGTAATGTTTTACGCAAATCCATACGTTTGATAATCCAGTTCGTTCCGTCAAGAACATCTCTGCCGTCATTACTGTTAATCCCTATCTCAAATGCTATTTCGTTCAGTCGTAGCTGTGACATAGGCTTGCCCCAAAGTTTCCGAAAACAAATTTCAATTTTTCGCCCTTGTTCGGAAACACTCGTAACCATTCCGTAGTAAAATGACTGATTGGGGTCTTTGCATTTCTTATAACCGCCATTTGCTGTGATAAACAAAGACGGGAACTTCTTAATCCGCTCATCAAAAATATCAAACGTCTCGCTACTCTTGTGTCGTAGTGCCTTTTCTCTGCCGATTACGAAACAGTTTTTGCTGTTGCTAAAACTCACGTCTTTGACTATGAACCAATTACAATATTCAGAGCTGAACGTATTATCAAGCAACGCATTAGTATCGGTGTCACCTAAACTGCCGTCAAATATTACCGTAGAGTTGACGCTCCCGATATTATCAGCGGTTATTATATTTTGAGTTGCTACCGGGGCGTTATTAACCACGCCGTTTATACTGTTTTCGTTCATACATCTTTCTCCGTTTATAAGAGTAGTAAAGGTGACCTTATTTATCGCTGTTTTCTGTCGGTGCTTCGTCCTGTACAACTTCCAAAATGTCGGTTAAGTCGCATTTCAAAGCGGCACATATTCTGAGTAGCACGTCGGTATTGACGGTTTCGCCACGATTAAGTTTAGAGGATGTAGACGAGCTTATATGTGCCATTTTTCTGAACTCGCCCTTTGAAATTTCTTTATCAATAAGCAGTTTCCAGAGTTTCTTATAACTTATCTTCATACCTGACTCCTCCGAAGAACGATTTTTCTTTGCGGCGTATTTGCCTTTTTGCTCACTATCTTCGTCCTCATATAGTTATATTCCCGGTCACGTTACCTAAGTTTACGATTTTCTGTACGCCGACCGTGCCGTTGTTGACAACCGTAAATTTACCGCTGTCAACCTGCTTATCAGTAGCGGCTTTTACTGTTTCGGATAAATCGCCGATTTGCTCTTTCAGTTCGTTTTGGTTATCGGCAATCGTGGGTAATTCTGCGGCAGTTGCCGAGTTAGATTTTAGGTTTTGCAGGCTCATAATAAATCCTCCATATTTTGTGCGCGGTGTTTCGTCCCGCGAATTAAGGTTTGTTGCAATAAGTCAATCACATTGCCTTTGGCGTTTTGCGCTCCCTCAAAATATTTGTTCTCGTCCAAGAACGTAAAGTCTTTCTTCCGCATTTTTTCCAATGCCAAGCTATCAACAGTATTTCCGGTATAAAGCCAGTAGATAATTGCACCGAACGCATAGACATCGGTCGCACGGCTTACCACGCTGAACTGTTGATGACTTTGCTCATACGGTGACCAGCTTTCAGAAAACGGCAACTGTTCCGGATATGGTTTTAACAAGTAACCGTTTTCGTCCGTTGGTAGAACTGTATCGAAGTCAAACAGAGCAACTCTCCGCGATAGCCCGTTTTTCGGGAACAGCCAAATGTTTGACGGCTTGATGTCGAGAAACAATTTGTTTGCGTTATGCAAATCCCGTATGGATTCGCAGAGAGAAATCAGCACTTCTGACTTGTCGTAGCGCGATAAAGTCGATGCGGAATTTTCAAGCGTGTCCTCCTGAGTAAAGTCAACGACCGTAAATAATTTGCCGTCAACTTCCTCAATCCGTGTCGGAGCGAAAGAGTTTTGATTGTTTACCTCGTAAAACTCAATCTATTCTCTTGCGGCAGCAATAAACCGCGCCTTTTTCGTTTCTATATTGTCCGTTTCAACAGGGTTGAACTCCTTTATTACGGCTCGGACAGCAGGAATACCTACAGTCTTTTCGTAATCGGACGGCTCACGCTCGGCGTTGTACGCAAGGCAACTTCCGCCTTTGTCGCTTAACAGTTCACAAATTCGGTATGTACTGCCGTCGATTATGAGTTTAGTGTCACTCGTAAGCGGAGTTCGTATGTCAGTCATCGGAATCACCTCCGCATTGCTCCGCCATTCTTGCGAGTATTTCGTTAAATTGAAACAGCGCAGTACAGTCTTCGTCATCGTTAGTGTCAAGCAGTCGGACGCAGTTCAAAATGTGCCAGTCAAACGGATTGGCGTAGTAAAGGTAGCCGTAACCGCATTTGTCGAGTTCTTCGTTAAGCCCGATATAGAAATCCTCAAACCATTCGGATTGCTCATTTTCAGTTCCGGCAGTTTTGCGAATAGGCTCGTCCGTTTCATTTGAGTCAAAAATATACCGCTCTCACTCCAAGACATACTTTGCGAATTTCATCAGTACAAATATCATTCTTGCGCAGGTATGCTCGGTTTCCGTAGCTCGTTTTGGTTCTTGAATACATTTTGCAAGGCTATCCTGCGTTAAGAACGATACCAAGTCTGAAACATAGTAGCAGAGTTTCTTGTCAGGACGCAGATTTCTGACGGCAACGTCACAGGCATCGTCAAGCGTATATTTCTCCGCAAGTTGGCGGCACATAAATTCATAAGTGTACTCGTCATCGTCGCCTGCGGTGTGTATGATTTCGCCGTCATTACCGACTAAGTTTAAGTTTCCGGTTTTGGCTAAATTCGTTGTGCGGTAAGATATATTGGTTTCTTCGTTATCGTTTTTGGTCTGAAATTCCGCTTGTGCCGTCAGCCAAGCGGAACGACTTTCAATTGCACGATTCTTGTGAATTTCAGCTTTAAGTTCCTCATAAATAGTTTTCATCTCGGCGTGAGCCGTTCGGCTATAACCGAGGAAATTGTGCTTGTTAGCGCAAAGCTTATCGATAAAGTCCTCACGGCTTACGTTTTTCAAGTCGCCGAACAAATGGCGAAGTGTCTGCGTTCGAGTTATATGATGTTCCACAGACGGCTGCAAAATTGGCACAAAATCGTCATACGCCTTTTTTATCTCGCTGACTTTGATAAAAGGCAAGGAGTTCGCCAAGCAGTAGCACTGGATAATATCCTCTGCTCTGCGGAAACAAAAACCATTCAGCTTGCAGACTTTCCACAGAAAATCCGCCGCACGGTCTACGTCCATATTAAACGCAAAACACAGTTTAATAGCCTGTGACCGCCGCGGCAGACAATCTTCTGTGCCGCTCTTACTTTTATAAAACCACTCGTAGGATTTTCCGTCCTGCGGGTTTCTTTTTATAAATCCGTCAATCTTCACATCGGCAGCTTTGACGAGTTCAGTAAATTTTGTATACAGCTCGTCATCATCGCCGCTAATCCCTAAATGATTTAGCTCGCGGACAATGCCGTCGTGAACCGTCAGAAAGTTTGACGGTTCACTTACATAGTCAAACGCATCATCAAGCGTTAAGTCCAGTTCGTAAATGGTCGCGTAACCCTGTTTGGTCAGCTTCCCCATAGTCTGCGGTGTCTTCAAATCCAGAACCTCCTTTGTGATATGGCTTCGCCACGGAACACCATAAAACCCATTATTATATTTTACCACAGCTTAGCCAAAATGTCAAGAGCAAATTTTTTTGAGTGTCACTCGTCTGTGATAATGTCCCCCTGTAAGTCATCTGAGAAAATGTCCGCATGAAGCAGGAGACGATGACATTGACTCGGGAAGAATTAACGCGGATAAAAGTGATGGAGTTCGTGAA
>BOCB01000042.1 GCA_026002695.1 Synergistales bacterium
CCGATGGCGTTGAGATGGTGATGCCCGGAGATAACAGCACGTTTGAGGTAAAGCTGATCGCTCCGATAGCGATGGAGCCCGGCTTGCGTTTTGCCGTCCGCGAAGGCGGCCGCACTGTCGGCGCCGGCGTCGTGACGGAGATAATGGAGTAGTTTAATATATCAGCCGGTCTTTACTGACCGGTCGATATTAGGGCTTTCATTAAAGTCCGAGTAGATTGATCCCATGGAGGGATAAATTTGGCAAAGAACATTCGCATCAAGTTAAAAGCATTCGATCATAAGGTGTTGGACGCGTCCGCTGTTCAAATAGCTGATACGGCCAGTAGGACAGGCGCGAAGATATTCGGCCCCATCCCATTGCCGACAGAAAAAAAGAAGTACACCGTACTGAAGTCCCCTCATAAGGACAAGGATGCGAGGGAGCAGTATGAAATCAGGACGCATAAACGCCTGATAGATATAATAGGTCCGACTCAGAAGACGATGGAAGCGCTCATGCAGTTAAACCTTCCTTCTGGAGTCGATATACAGATTAAGCTATAAGTACGGCTTAGTCTGAAAGGAGTGAAGGTGATGAGCATTGGGGTTCTGGGGAAGAAAGTGGGAATGACGCAGGTCTTCGACGCCGACGGCAGAGCCGTGCCCGTAACCGTGATAGAGGCTGGTCCGTGCCCGGTGGTTGAGATCCGCACCCCGGAAAAAAACAGCTATTCGGCTGTCCAACTTGGTTTTGCAGATGAAAAACTAAATCATGTAAACAAGCCGAAGAAGGGCTATTTCGATAAACAGGGCGTCTCTCCAAAACGATGGCTGCGCGAATTTCGTGTAGATGACGCGTCGGGTTATTCGGTAGGGCAGGAGATAACGGTATCTCTTTTCAGCGACGGCGAGACTGTAGATGTGCGCGGTGTAAGCAAGGGTAAGGGCTTGGCCGGCGTAATGAAGAGGTATCATTTTTCAGGTGCTCCCGCAAGTCATGGTGTGTCAAAAGTTCACAGGCACCCCGGTTCGAGCGGCGCCAACAGCTATCCCGGCCATATTTTTAAGGGCAAGAGGATGGCGGGTCGCATGGGCGGCGAACAAGTAACGACAAAGGGACTTACTGTATTTTCGGTTGACGCCGAAAACAATCTTATCCTCATTCGCGGTACAGTTCCTGGCGCGAGTGAAGGCCTTGTGCTGATATATAAGACCTCGGCGCAGGGCGCGCAGAAATAGGCCGGGGAGGCGAAAGGAATGCCAATCGTCAAGCAGGTAAATTGGAACGGCGATGTGATAGGGGATTTCACGCTCTCCGATGAAGTTTTTGACGCTCCTGTACATGCAGCGGCTATGCATCAGGTGGTTGTGGCTCACTTGGCAAACAAGAGGGTGGGTACTCACGACACAAAGGATCGCGGTGACGTAAGGGGAGGTGGCAGGAAGCCGTGGCGTCAGAAGCACACCGGCAGAGCGCGTGTGGGCAGTACGAGATCGCCGCTGTGGGTTGGCGGTGGAGTTGCCCATGGGCCGCACCCGCGCGATTATCATCAAAAGGTCAACAGGAAAGTGCGCCGTCTCGCGTTGAGGAGTGCCCTGTCGCTCAAAGCGAGCGAGAACAATATGTTGGTTATCGACAAGATTGCGCTTGACGCGCCGAAGACTAAAGCAGTAGCTGCGTTTCTTGGTAAAGCGGAATGCGAGCGTAAACCTCTCTTTATCGTTCATGAGAGTATGCCTTCTATCACGAAGTCGGTGGGCAATATTCCGGGCGCTCATGTATTGCATGTTGACAGCGTCAATGTGTACGACCTTCTCGATCATATAAAACTCATCGCAACTCCTGAGGCGGTAAGAAGACTTGAGGAGGTGTTCGCATGACGTTCACGGCACACGACATAATAGTGCGTCCCATCATCACAGAGAAGACGAGCAGGATGATGTCGGACAATAAATACACCTTTGAGGTGCTTCCCTCCGTCAATAAAATAGAGATACGCAATGCGGTGGAGAGTGTCTTCAAGGTAAAGGTATCGAGCGTCCACACCATGAGGGTGCATTCGAAGCCCAAGAGGATGGGGCGTTTTATCGGGCGCTCGCGCTCGTGGAAAAAGGCGATCGTAACGCTTCTTCCGGGGCAGCGCATAGAGTTCTTCGACGGCGTCGGTATATAGGGAGGTGTTTTTGAGATGGGTGTAAAGAAATACCGCCCCACAACGCCGGGACGCCGTTTTATGACGAGTCCTGACTTTGCCGAGATAACGAAGTCCAAGCCGGAGCGCAGCCTGACTGAGTCATTGAACAGTCACGGAGGCCGTAACAATACCGGCCGTATAACGTCGCGTCATATTGGCGGCGGGGCGAGGAAGCTCTACAGGATAATAGACTTCAAGAGGGACAAGATAGGAGTCCCCGGGAAGATAGCTGCCATAGAGTATGATCCGAACCGTTCGGCTCGTATAGCTCTCGTGAACTATCTCGACGGCGAGAAACGCTATATATTAGCTCCGGTAGGTTTGGGTGTGGGTGATATGATAGAAGCAGGGCCCAAAGCAGACATCAAGCCGGGCAACGCGTTGAAGTTGAAGGACATACCGGATGGCACCGTGATTCATAACATTGAGTTGGAGCCGGGGCGCGGCGGTGTGATGGCGCGTTCGGCCGGTACTTCCGCACAGCTCATGGCGAAAGAGGGTAAGTATGCTTTTGTCAGGACGCCGGCCGGGGAGCTTCGCTTAGTGCTCTTGGAGTGTATGGCCACCGTAGGGCAGGTCGGCAACGAGGAGCATGAGAATATCGTATACGGCAAAGCCGGACGCACTCGCTGGAAGGGACGCAGACCGCACGTGCGCGGCATGGTGATGAATCCGGTCGACCACCCGATGGGCGGAGGCGAAGGGCGCAGCAAATCCCATAAGCATCCTGTCTCTCCGTGGGGTACTCCTGCTAAGGGCTATAGGACGCGCAAACGCAAGCCTTCCGATAAGTTCATAGTCCGCAGGCGCGGCAAGTGAGGAGGTAGGGAATAGATGGCACGTTCGCTGAAAAAAGGGCCTTATGTGGACGCTAAACTCCTCAAACGCGTAGAGGATATGAACGACTCAGGCAAGAAGAGGGTTTTGAAGACTTGGGCACGCCGATCCAGCGTTACGCCGGAGATGATAGGGCACACGATAGCTGTCCACAACGGCAAGGTACATATACCAGTCTACATAAGCGACAACATGATAGGCCATAAACTCGGAGAGTTCGCGCCAACCCGCAGGTTCGGAGGCCACGCGGGGCAGGAGCGATCCACTAAGGTCAAGAGGTAGTGCGAAGATGGATATAATAGAAGCTGAAGCGACAGCGAGGCAGGTTCGCATATCTACAGACAAGGCGCGCCGCGTTTTGGAGCTGATAAGGGGCAAGAGCGCTTCTGAGGCGATTACGTTGCTTAAATTTACGCCGACGAAGGGCGCGCGCTACATAGAGAAGACGCTTAAGAGCGCGATGTCGAACGCGGAGCATAACTTGGGGCTTGATATTGACAAGCTCTTCGTTGTGAGAGCCACTGCCGACCAAGGGGCATATATGAGGCGCTTCAGGCCGGTTTCTCACGGCCGCGCTCATGCCTTTAGGCGTCATACGAGCCACATTACCGTAGCTGTGGCTGAGAAGTAGGAGGGGGCTTAACATTGGGCCAGAAAGTTCACCCGGTAGGTTATCGTCTGGGGGTCATTTATGATTGGGAGTCTCGTTGGTACGCGCGCGGGCGTAATTACGCCAAGAATCTGCACGCGGATCTTGAGCTTCGCAAGTGGCTCAAAAAAAGATGGACAAACGCCGGTATCAGCAGAATAGAGATAGAGCGCATAGGTAACGTTATGAGGTTCACTGTTTTCACGGCACGTCCCGGCGTAGTCATAGGCAAGGGCGGTGAGGAGATACAGAAAATCCGCGACGAGCTTCAGGCGATGACCGGGAGCCGCATAATGATAAATATCCAAGAGATCAAGAATCCCGACGCTGAGGCTCAGGTAGTGTCAGAGGGCGTGGCCTCGGCTCTTGAGAAGAGGATCAGCTTCCGCCGCGCGATGAAGCAGTCTATATTCAGGGCGATGAAGAGCGGAGCCAAAGGCATAAAAATACAGACTGCCGGCAGACTTGGCGGCGCTGAAATAGCGCGCACGGAATGGTATCTTGAGGGGCAGCTTCCTCTTTCGACTTTGCGCGCGGATATCAGTTACGGATTTGCCGAGGCGCACACGATATACGGAGTCATCGGCGTTAAGGTCTGGATATACAAGGGTGAAATAATGGAGCGCCCTGTTGCCGCCGATACGACGGAGGCTGCCGCTCCGAGAGAGAGGAGGCAGTAGGATGCTTTCTCCAAAGAGAGTAAAATACCGTAAACCGCACCTCACCGCTCTGAGAGGCATTTCAAAGGGCGCCACTAAGATAGATTTCGGCGAGTATGGTCTTCAGGCGCTCGAAAATGGCTGGATAACCGCGCGTCAGATAGAAGCGGTTCGTGTGGCCATATCGCGCAAAATGAAAAAGGGCGGCAAGATATGGATAAGGATATTCCCCGACAGACCGGTAACGGAGAAGCCTCTCGAAACCCGTATGGGTAAGGGTAAAGGTAACGTCGAGTACTGGACGGCGGCTGTGAAGCGCGGGCGCGTCATGTTCGAGATAGAGGGAGTGCCTCGCGATGTAGCGGAGGCTGCTTTCAGGACGGCTTCTTTTAAGCTCCCGATAAAGGTGAAACTCCTTGCGAGAGAGGGAGTTGATGCCTGATGGACGGGAAAGAGCTTAGGCAGATGACTGTCGAGGAACTTCAGGAGAAGCATCGTCAGTTCAAGGAAGAACTTTTCAATCTGCGCTTCCAAAGCGCGATTGGGCAGCTTGGTAACACAAGCCGCATCAGGGAGGTTCGCAAGACCATAGCGAGGGTTCTCACTATACTGAGGGAAAAAGAACTCTCCTCAGAGCGAGCCGGGGTAAGGGGGTAATTCGGTAATGAAGGAACAGTCTTCGCCTCACCGCAAGGTCAGGACAGGCATAGTTACCAGCGACAAGATGAACAAAACAGTGGTCGTTCGCGTTGACAGAATGTCAAAGCACCCCCTGTACGGAAAGCCTGTGCTCAAGATGAAGAAGTATATGGCTCATGACGAGGCTAATGAATGCCGAGTCGGCGACAGAATTATAATAGAGGAGACTCGCCCTTTGAGCTGTCTGAAGAGATGGCGTGTGGCCGAGATAGTCGAGCGTGCTCCGCTTCTTGGGACAAACGCTCCGGAGGAGGCTGAGGCGTAAATGATACAGCTGCGCACAGTACTCAACGTGGCGGATAACTCCGGCGCGAAGAAGATACTTTGTATACAGGTTAAGGGCGGTTCCTTCCGCAAGGTAGGTTCGGTTGGCGATGTCATAGTCGCTTCCGTTAAGGAGGCTATCCCGAACAGCAACGTCAGCAAGGGAGATGTCATCAAGGCAGTTATCGTCCGCACGAGGAAGGAAGTTCGCCGTAAGGACGGTTCCTATGTGAGGTTCGATGATAATGCCGCTGTGCTTATCGACAACAACGGGGATCCGAAAGGCACCCGTATATTCGGCCCCGTCGCGCGCGAGCTGAGAGAGAAACGCTATATGCGAATAGTCTCCCTTGCGCCTGAGGTTGTCTGAGGAGGGTTTGTGAGTCATGTCTAATATGCGTCTGCGCAAAGGCGACCGCGTATATATAATTGCCGGCAAGGATAAAGGCAAGGAAGGCAAAATATTGCGCAGGGACGTTGAGAAGGAAAAGATAGTCGTAGAAAATGTAAATATGATAACAAAGAACTCCAAGCCCTCGCAGAAAAATCCAAGGGGCGGTCAGATAAAGATGGAGGCACCAATTCACGCTTCGAACGCAATGCTCGTCTGTCCGTCATGTGGCAAACCGACGCGCATAGCGAGAGCGTTCCTTGACAATGGCTCAAAGGTTCGCGTTTGCAAAAAATGCGGCGAAGTCATAGGCAAGGCATAGGGAAGGAGATACAGACATGACAGCACGTCTCCTGGAGAAGTATAAAAAGGAGGTTACGCAGAGGCTCCAATCTCAGTTTAATTACAAGAGCCCGATGCAGATTCCCAACCTCGTCAAGATAGTCGTCAACATTGGCGTCAGCGAGGCTAAGTTGGACATGAAATACATGGAGGCCTCTATAAACGAGCTTTCCATAATCACCGGGCAGCGCCCTATGATGAAGAAGGCAAAAAGGTCAGTCGCCGGTTTCAAAGTGCGTGAAGGTATGCCGGTTGCCTGCTACGTTACGCTACGGAGTTCGCGCATGTGGGAATTTGCCGACAGGCTGATAAGCATAGCGCTGCCACGGATAAAGGACTTTCAGGGTGTTTCCCGCAAAGGTTTCGACGGAAGGGGCAACTATAACCTCGGTCTGAGGGAGCAGCTTCTCTTCCCTGAAATAGAGTACGACAAAGTCATTCGTCAGCGCGGGATGAACGTAACGTTCGTTACGACCGCGAAGACGGATGAAGAGGCTTATGCCCTGCTCGCAGAGCTTGGGATGCCTTTCAGCAGATAGACGCTTTTTGGAAGGAGATATACGATGGCACGCAAGAGTTTGCGGATCAAGGCCAAGCAAGAGCCGAAGTTCAAGGTCAGGAAGTACAACCGTTGTCCCATCTGCGGCAGGCCGAGAGGGTATATTAGGATGTTCGATATGTGCCGCTGCTGCTTCAGGAGCCTGGCACGCGAGGGAAAGATTCCTGGCGTAGTCAAGTCCAGTTGGTAGAGCGCGAAGGGAGGCTAACCAAGGATGCACGTTACAGATCCTGTGGCCGACATGCTTACTCGTATTCGTAACGCTAACACTGTCTATCATGAGATGGTGGATATGCCGATGAGTAAGCTGCGTCTTGAGATTGCTCGTATTCTCAAGGACGAGGGCTACATACGCAACTATAAAACAGTCACCGACCCCAAGCTGCCCGTACCGACGCTCCGTGTATATATGAGCTACGGTACAGGGCGAGAGAGAGTTATACAGAATTTGAAGCGTATCAGCAAGCCGGGGCGCCGTATATACGTTGGCAAGGACGACGTTCCGAAGGTGATGGGCGGTCTCGGTATTGCCCTCGTATCGACGTCCAAGGGACTTATGACCGACGCCGGAGCTCGTAAAAACGGTCTCGGCGGGGAGGTCATATGCTATGTCTGGTAAGGGGTGTTCGTCATGTCTCGCATAGGGCGTAAACCAATACCACTGCCAAAGGGCGTAGATGTCAAGATAGAGGGAACTTCGGTTACCGTGAAAGGCGGCAAGGGTTCGCTTTCATTTGGCATAATGCCCGATATATCGGTTGCCTTAGAGGAAGGCGACGTCATAGTGTCCCGCGCTAACGAAACGAAGAACGTTAAGGCGGCGCATGGAATGACGAGGGCCATCCTCAACAACATGGTAGTTGGCGTTAGCCAGGGTTTTGAAAAAGCGCTTGAGATAATCGGAGTTGGGTATCGCGCGCAGATGCAGGGCAAAAACTTAGTTCTCGCGCTTGGTTACTCGCATCCGATAGATTTTGTACCGCCGGCGGGTATTGAGTTGGCTGTCGAAGGCACGACCAAGGTTATCGTGCGCGGCATAGACAGGCAGCTTGTTGGACAGACCGCCGCCAACATCAGGGAATTCAGACCGCCGGAGCCATATAAAGGCAAGGGCATCCGTTACGTTGGCGAATACGTCATTCGCAAGGCCGGCAAGGCCGGCGGCAAGTAAAGGCGAGGTGATATTGTATGATTAATAATCGTAGCCGCAATGAAATGCGCATACATCGTCATCGCCGTCTCCGCAAGCGCGTAGTGGGCACGATTGAGCGCCCGAGGCTCGCCGTTTTTCGCAGCCTGAAGCATATATATGTTCAGCTCATCGACGATTCGGCAGGTCATACGCTGCTTGCGGCATCTTCCGTGGAGAAGTCTTTGGCTGACTCGCTCAAGAACGGATCTGACTGCGAGGCGGCAAAGAGCGTCGGCAAACTCATCGCAGAGAGGGCGCTCGCTAAGGGATTTAAGACTGTTGTCTTCGATCGCGGCGGGCATATCTTCAGCGGGCGGGTAAAGGCTTTGGCGGACGCGGCTCGTGAAGTGGGCCTTAACTTCTAAGGAGGGAAGACGTTGGCAACCCAGAATCAATCGAGCAAGAATTACAGCAGCAAGGGTATGGAGCTCACCGAACGCGTAGTGTCTATAAACAGAGTAAGCAAGGTCGTGAAGGGAGGCAAGCGCTTCCGCTTCAGCGTACTCGTCGTTGTAGGGGACGGTATTGATCAGGTAGGCGTTGGCATGGGCAAAGCTCGTGAAATATCAGAGGCTGTGCGCAAGGGTATAGATCACGCCAAGAAGAACATGATTGATCTGAAAAAGGTCGGCAATACAATACCTCACCCGATACAGGGCAAGTTCGGCGCGGCTGATGTTCTGCTTCGTCCGGCTGCTCCGGGTACCGGAGTAATAGCGGGAGCGGTCGTCAGGGCTATCATGGAACTTGGCGGTATAAAGGATGTTTTGACGAAAGTAATCGGCAGAACATCAAACCCCATAAATGTGGCTTATGCGACTTTCGAGGCGGTAAAGGGTCTTCGTACTCCTGAAGAAGTCAATAAACTTCGCGGCAGGGAGAGCGCCGCGTCGGCGTAAAAAGGAGGCAAACGATGTCGAAGCTCAGAGTAACATGGAAAAAGAGTGCCATCGGTCGCCCCGATAAACAGGCGCGGACAATAAGGGCGCTGGGGTTGCACAGGCTCCATGAGACGGTGGAGCATGAGGACACTCCGCAGATACGCGGTATGATCCATTCCGTCAAGCACTTGCTTGAGTGCGAAGAGGCGAGGTAGGAGGCATAATCATGAATCTCCATGATTTATCGCCGGTTCCCGGATCGAGGCGCAAACCTAAGCGTTTGGGGATGGGGCTCGGCAGCGGACAGGGTAAAACCGCCGGTAAAGGGCACAAAGGTCAGAAGGCGCGAGCCGGGCATAGCGTTAGTCTCCATTTCGAGGGAGGGCAGATGCCCCTTTCCAGGAGGATTCCGAAGCGCGGATTCAGTAATTTCAGGCACGCAACCTCCTATCAAATCGTCAACGTTCATGATTTGAGCGAGCGTTTTGATTCCGGTGCGGTAGTCGGCGCTGAGGAACTTGCGGCGGCGGGGCTTATAGCGAGCGCGAGCGAGCCGGTCAAGATACTCGGCGATGGTGATATTTCAAAGGGCGTTACCATTAAAGCTAACGCTTTCAGCTCGTCAGCCAAGAGCAAGATAGAATCAGCCGGCGGGCACATCGAGGTGATATAAGGTGTTTGACGGGTTCAGGGACGCCTTCCATCTGCCTGATTTGAAGAGGCGCATTCTCTTTGTCTTGGGCGCTTTTTTTGTTTACAGGCTCGGAGCTCATATCCCAACACCCGGAATTGATTCCGACGCTATGGCGAAGCTTTTCGCGCAGGGGGGCGTTCTTGGTTTCCTCGATCTGTTCGCCGGCGGGGCACTCAGACGTTTCAGCGTATTCGCGCTCGGCGTTGCGCCTTATATAAACTCGAGCATCATAATGCAGCTTTTGGTTGTAGTCATTCCGGCTCTCGAAAGGCTGCAAAAACACGAAGGCGAAGACGGACGCAAGAAGATAGTCCAGTACACGAGGTACGGTACGATATTTTTCGCTGTCGTACAGGCGATTGGGCTTACAACATGGCTCAGAAGCCTCGGTATATTCCACGGGGACGCTCTCGATTGGCTTGTGGTCGTTGTTACCGTTACAACAGGTTCTGTAGTCGTTATGTGGCTTGGCGAGATAATGAGCGATCATGGGATCGGCAACGGCATATCTCTTTTGATATACGCCGGTATAGTGGCTCGTATGCCTGACGCGATCGTCTCAACAGGACAGTTGGTTGCGCATGGTGAGATGAATCCGGTTGTGCTCGTGCTTGCGGTTATCGTCATGGTAGCTGTAATTGCCGGGTGTGTGTATCTTCAGGACGGACAGCGCAGGCTTCCCGTGCAGTACGCGAAGCGCATGGTCGGTAATAAGGTCTATGGCGGGCAGAGTACATTCATACCGCTCAAAGTCAATATGTCCGGCGTTATACCGATAATTTTCGCATCCTCGGTATTGCTCTTCCCCTATACGTTGGCGAACTTCTTCACAGGCGGTGTCGCTGATGCTATCAGGAGAGCGTTCTCGCCGTCGAGCCCGATCTATATGATATTCTATGTGGCGCTCATCGTGTTCTTCTCGTATTTCTATACGGCTGTTGTATTCAATCCGAGCGACATAGCCAATAACATGAAGAAGTACGGCGGGTTTATACTGGGTATCAGACCGGGTAAACCAACCACGGACTACATAGAGAAGGTCATGAACAGGATAACGCTCGGCGGAGCGGTAGCGCTTGCCGTGGTCGCGCTCGTGCCTAATTTCATGTCCGGCGTTATGAGGATAAATACGTTCTACTTCGGCGGAACGGCCATACTGATAGTCGTCGGAGTCGCGCTTGACACAGTACATCAGTTCGAGGGGCAGATGCTAATGCGCCATTATGAAGGTATAATTAAGCGCCGCAACAAGAGCGGTCTTTTGTAGGTGTAAACTTATGCGAGTGATACTGATAGGTCCGCCCGGAGCGGGCAAGGGCACTCAATCAGAACGTATAATGGCTGAATACCCGCTTGCCCATATATCTACAGGTGACATTCTGCGGGAGAACGTCAAAAATGGCACGGAGCTGGGTAAATCCGCAAAGTCTTTCATGGATGCCGGTAAGCTCGTGCCTGATGATGTGATAATACGCATGATGAAAGAGCGCCTTGCCAAGGATGACGCGAGGAAGGGATTCCTCTTGGATGGTTTTCCGAGGACTACGCCTCAGGCCGAGGCGCTTGGCACACTGCTGAAGGAACTGTCGCTGCCGCTTGACGCTGTGCTGTTGCTTGAGATATCTGATGATGAGGTAGTGAACAGACTTTGTAATCGCAGGGTTTGTTCATCGTGCGGCGCGATATATAACGCGCTCTCTCATCCGCCCAAGAAAGATCGGGTGTGCGACGAGTGCGGAGGAGAGGTTACTCAGCGTGATGACGACAAAGAGACTGTGATACGCTCTCGTCTTTCTGTCTATCATGAACAAACGTCCCCGCTTATAAGCTACTATGACGGGAAAGGTCTGCTTCATAGGGTAGGCGCCGCCGGCGCGCCCGATACGGCTCTTTTATATATCGAGACCATGAAGCTCGGGGTGTGAATAAATTTTAATGATAACCTTCAAAAAGCCGAATGAGATCGATAAAATGAGAAGAGCCGGCAAGCTCGTAGCGGACGCGCATCACGCTATGCGCGATGTTATTAAGCCCGGCGTCGATACTATGACACTCGATCAAGTTGCGGAGAGAGTGCTTTTTGCAGCGTCGGCTAAGGCCTCATTCAAGGGTTATCGGGTAAAACACATACCTGTTCCGTTCCCGGGAACGATATGCGTATCGATAAATGACGAGGTTGTTCATGGTATCCCCAGCAGCGAGCGGTTTCTTGAAGAGGGAGATATAGTGAGCATAGACATCGGAGCGTACTTGGATGGCTATCACGGGGACGCGGCGTGTACGTATGCTGTCGGAAGTATAAGCGAGAAGCGCAAAGAGCTCTTAGCCGTAACGCAAGAGTCGCTGTACATGGGTATAAAGCAAGCCGTACCCGGACACACAATAGGTGATGTCGGGCACGCTGTCGAAGAATATGTGTTGAGCCACGCCTGCGGACTCGTAAGGGACTACGCAGGGCATGGTATAGGCCGCAAGCTGCACGAAGCGCCGCAGGTGCCTAATTACGGCAAACCGGGCAGCGGCGTTACGATCAAGAGCAGTATGACGTTTTGCGTGGAACCTATGGTAATGAACGGGGCTGAGGATGTGGAGAGCACATCTAACGGCTGGACGGTGGTTACGCGCGATGGATCGGATGCCGCGCACTTTGAACATACCCTCCTTATTACTGAGGATGGTGCGGAAATCTTGACGCCGTGGGAATAGACTGTGAAGATGAAAAAATCCCCGTAGGCGCGCTCGTTGCTATAAAACGTGGTTCTTATTCGGGTTCGGTCTGTGTTGTCGTCGGCTTGGACGTAAAAGATGGCAGACTCCTGATTGCGAATGGGCGCAGTATCTCAGCTAAGAAGCCCAAACGGAAAAATCCACGCCACGTTATGTGGACAGGAGCGTCCTCAAAGGATGTAAGAGGGCGCCTGAGTGAGGGGAAGGTTCTCGACGACGGGTGGCTGTGTGATATACTGTCGCGGAAGTGTGTTCACGGTTTCTCATGAGAGGGGTAGTGTTTAATCGTATGCCAAAAGACGACGTCATAGAGGTCAAGGGGAAGGTGGTCGAACCTTTGCCTAACGCGATGTTCAGGGTGGAATTGGAGAATGGACACAAGGTGCTCGCCCACGTATCCGGCAAGATGAGGATGCACTTTATACGCATTTTACCCGGGGATCGCGTGCTGATCCAATTGACGCCTTACGACCTGACACGAGGCAGAATCGTTTATCGCTATAAATAATGCGAAAGTTTTTTTGTTTTTGATATGATAAGGAGGCAGTTTGCAAGATGAAGGTAAGACCGTCGGTCAAGACCATTTGCGAATATTGCAGGATAATCAAGCGGCACGGTGTCGTGCGGGTTATATGCAGCAGAAACCCAAGACATAAGCAGCGCCAGGGCGCAAGGAGGTAAGGGGATGGCACGCATTGCTGGAGTCGACCTGCCGAGGGAGAAGAGAATAGAGATAGGCCTTACCTATATATTTGGCATAGGCTTGACTAGTTCGCGCAAGATACTTGCGGCTACGGGCGTAAGTCCCGACACGAGGGTCAAGAACCTGACTGACGAGGAAGCGCAGAAACTCCGTGCCGAGCTCGAAAATAACTACAAGGTCGAGGGAGACCTTCGTAGGGAAGTAAGCATGAACATCAAGCGCCTCATGGACATCGGCTGTTACCGTGGGTTGCGCCACAGACTTGGGCTGCCGGTAAGAGGGCAGCGTACTAAGACTAACGCAAGGACCCGGAAGGGACCGAAGCGCACGGTGGCCGGCAAGAAGAAGGCTACCAAGTAGACCGGCCGATGACGCTAAGGAGGGAATGACTAAGTGGCGAAGAGAGTTCAGCGCAGGGGCAAGAAGAAAGAGAAGAAACACGTATCTTATGGTGTAGCGCATATTTACTCGACGTTCAACAACACCATAGTAACGCTCACCGACAAAGCAGGCAACGCCCTCTCATGGGCTTCCGGCGGGAACGTGGGCTTCAAGGGAACGAGAAAATCGACGCCTTACGCTGCGCAGATGTCTGCGGCACAGGCCGCGAAGACGGCGCAGGATCATGGTGTCGTTGAGATAGATGTTGTAGTGAAAGGGCCGGGGCCCGGGCGCGAATCGGCGATTCGCTCTTTACAGGCGGCCGGTTTACAGGTGAACGTGATTCAGGACGCGACGCCGATACCGCACAATGGCTGTCGTCCTCCGAAGAGGCGTCGCGTATAGAGAAATTCAGTTTGGCCGGTGACTGGTTTTACGCACATTGAAAGGTGGGGGTATAGTGGAACACGCCCGCTATGAGATAAAAGTAGAGGAAAGCACCCCTTCTTACGGCAAAGTGGTGATTGAGCCGTTGGAACGCGGATATGGCGTGACATTGGGTAACGCTCTTCGCAGAGTCCTTCTCTCGTCTATATCAGGGGCGGCCATCACAGCTATAAGGGTAGAGGGTGTTTTTCACGAATTTACGACTGTTCCCGGAGTCAAAGAGGATATCATAGAGCTCTTGATGAATGTGAAACATATTCCGGTAAGGTCGTTTGCCTCCGAAGTTCGGCTGTTGCATCTCGACGTGACGGCGGCGGAACCGATGGCAATAACGGCGGCAAATATAGAGCCCGACAGTGATATAGAGTTCCCTGATCCTGAGGCTGTAATATGCCACATCGAAAAGGGAGCTCATCTCGAAATGGACTTCTATGTGGAGAGCGGCGTGGGCTATGCGCCTATCGACCGCTCGAAGTCCGCGTATCTTCCTGTGGATGCTCTCTTGGTCGATGCGATATTTTCACCGGCGCGGCGAGTGAAGTACGAAGTGCAGGACAAGCGCATGGGTCAGCGAACAGACTATGACAGTCTGTGTGTTGAGGTGTGGACTAACGGAGTGGTGAAGCCCGAGGACGCCATATGTCAGGCGTCGCTCATTCTCAGGGACTACTTCATGAACATCGCTTATGAAATATCGCCCGATATAGCCATGACCAGCGTGCTTGCCGAAAGGCCGCTGCAAATTCCGGGAGGCGAGCTAAAGGCGTATAACGGTCCGGGCAGCAACAACCCTGATTACGTGAGGCCTGTGCGCGATCTCGAACTCTCGGTGCGCAGCGAAAACTGCTTGATGCGCGGAGGCGTGAACTACATCGGAGACTTGGTGGGTCGTTCGCGCGGCGATCTGATGAAAATCCGCAACCTCGGCAAAGTCTCACTGAAGGAAATCGAGGAGAAACTGACGAAATTCGGCCTTTCTCTTTCCGGTGAGATAGAGGAAGACGAGGAAGAGGAAAATTAAGGAGTTGAATAACCGATGAATCATCGCATGAACCTCAGGCGTCTTGGACGCTACGGCTCTCACAGGCGCGCCATGTTGGGCAATCTTGCGGCGAGCCTCTTTACTGAGGGTAGCATAATAACAACCGTAACGAGGGCGAAAGAACTTCGCCGCGTTGCCGAGAAGCTCATCACAAAGGCGAAGTCGGGTACTCTTACCGACAGGCGTCTTGTCATAGCTCGGATGCCGCATAAGGCTGCCGTGACGACGCTTTTCAATGACCTCGGTCCCCGTTTTGCCGAGAGGCATGGCGGCTATACGAGGATAGTCAAGCTCGAAAACAGGGTTGGCGATGCCGCGCCGATGGCGGTAATACAATTAGTCGAATAGACGATGACAACTTGTGTGTTCTCCCTCCGGGGCGCGGCCTTCCGTTACAGAGGCGCGTCCTCGGATGCGTTGCGGGACGCCAACATAGACATCTCGGAGGGAGAGTGGACGACCCTTCTTGGGGCTAACGGCTCCGGTAAGTCGACATTGGCAAAGATATGCAGTGCCCTGCTGCTTCCAACGCAGGGCGATTGTTTTGTCATGGGGGCAAACAGCAAGGACGAGGCGGCTATGGAGCGGAACAGAGGCAAAGTCGCGCTCGTATTCCAAAACCCTGAGGATCAGATAGTGGCCGCCATAGTCGAGGAGGACGCCGCCTTCGGCCCGGAAAACCTCGCCCTGCCGTCCGATGAGATAAGGCGCCGTGTCGATAAGGCTCTTGAAACGGTTGGCCTGTATGAGGA
>BOCB01000043.1 GCA_026002695.1 Synergistales bacterium
TATCTATCTATCTATCTATCTATCTATCTATCTATCTATCTATCTATCTATCTATCTATCTATCTATCTATCTATCTATCTATCTATCTATCTATCTATCTATCTATCTATCTATCTATCTATCTATGCTATACGTCGCATTCATGGGTGCTGTTGGGATGCAGCGCTCTGATCATACTTTCGTTTTTTCAGGCAATTCCACATATAAATCTCACATTTTAGCGTTTTATTCAATTAGGCGAACGCTATTGGCGCGGCGCGCATTAGCCGCGTTACCGGTCTGCCGTGCTCCCTTTACTAAGGGGCTTAAACCCGCTTCTTTCGAGAGGAGGACTGCGATGGATGTTGCGGCGCAGCGCGGGTATTCCTGACAAAACGCCTGCGTATTTTTATTCCCCGATAGGCCATTTATTTTCATATTTTCATATTTGTGAGGAGGTTTTTATGTTGAAGCGTGCGTTACTGTTCCTTGCGGCGCTGTTTGTTCTCGTTTACGCATATTCCGTTACTTGTGAGGCTGCCGACACTAAGGCGGCCGTTCCGGAAGAAGCCGTTGTAATTAAGAAGGAACACGGACTCATCGACTGGACTCAGAATTATATCGAGGCGTCCGGTATGGCAGTCGCGCCGACAGGCACCAAAGGAGCGCAAGCCAAAGCGCTGGCGAAAAGAGGAGCTATCGTCGACCTTCAGCGCAATTTGCTGGAGTTTATTTCCGGCGTTCATGTGGACTCGCGGACGACGATGAACGATTTTATGGCGGAGGACCGAGTCAGGAGCGAGGTACACGGGTGCATCAGGAATATAGAGCTTATGGAGGGCGTTTGGGACGGCGAGTCTTACACCGTCTCAGGGCGAGTGAAGCTGCCTGAGATACTCGTCATAGTGGCGCCTAACATCAAGGCTGCCGAGGCGAAGAGACCGGCGCCGGCGGCGCCCAAGGTTCCCAAGGGCAAAAAATATACCGGCCTCGTAATCGACGCGAGGAGCCTGTCAATTTCTCCAACGCTCTCCTTCCGCGTGATTGACGAAAAGGGCAGCGAGGTGTACGGCATCAACTTCGCCGATCAGAAATTTTACCTTCAGTCGGGTCTCGCCACATATTACAACAACCTGAATTACGCCAAGGGAGAGATTCGCGTCGCGTCTAACCCGATCGTCACTAAGGGCGCGCGCGTGAACGGGAACGGCGACATAATCATCCCGACGTCAGCGGCGAATATGGTTCGCGGCAGCACCTATGACTTCCGCAAAGAATGCAAAGTCATAATAGTGTGCAAGTAACGCCGAAGTATGAGGCGGATATAATGCGAAAAATTTCAGCCGCTTTATCGGCGATCATCATCGCCCTGCTTTGCGCGGCGTTCCTGTCGCAATGCGGCGCGGCTCACGCTTCGGTTACGCAGTCGGGCGGGGTGTGGATAGTTAGCGACGCCACCGGCTTCGCGCCTGTCAAGGACGGTCAGAAAAACGCCGCCCGCCAGGAGGCGCAGCGCATGGCATACCGCGACGCGCTGGAGAAGGCTATGGGCGCGACCGTTACCGGCATAACGGAGATGGAGAACTTTGCGGTCACGCGGGACAAAGTGTTCTCACAGACACAGGGTATCGTGAAGGGCTTCGATATCCTGAGCGAGAAGGTCGACGCCGACGGGGTGCTCACCATCGTGGCAAAGTGCAAGGTGTCGGCCGCTGCCCTCGACGGCGTGCTCGGTCCGGCAGTGCTCGACACACTGGGCAACCCGCGCGTGATGATACTGATAGACGAACGGATAAACGACAAGACGCCGTTCATATCCACGACCGAAAGCGAGGTGCAGAGGATATTTGAGAAGGCCGGGTACCTCCTCGTCGATCTCTCCCAGGCCGGCGCGCTGGTCAACCTCGACCAAGCCAGAAGGATGCAGGATCCGCAAGAGCTGGCTGAGGTAGCGAGGACGCTGAAGGCTGACGTCATAATAACGGGCAGGGCTTACGCGAGCGCCTACGGCAGCGCGAAGGTAAACGGCGTCACTCTTTACGGTGTGAGAGCCTCCATTCAGCTGAAGTCTGTGGTCACTAAGACAGCCTATCAGCTTGGCTCCGAAGCGGTGGAGAAAAAAATATCCGACGCGCTGAACGTGGAGGACGGCGCGATCAAGGGCTTCCAGAAGGCGGCGCCGGAAGCCGCGAGGAGCATAGTCTACAAGGTGGCTTACTCGCTGGTCTCCAACTCCCTCGGCGGACGGACGGTGAACATCAAGATCTCCAATATCACATTCAAAAAAGCTCAGGCAATCGAGGAAGCGCTCGGAGAATTGGCCGGTAAATCCGGCTCGGTTCATCAGCGCGAGTTCAAGGACGGCGTACTTGAAATAGACGTCGTATCCGAAAAGACGACGCAGGGCGTAGCGTCCTTCCTGTCTGACAACGGCGTGGAGGTGGAGGGCGTTACCGCGTCGACCGTGAACGGGCGAGCCGGTGAAGGCGCCGGTGAACCGGAAAAGCGGCAGTCGGCGGAAACACCGGCGGCAGCTCCGGCCGAGGCGCCCGCGAAATCAGGCAAATTCTGCGGCACGGGCGCTTTCGGAGCGGCAGGGATAATACTCCTTGCCATTGGATGCGCGGCAAGGCGCAGACGCGGCGCGTAGGGGCGGCCCCCGGGTCGCCCGTTCAAAGAGGAGGCCGGTAAGATGAAAGGCAGTACGAGAACGAGAAATACATCCGATCCGAGGCAAAGGAGGCGGCGGAGTTTCCTTCCGGCCTTGCTCGTTATATTTTTTCTGGCGGGCATTGGTGTCTTTTCATACTCCCGAGTGAGTATGGGCATGACCGAACGGCAGCGGCAGGAGACCGCGCCTGTCTCTAAAGATTCCGCCGCGAAGGAGGACGACAAGGAAAAAGCCTATGTGACCGATCACAGCATCATAGCCTATGGGACGGCTCCCATCAGGAACAATACGGCACAGGGACGGGCGCTCGCCAGGCGTGCGGCCGTCACCGACGCGAGGCGCAATATTCTGCTGCTGAGACCGAATATGCGCAACAGCAGTTTCTTCAGCGGCGTGAACGCTTCCGGCAGCATAGGGGCGCACGGAATACGTTCTGAGCGCGCGGAGGGCAATATGTACAAAGTCGAGATCGAGATGCCTCTCGGTAAAGACTGATTTTAAGGAGGAATATCTGTGATAATCACTGAAAAAACATCCGTAATATCCGAGGTAAAAAGAGCGGCGAAGCATTTCGCGGTGTCGTTCGCGGCGCTGGCAGTCATACTCTGCGGAGCGGGAATCATGTCGCCGATGGAGGCGTCGGCGTCCGCTATTCCCAACAAGGGAGCGATAGCCATATACGTAAGCGGGCCGTCGAAGAGGCACGTCGATTCGTCCTATGCCTTAATCACGAAGAAACTGCTGGCAAAGGGCTACAAGGTTGTTGACGCCGCTGTAAGGGCGCGTATAGAGAAGCAGATACTTCAGGGCAAGGTTGCGCGCGCGGTCCTCGCCGGAGACGGCGCCGCGATAAAGAAACTCAGCGCGGGCAACGCGTTCAGCGTAATGATAGCTGTGGGCATAGAGGCCGACGACGAGCCGGAAGTCAACGAGTTCAAACTTTATACGGGGACTGCCACGGCGAGCGTCAACGCGACGAGCGCCGCGGGCGCAATCCTCTACGGGGGAACCGGTTCCGCCAAACAGGTGGGCTATACGAAGGGCGAGACGTCTCAAAAGGCAATCGAAGCCGCCGTCGCCAAGACCATCGACGAAATGCTTCAGTAAGGGGTGTGCGGGAAGATGAGAAGGTTTAATCTTTGCGTACTGTTCCTGCTGGCTGCTTTATGTACCGCGTTCCTTGCGGGGGAGGCCGAGGCGAAGCCGCGTGTCTCAATCAAAAAATTCATCAACAAGACCGATACCTACGGAGCCGACGCTCCGGCTGACGCTATCACGGACATGATGTCCACGGAGCTATACGAGGCTGACATCTTCACGGTAATAGAGAGGGAGCGTCTGGAGGATATAGGCGAGGAAGTGCGCCTCGGGCAGTCGGGACTCGTGGACGAATCCACCGCGCCCCAGGTCGGGAAGATAAAGGGCGCGAGGTATATGCTGACCGGAGCGATAACCGTGTATTACTATAACGCGTCAGGCGGCGTGGTCGGCGTCCCGGGCATAGCCGGAGGCGGCGCGGGCGGGAAGACCGCTTACGTAACGCTCAACGTCCGCATAGTGGATAACCAGACCGGCGAGGTCGTCTACTCCGCGACGAAGCAGGGCGAGGCAAAGCGTGAGGCGTCAGGCATACTGACCGTATTCGGCGGCTTCGGCAACGCGCAGTACGGCGGTATACTCGCCAGCGCGACGCAGGACTCCGTAAAGAAGCACGTCGAAGCAATGAAAAAGAAGACTTGGGAAGAATAGGGGGCGTGCGTGAGAATGAAATCCCGCTGTAAAATTTCACTGGTATTGCTCACGCTTCTGCTTTGTTTCATAAGCGGACAGGCTGACGCCGCGGCCGGCGGCAAGATACGGATCGGGGTGGGGACCTTCGCCAGCAAGACTAACGACGTGAATGACCAACAGGCCGGCGTCATCACGGATACTTTCATCAACGTGCTGAACGGCTCAAAGAAGATCACCGTCATCGAGCGCGAGAGGTTGGAGGAGATAGGGAAGGAAGTCAGGTTCGGGCAGTCCGGGCTTGTAGACCCCTCGACGGCTGTTGAGCTCGGCAAACAGCTTGGGCTTCAGTACATGATCACCGGCTCCGTAACCCAGTTACAAAAAAAGACGTCCGGCGGGGGAGTGGCAATCGGAGGGTTCAACTTCGGACAGGCCGACGAGACGGCTATGGTGAAGATAGATATGCGGATTATAGACGTGGCGACCGGCGAAATCCGCCTTGCCATGTCCGAAACGGGCGAGGCCAAAAGTTCCGCGCAAACGATAGGCTATGGGGGGTTTCAGTCGGTCGAGGCGTCGTTCGGCGGAATCGAAGGCAGGGCTATCATTAACGCCGCGCAGCGCTTGGCCCACAAAGTGCGCGAGAACGTCGCGGATGAACACTCCTACGTAATAAATACGGAGGGCAACGAGTTCATCATAGACGAAGGTGAATCGATGGGCACGGAAAAGGGCGCTCTGTACCTGGTCTATGCCGAAGGAGCGCAGATTACGGGCAGAGACGGAAAGGTTGTAGGTGTCAGGAAAACCCCGTTAGCCATTCTGAAAGTCTCCAAGACGGACACCGAGTACAGTGTTTGTTCGGTCGCGCCTCCGACAAAGGGGAGCGCCATACAGGTGGGTGATATGGTAACGCCGATCCTGCCGAGCGAGGCCAAGGGAGTGAAATCTCCCGAATCGCGCCCGGCAAAGCGCGCTTATGACGATACCTTCAGCAATATGATGAATAAAGACGGCTCCGGCAAACAGGCGCCTGCAACTCCGCCGGTTGCTCCGGCAGCCCCGAATGATCCCGCCCCGGCAGCAAACAACGCTTCGGAGGCTGAACCCGCGATCGAACCCGCGGCGTCCGCGCCCGCAACTCCGCCCTCAGCTCCTCCGGCGCAGGGCGGCGGTTCATACCAATGGAGGGAAGTTCAGGGCGTCGACCCGAACAATACCACCGACGCGAAGCTGATCGACATATACCCGCTCGAGTCGAAGGAGCGCAATGACATTGGCATTCAGCACAGAGGCGCGTATAACATATACACCAAAAAGAAGTACAAGGACGCCTTCGAGGTATTTACGAGGCTTGCCGACACATATCCGTGCAATTACCTCTCGGCCTACTGGGCGGGAATGTGCGCTCAGAAGCTGAATAGCAGCAAGGAAGCCGCCAAGTGGTTCGATCGCGCCCTGTCTGTCAACCCAAGCTACCAGCCCGCCGCGGACGCGAAGGAGCGTTTGAGCGGCGAACCGCCGAGCAAGAAGAAGAAGAAAAAATAGCGGCTGCCCGCCGAGGCAAAAGCGATCAATTACCCCGTGGAGCAGCGCTGACTTTGCCCCACGGGGGTCAAGCAGGGTACGGGAAGTAATCAGCGCTTACTTCAATTTCAGTTCAAATAAGGAGGCAGCAGCGTAATATGTCTGTATCGTTGGTTTGCATCAAAGGCCCTTACGCGGGACAGGAGTTTCCCGTAGACAGAAAAGGGTTGGTCATAGGCAGGGATCCGGCGGCGGCAAGCATTGTCCTCAGCGCGGACATAGCGTCGCGTTCGCACGCTAAAGTTTACGCGATGCCGGATGGCGGCGTCACGGTGGAGGATCTCGGCTCTACGAACGGAACGTATTTGCTTGCGGCGTCAGGCCGCAAAAAAATTTCCGGCAAAGAGTCCGTGAAGGATAAGCAAAGGTTTTCCATAGGAGATAACGATTACTGCGTTTTCGAGATAAGATGTGCCGCTTCAGCTGAAGCGCCGTCGTACACCCGCGCTGTTAATTCTGCGCCGCAGATCGGCGCTCCCGCGGCGCAGGCGGGGTCTTTTCAAGGGCAGTGGCCAACCCCGGGCTCAATCCCCGAGAGTATGCTTGCCGACCGTTTTCAGCGCTTTGCCGCCAGGGTAATAGATGGCCTTGTACTGTCTATTACAATGACAATATTCGCCTTTGTCTTTGGTCTCAGCGCCGGCGTGTTCGCTTCATCCGGTTGGGCTATACTCGCTATATTGATGAGCGTAAGCTTCATAGGATGCATTACTGTGGGATACATAGCGTATCTTGCGTTAAACATCTATTTCCTTTATCAGAACGGGCAGACCGTAGGCAAGAAGCTGATGGGCATAAAAATAGTCTCAAAGGATGGAGGCAGGGCATCGCTCCCGGGTATCATTTTCCTGAGGATGCTCGGCATGTTCATATTGGAGATAATACCGCTTATTGGATGGTCCATATTTTTCATCAATCTCTTCTTTATATTCAGGTCTGACAGGAGAATGATACATGACTTCCTCGCGGGCACCGTTGTGATAAAGGCGTAGTGTACGACACGGAAGGAGTGATGTAATTATGGCAATGATTCGCTGCGATCAAGGGCACTTTTACGACAATGAGAAGCACAGCATCTGTCCCTGGTGCGGGGTTCCGAACATGGATTTGCCGTCTTCCTCTATCGGCGACAACTTGGAGAAAACTGTGAAATTGAGCGGTAACGCTTCAGATACGGGCGGTACAATAAAATTGGAGGAGAACGCGCACCCGAAACTTCAAGAGGGACATACCATAGCCATAACGAAGAAAAAATTGGGAATGGATCCCGTCGTCGGATGGCTCGTTTGCGTGGAAGGCGCCGAAAAGGGCAAGGATTATCGCGTCCACACGGAGAAGAACACAGTCGGGCGCGCCGACAACATGGACATCGTGATGAAGGATTCCGCGATTTCCCGCGAGAATCACGCCTATATCGTCTTCAACCCCAAGAACAAAACCTTTCGCATTCAGGCCGGAGACGGCAGAGGGCTCATATATGTGAACGGTGACGAGGTCATCGTCTCACAGGATATTGTGTCGCACGACGTCATAGAGATGGGGGAGAGCAAGTTCCGCTTCGTTCCGTTCTGCGGGGATAAGTTCGCATGGGAAGAGGGAGCGGCGGGTGGAGATAAAGCGTAGAAGGCTCGCTCTTTGTTTGTCCTTGCTGGCGCTGTTTTTTTCTTGCGCTTTCGTGTCCGCGAAGGAGGTTTCCGCCTCCGGCACTTCCATGAAAGAGATGGAGGATATTGCGGCGCAAAGCGGTAACGGTGATAAGCCCGCGGCGATAATCATTAAGCCGCCCACGGCGAGTGATTTTCATGAGATTACCGTATCGAGGGATACGGAGGACGGGGAGACTGTGGTCAGCGAGACAGAAAGCGAGCCGGAGCCTGATAAATCAATGAAACGAGTATATTGGGCTTTCGGCGGAGCGGCTGCGTTCGCCGCGCTGCTCATTGCGGTTATCGTTATGAGAAAACGAGCGCCGATAACCGACAGGGCGGATAGCGCGCCTGAACCGACTCCCCTTCCTGCCGCGGAGGTGGTTGCGGTTCCCGCGGCAGAGCCTGCTGCTGCGCGCGAAAGGACGGATACCGGAACCATGCCCGGGGGAGTTGAGATACGTCTGACCGCTGTCAGTCAGACGGACGACGCGCAATATGTCGTAAGAGTAACCGGCAGAACAGAGATAGGACGTTCTGAGGAATGTCAGGTATCCCTTTCCGACGATGCGTCGGTTTCATCAAAGCACTGCGAATTATCCTGGAGCGAGGGCGTTCTCCGCATACGCGACCTTGGCTCCGCAAACGGCACGAGCGTGAACGGGGTTCCGATAAAGGGGACATATACGCTTAAGCCGAATGATGTTATAGGCGCGGGGCGCGTTTCTCTGCGTCTCGGCGAAATAAGAAAACTGTAGCGAAATGGACTCGCTCAGGGTAATACCGGCTAACGCGCAGCATCAGGGGATGCGCTCCGAACAGCAGGACGCGTTCGCGTTCTCGTCCCCTGACAGTGAAAACCGTTATCACGCCGGTTTTCTGGCCGTGGTTGCCGATGGTATGGGCGGCATGAGCTGCGGAAGAGAGGCCGCCCATATCGCCTCTCAGGTATTTATCGAAGCATATTCCGGGAAGCGCGAGGACGAGAGCATCCCGGACGCGCTCAAACGCGCGGCGTTCGAGGCTAATGACGCTGTGAAAGCTCTCGCGGAAGAGACCTCCGAGATCGGTGAAGTAGGCACGACCCTGGTTGCGGCTGTGGCGCGCGCGGATCGCCTTTATTGGCTTTCCGTCGGCGACAGCAGGATTTATAAATTAGATGCCGAGTCAACGGCGCAGCTCAACGAGGAGCACAATCTGCGCAATAAGCTCTGTCGGTTGGCCAACGGCGGGTTTCTCGACGCCGAAGAGGTTGAGGCCAATCCGCAGAAAGAAGCGCTCACGAGTTACATAGGCATAGAAAATCTCACCGAGATAGATATGCCGGAGAAGCCGCTTATTGTGAAGAAGGGCGATCAGATTGTGCTCTGCTCGGACGGCCTCTATAAGTCGATGAATGACGAGGAAATCTTCTCGGCGGCGCGCGGCGCTTTGAATGACGATCCCGCGGCCGCTCTGGTTGACGGCGCTATGGATAAAGGTCTCAGGCATCAGGATAATATCACCGTGCTTGTGTTGTCCTTCGATGAACCCGAAGCGGAAGAACGCGCGGAGGAACCGCCTAAAAAAACAACCAAGGCGCGGAAAATGCGCAGACGCAAAAAAACACAACGCCGCCCAATCCCGACCGCGTTCGTCGCCGGAGTGAAGCTTGTTCTTATTTTTCTGTTGTGTTTACTGATTTACTGCATACTGTCACGCGTAAATACCGAAAATAGCCTCAAAGTGGAGGAATCGCCGATGTCCCGCGAATATGTCAGCCTGTCAATTAAAATAACGGATACGAATCCCGCGGGGGGAGTGTAGGAATGGCGCGCTGCCCGGGGTGCATGACGGATAATGTTACGGATTTCCCCTGCAAACATTGCGGATGGTCCGAGCGCGACAGGGAGTCGGCTCTGCATCTCGTGCCGGGAACCGTACTCAAAGGGCGTTATTATATCGGCCGCGCGATAGGGCAGGGAGGTTTCGGCATCACCTACCTCGGCTATGATAATGTCCTTAATGTAAAGATAGCGGTCAAGGAATATTTCCCGCTGTCATTGGTTACGCGCAGCACCGACACCATGCAGCTAAGTTTCGCCGGAACCGACGCCGCTTCGGATTTTGAGTACGGGCTTGAAAAATTCCTGGAGGAGGCGCGCATACTGGCTTCCTTCTCCTCCTCCCCGAACGTCGTCGCGACGAAGGATTTCTTCAGGGAGAACGGTTTGGCCTATATGGTAATGGAGTATCTCGACGGCCTTGACCTGAAGCGCTATCTCGACAAACAGGGAGGCGCGATGCCGTGGGATCAGGCGCAGAACATCATCATGCACGTCATAGACGCGCTGAAGGACGTTCACTCGGAGGGCTTACTGCACAGGGACATAAGCCCGGACAACATATTTATCACGAGCAAAGGGCTTGTCAAAATCCTCGATTTCGGCGCGGCGCGGTTCGCGTTCGGGATGCAAAACAAAAGCCTGTCGGTGGTGTTGAAGCCCGGCTACGCTCCGGTCGAGCAATACCGGACGAAGGGCAATCAGGGACCGTGGACCGACGTTTACTCGCTGGGCGCGACGCTTTACAAGTGCGTTACAGGAGTCCTGCCGCCGGAGTCCCTCGGCAGGATGGAATCGGATGAATTAAAATCACCTCGCGAATTGGGCATAGAAGTATCCGGTGATTTTGACCGCTCCGTAATGAAAGCGCTTTCGGTCAAGGCAAAGGATCGTTTCCAATCCGTTCAGGATTTTCAGTCCTCGCTGTTAGGCCGGCCGCTTGCGGCAAAATCCGAGCAGAAACCGGCAATGCAACCCATGAATGGCACTACGGTGCGCATTCACGAATCGCAGCCGCAATACGCGCAGTCCAAACCTCCGGCCGCTAAAGAGGGAACGCCGCTTATCGCCGTCTGCGTTATTGTCCTGTTGTGCGCTGCCGGCGCGCTTGGCTGGTTTATGATGAAAAAGGACACGCCCGTCGGCGGCGAAGGGGTGTCAGTGGCATCGAATCAGAATACGGCGGCACGGAATACGGAGCCAAAAGAGACCCCCCCGGTCTTGGAACTTGAACCGGAGCCTGAACCGGCGAAGCCTGACGCGGGCGAGATATTTAAAGAGGCGAAATCATACCGCCAAAGGGGCGATCACAAGAGAGCCATAGAGCTGTACGAAGAGGCTGCCGCGCTTGGTCACGCTGACGCTATGAGCGACCTCGGCTTCATGTACGAGAGCGGCGAGGGCGTGAGGAAGGACTTTAACGCAGCCGTCCAATGGTATGAAAAAGCGGCGGTGTCAGGGAGCGATCCGGCGAAATTGCAGCTCGCGAGAATCTATTACTACGGCGTGAATGGTGTTGCAAAGGATCATAAAAAAGCGGCGGAATTGCTGCTCTCGCTCCCCGACAAGGGCGGCCGGCCCGGACAGGCAATGCTCGAAAATATCGGCAAAACGCCGAAGTAGGCGGCATATTCTGTTTTTATTGAGGAGGTAGTTTTGTAAGTTCGCTCGAAAGTTGAATATGCGTTTTACTGTCGAAACGTCAATTGGGTTAAGTTGAAACCGTATACAAAGGCATAGAGAAAAATCTTCACAGGATTCAGGTTTTGTTCAGCGAACCTATGAATGTGTGCCCGAAGCGGCGGATGGAGGACGATTTAATGTAACGAGGGAGAAGTATGCCCTTTTATCGCTGTAAGGCCGATGCAATCCTATAAAACGGTTTCTGCGAGCCTTTCGCGGAGGTATTGCGAAACTTTCGCGCCTGAAAACGGATTTTTAGGGTCCGGGGCGGGTTAATCAGCGGTTACATAAGATTCTGTTCGCTGGCCGGGCTTGTGCGGAAAATTTGAACCTGTGGTTTGAGGATAGAAGCCTACAGTTCACACAATGACCGATCTGTGGTAATATTCAGGTAAGAGGAAAGGTTATGATATTAGCACTGGAAAGGAAATAGAATATATATGAAAATAGAAGAAAAAATAGCCTCCCGTGGTAACAGCCGTTCAATCTTGATGTTAATGGCGCTGTTAGTGGCAAATGTACTCTTTTTGCTGATAAACTCTCCGGCTTCGGCACACATAGGAACCTTGTTGAAGGATATAAACGGAATTATTGACGGGAAAAAGGCCGAGGTAGGGGTTGCCGTTTGCGAAATAGAGGACGGGGAGACCTTGAATATTCGGGGAACTGAACGTTTCCCTATGCAAAGTGTATTCAAATTCCCAATAGCCTTGGCAGTGTTACATGAGGTGGATAATGGAAAGTTCAGTTTGAATCAAAACATATCTATCCGACAGCAAGATTTGTTACCTGATACATGGAGTCCACTCCGGGACAAATATCCCAATGGCGGAATTCTGAATCTATCTGAAATTCTTAGATATACCGTTTCGGAAAGTGATAATAATGGTTGTGATATATTGTTGCGCTTACTTGGAGGCGTGAAAACAGCGAACGATTATATCCATAAAAACGGAATTTCCGGCATTGCCATTCAAGCCAATGAAGAAGAAATGCACAAAGATTGGAACGTCCAATTCTCTAATTGGATAACGCCGAAAGCCGCAGCCAAATTATTAGTTGATTTTTACAACCAAAAGTTCTTGTCAAAAGAATGCTATAATTTTTTGTGGACAATCATGGCGGAAACACCGACAGGCAGGAACAGAATCAGAGGAGAACTTCCCTCGGCAACCATAGTTGCCCACAAAACAGGCGGTTCAGGCACTAACAAACAAGGTATCACCGCAGCCACCAACGATATGGGAATTGTAGTATTACCCAACGGAAAACACTACGCAATTGCAATATTTGTCTCTAATTCAGCAGAAAGTGATGAAACGAATGAAAAAATCATATCAAGTATATCAAAAGTAATATGGGATTATTTTGTAAGAAAGTAGCACAGCCAGACTAAGAAACGAGACGTAGGGATGGCCTATGGTACGGTTTAACCATTGACCTTTCCCCTTGCCAGTATACCCCCAAAACGGTCTATGGATCGTGTTTCATGCGTTGCAGAACCATCTCGGCATTGCTCTGGCTTAACGGCCCGGAGAGCGGTATCAGTCAGAGACATGGAGTCCTGGGAGTATGTGGGCAAACGGGAAGTAAGCGTCAAATAATCGCGCATAATTTTTCCCGTCATACCTGTCATCGTCGTTTCTGTCGTACTTTTCGGGGTGATAATCAGCAAGCTGATGGGCGACCAGATAAACGAAACGATGAACGAACATCGAAGAGGGATAGGTATAATAGAGAGGGAGTGATGAAAGATGACAACAGCGACAATGGAACGCAGAGAGGGCCTTATTCGGCGTGTACGCAAACTGCCGGACAGCGAGATAGAGCCGGTTATAAAATTCCTTGACGACGCGAAGGCGCGCCGCAACGCCGAGTATTTGGCTATGCTTGACGAATCGTTCAGACAGCATGAAAACGGTGAGGTCGTAACCATGACGTTCACGGAGTGGGAGGAATGGCTTGACAATGGATGCCCTGAGCTTCACAAATAAGGCTTGGGAACAATTCTTAGAGTGGTCTGTAACGAATAAAAGAACCTTTGATCGCGTCAACGCGCTGATAAAAGATATTCAGCGCAATGGTTTCATGTCAGGCATAGGCAAGCCCGAAGCGCTGAAAGGACGTAAAGGCTACAGTCGCCGTATTAACGAAGAACACCGTCTTATCTACATCGGCGATGAGAATCAGAATCTGCGAATCATTTCCTGCAAGGGGCATTATGGAGATTGACAACCTGACGGCTCTGTGGAGCTTCACAGCGCGAACCCCGGCTTATCACAAAGGCTTGTGGAAATAGAGCGAAAACCTACAACGAAAAGAAGGACAGCATTACAACCGAAGAGGCGTCAAAAATGGCGCTCGTTCTGTCGCTTATACAGGCCTTGGGATACAACGTATTTGATACGTCGGAAGTGTTCCCGGAATACATCACAGCCAAGGGCAATTCGCCGCCCTCTGTCTTGATACGCAGAGGCGGCTTTTTTGAACTACAATCAGGACTAAAGTAAAATGCACCTATCTCTAAAATAGCTTAATTACAGATTTTTTACAGCGGGTAATTGTTATTTTTCCCCGTCACGCTTTCTATGTCGAGCCTCGCCACCCACACCCCCATCTTTTCAACCATTTTTACCTCAATGTGAGGACCCTCGTATTGGTCCATTATGACGTTGAGCGCGTCGGTCTTTTCCTGCGCGTCCGTGATTGCGCTGACGATGCCGAAGCCCGTTACGCTTCGATATTTCATGGAGAACTCCGCCGGCATCGGGTTTCTTACGACTTCGGAGGCATCGGTTATTTGAAAGCAGGCCCGCCGGTTTTCGGCGAGTATGTCAGTCTTCATGCCCTTCGCGGCGCCGTGCAGATATATCACGTTATCGCGGTAGCCGTAGCAGATCGGCACGATATACGGCCAGCCGTCGCTCGCGGCGAGCCCGAGGTTGAGGTATGTCCCGCGCTTCAGGATTTCGTCTATCCATCCTCTGTCGGTTACGAGTCTATCCTTGCGCCTCATCTCACGGTTTTGCCGCATTTACGTACACCCCTTCAGGCCTCCATTTACTTTGGCTGCGTCAGGCGGCAGGCCACTATGCCGATATTATTCTCGCCGCTCATGTATATGCTGAATATTCCGTCGTACAGTCTCACCGCTTTGTGCGCGCCGTATGTGTATGACGTGTCCTCGAACCAGCGCTCGTTGTAAATATTATTTGTCTCGCTCTGGAAGACGGGCATGTAGAGCACCTCGTCCGTCTCGAGGTCGGAGAAAAAGTGCGTGCCGTAAGAGAGCTCGGGCATATGTCCCGTCCTCGGTATGCCTACCTCTACTATGCAGGTTACGTTCGTTATTTCGTCGTAGCGGACTGGGACGCCGAGTTCAGGGTTACTGGAGCCGACGCGCCCCGGAGCGACGAGTATGTATTTGTCCGGGGCGAGCTGCTTGTCCATTTCGCCGACGGCGCGCGCTATATTCTGAAATTCGCCGCTCTCGGAGTATACCTGCGGATCGACGTATACGAGATGCTTCACGCCTTCGCGCGAGCCGTCCGTAACCATCCTGTCCGCGCGAAGTATCGTCTCGCAGTCGTGGAAGTCGAGCGCGTCCGAAGCGTCGCGCTCCGCGTTCACCCATAACGGCCTCGACTGGAGCAGCTCAATCCTGTTCTCGAGCGGCTCATAAGCGAACTCTATGTCGGCGTAAACGCCCATTTTAGCTTGCAAGAGCGGCATGAGCTTCGACATGGTCGCGAAGAATTTTTTATGCGTCCTCGGAAAAGACTCGAAGGGCATACAGACCTTCCCCTCGGCGGGCGAGAATAT
>BOCB01000044.1 GCA_026002695.1 Synergistales bacterium
TTCAATATTTGCAAATCTTTCTTTTATATTCAACTTTTTCACCTCAATAATATTTTTTTGCTTTCTGTAATATTATCAAGGTTTTATGTGTTTTTGTTAAGACTGAAAATTTTATGAAACGGCCGTGAAAATTCATTGACGAGCGTGTTTTCCCAAGAGCGCGCCGCCGCGTCGCGCGAATAGAGGAAACTGTCCGCTTCGTCAATCAAGAGTACGGCGTCTTCCCTCTCCGCAGCACGAAAAGCTTCCGCCACATAACGCTCGGACATCCCAACGCGAGGATCAAGAAGAGCGCTCGCCCTCTTTACTATCAGCTCCTTGTTCAGTTCATCCGACAGGTATCTGGCGAGCGCGCTCTTGCCCGTACCCGGAGGGCCGTAAAACAGCATTGTCGCGCCGCCGGGGATAATCGTCTCACCCTTGCGCCGCATCGCGTCAATACGGCTGCACGCCTCCAATAATTCGTCAAGCGAACCTTCCGCACATACTCCGTCAGTGGTGAAGTTACCGGCGTACTGAAAATCCACGCGAGGCTTCCGGCCATTGTCGCGGAGGGTTATATGGGCGCTTATCACCCGTTCCAGCGTATCGGCGAATACACGCTTCCCGTGTCCAAGGTTCTTTGCCTGCCGCACCGCGTTTTCGATGACGGCGGCTGAAACCCTGTATTCCCGCGCAAGTTTTTCTGTCCGGCTTTCCGAGATGCGGCTGCTGACGTGGTTGTCATGCAATATCCTCATCCATAAGCGCTTTCGCTCCAAACTGCCGGGCTGGTCGAAGCAGACGCTGAAGGTGAAGCGCCTGCGAATGGACTGATCCACATCGCTGATGTCGTTCGCTATCCATATTACCCGCCGCCCCGTTGTGTCCATGAACTCGTTGATCCACGCCTTGTCGATGCTCTCGCGCCCCTCGTGATCCTGTGTATCGAGGAAACGTTCGGCCTCGTCCATCAGCACGAAAGCTTTTTTGTGCTTGGAGGCCATTTGCAGGCACGCGATTAGCGCCGCCCTGCGGCTGCTCCCTTCGTTCGGGCAGGGAGCTGACCATGCTTTGATACCAAGTGCGCGAGCCAAACTGCGGGCGCACGTCGTCTTACCGGTTCCCGGCGGGCCGTAAAAAAGTATGTGAAGCGGCGCGTCGCCGTCTGATTCGAGCAGGGCTCTCACATGGGAGAGAGCGTCCTGAGGCACGCCGAAGTTTTCAAGCGGCAGGCAGGGGCCTTTCAGCGGCTTGTATAACAATTCCTCAGCCGCGCCGCTCTCCGAACTCTCCCACAGCATGAGTACCTCGTCCGACATGACCAAACACGGATATGATGTAAGTATGCCGTATGAGATCAGCTCGTGTATACATTTTCGCAGCTTGGCGAGGTCGATATGGAGGATAGTGGAAAAAAGCCGCCTGTACGCGGGCTCGAATATATGGAGTGAATCCTGAAAATACTCCTCGACCTGCTTGAACGAGTGACTGATAAAGACGAACTCGCAGATGACCGCCGCTTCGGCGCTGAGGCCGAAAATTTTTTGCAGACGCTTTCGGCCCCGCGTATATATACCTCGTCCTTCATTTGAATTTTTCGCGGCGGCGAGGCACAACGACCTGATCGCATTCTTGGCGAACGGCTTTACGCAGCGGTGTTTATCCAGAAAGAGCGATATGATGGGCGTAAGCTCGTCGATTGAGGCATTTTCCATGATGTCCGTTGCATCGCGCGGCGATTATCCGCGCATCCTCGCGGGCGTGTACGAGCGAGTCGGCGATCATGCGCAGGAGCTCTCTCAGATCACCGACGCACCACTCGAAACAGTCGAAAAAATCATTATTGAACCGTATCCCGTAATCCGCGAGGTCGGCAAGAAACCGCGCAACTTTGCCTTTCGCGTACACGGACTCCGGCGTGTCCGCTCCGTAGTTCCCTCTTTGAAACATGCCGTTCCATTTGTAATTCGCGCTCACAAAAATCCCTCCTGCGTGTTTGTGTTTTATCAGGCTGAATGAAGTATAGCGTACCGTCGTTCCGGATTCTGATAAGTGTCGAAAATTTTCTGCATGGAAATTCTACGCAGGAGGCGGTAAGGGTATAGGGGACGGATTTCAGGCGCTTTTCGGGCAGTTAGGGCTATTTACACACATCAGGCTCACGGGTTTTATGTAAATGCTGATTTATTGTTAGGGGCCTGAAGGGTAACGATAAAAAGCCTGACTGGCTCTATGTCTCAAAACAGCGAAATTATGTTTTGGCTATTTAATCAGCTCTTACTTATCACAATGCGGCGATGACATAGGTATCTTGTCTATGCGCAAACTCAATGCTCTCTTTCAAGTCTTTTGCCATAAGATTAGGAATTTCGGGAATTAATATCGCAATATCCAAAGGACTGATTCTAATTCTGCCGTCGCAGGCTGCTTTGATTAATACAGGCGCTATATCTTTTCCCGCAAGCGCAGAAGCCGCCACTTCCTTGAACAATCCTGCGGTTCTTTCCGAAGCGAACAATTCTTTTTCGGGGAACATCTTTAACAGTATCTCAGAGATTTTCTTTACCTTGCTTTCAGTATTATCACAAGGGTATTTTTTGTTTGTATACGCTTCGAACAGGTTTACCGCTTTTTTTTCGGAAGAAAAACTAAAGAAGCAGGATTTTCCATACCGCCCGTATCCCCATTCCTTAAAGGGTATCATAGGGGCAAGGTCTTCGCTGTTTATGATGTTGAAAATATTACCGAAGCTGCCTTTTTTGCTTGACGTAGTTGTACTCGGAGCAGCAAAGTTATAAGCAAACACTTCATATTTGCCGCTGAACTTCGCCGCTAAAATATCCGAAATTGCCGCGCCGCGCGAATGCCCGCAAAACCAAAGGACAGTATCGGCGGAATTTGAGGCGTTTGTGTTTATGTACTCTTCTATACGACTTTCAAAGGATGAAGCGGCAATATCAAAACCCTTATGGTTATCCACATCGCCCCAAAATTCATGATTCGCGCCGATGTCAAAATTGCTGAGCCACTCCCCGACGGTGGTCTGTGTTCCTCTTATTGTGATACTGAAAATGCGTTTGGAGCGAACGCCGTGCGTAACATCGCGGTATCCGATAACCATATGAGATATATGGTTGTTGGACTCTAAACCGCTTAACTTGTATCGTTTGATCTTGCTCATTCCAAGCCGTTCAAGCACGCTTTCAGCGGATTGGCCGTCTAAGGCAATGTATGCGTAAATCACCGACGAAAGTATCGCCGATATTTTGTAAATGTTCGCGTTAAACACAGTGTTGTTTCCGAAAAATCCGCTGAAATCCACATCTAACGAAACGGGAAACTTTGAGATATTGCTTTCAAAAGTCGAGTTTGAGAAGCGAATTATTTTGCTCTCCATAGCAAACCCTTTCTAAATTCACTCAATCCGGCGAGGAGCCAATCCTTTCATTGACTATCCTTCTCAGATGTTCTTTCAATTTTTTCACCACGTATTGAACATTTTCAAGCTCTTTCTGCGAATTCTCCCTGAAAACTTCCTCGACAGCTTGACAATACATTGTGCCTGCCTCTTTGATAAGGCTTCCTATACCTGTTCCGTTCACTTCATCACCGATAAACTCGCCTATAACGGGCGTACATTTTAATATACTCCAAACAGTGTCTTTGCTAAAGACCTCGGAAACTATAGTGAATACCTGTCCTGAATTTGTATCAAGACCGTATATATCGCCGATGGCTTTGAACATTGCCGCAGCGTCGTCAAAAGCGGCTCCAATATTAATCAAAGGTATGCGTCTTACCAGTTTGCCAAATCCGGTAGCCTTCACATATTTTTTTATAACTCCCATAGCCGCCTCATGTTTTAATTTCATATTAACGCGCTGAGCGGAAATAAACGAGTTTTCAACAAACTCCGGTATACGCTTGACGGTGGCGTCAACCACTTCATCCAAGCCGAATTTCGTAATATTGCCCGCGTCAGTTTCGTAGTCCTCCGCCAAGGTTAAAATAACCTCAACATCTAACCCGCGTTCTTTTACAATATGGCCTTTTAACTCAGCGGCTTTTTTCCTTGAAGTACACTGGGTTAAAATAACGAAAAAAGGTATCTCAAATTTAGAGCGGAAATAACGTATAAAATTCGCTTCAAAATCCTCAAAGCGGCTGGAACCCGCATTAACGCAATACCATATTGCGTGAACTAAGTCCACGGGGTCAGGGTTATTAATTTTATCCGATATAATTCCGCTCATATCGGATTTTGTCTGTTCCTGGCGTTCCTTGTCCAGTTCCAGACCGATTGTGTCGTAAATTGAAACGGGAATATTCGGCTTGGTATACTGCGTCACATCTTGTGTAACCGGCCTTCCCGTACCCACCTTTGAAAGGGCTTCGCCGAATATCTGGTTAATGAGCGTACTTTTGCCCACTCCGGTTTTGCCTGTAATTATTATATTCGCCTTGGGAATCTCCTCTAATTCCGCCGAGCCTTCAAATATTACGTTTCCGTCTTCGTCTTTCAGTACCCTTACCATGTTTTTTTACCCCGTTTCTTTTTAGAGTTATTGTCTATAAAATCGCGCACTCTTTCTAAAACAGTATCAGAGTCAAGAAGCTCCTCCGACGACAAATCACGGCATATGCTCATTAACACCCTTATATACAATTCGCCTACGGCGGCGGTAATCGCCGTTGCCGTTACTGCGCTTATCGCGCCGCCTGCAAGCGTGCCTATCCCGGGTATAAATTTAAGCGCGTTGGATACGATGGTTCTTCCCACAAAGGATGCCGCGACAGGCGCGCCGATAGATGAAGCTATCTGAGCTATTACCGATTTACTGAACGGTAAATCGAATATTACGGATATTGCCGTAATCATACCAATTTGTTCCGCGACTAAAAGAGGCGCGTCGGAAAATGGTATAGGGGTGAACCCTGTTACAAACGCGCCCGCCGAGAAACCCTTAACATACTTGCGCGCTTCTGCCGCCTTATTCTCCAATCCCCTCTTTGCCGCCCTTGCCATATGCCCTTGCAGGTTTTCTATCGAACTTTTAAGCAGCTCATCAATACCGAATGAAGGGACAACGGCTGTATCGGTTTCAAAATCTTCAGACAAAACTTTTATTACATTGGCATCACTGACCATATCTTTTATGGTTTGTGAAAGCTCGTCTGCGGGTTTTTGCGAAACGCATTGAGTAAGTACGATGAAAACAGGCACGTCATGTTCTTTTTCAAAACGGCTGATAAGATCGGCTTCCGGCGGTTCAAATCTTTTTCCCATGCTGTTGACGCAATACCACATTATGTGTATGTGGTTGTCAGTGCCGCCTTCCAGTGAACTATTGCGCACAAGTTTTTCCACATTGTTTATCGACTCCCAGCGCTTGTCCTCGTCTAACTCAATACCCACAGTATCGTAAAGCGTCAGCGGGATTTCTTCACCGTCAAAACTTTGGGTTGTCCTTGTAACAGGCGCGCCCACTCCGGCTTCGGCGGTTTCTTTGCCCAAGACAGCGTTTATAAGAGTGCTTTTCCCCGAACCGCTTTTTCCGACGACTACTATATTTATATTTTTCATTTTATATCAGCCTTACTCATAACTATCTTGATATTGTCGGCAAGGGTTTTCGCTATAAGCCCCGAATTTTCAAAATCCCCGTCACTTAAAGTCTCGTACATAGCGCGAACCGCCGCAATGTACGCCGAACCCATAACGCCGGTGAGTGCGGCTGCTGTCGCTGCGGATATTGCTCCGCCGGCTATCGTTCCCACTCCGGGTATACATTTAAGCAGATTTGACACAATCGCCCGTCCCGCAACAGTCGCTCCGGAGGTACCGACGAAGGAGCCGACAATCGCGGTAACGGCGGCCTTGTCAAATGGAAAGCCGAAAACTTTGGTTATGCGCGCGATCATGCTTATTTGAGCCGGAATGATAAGAAGCGCGTCGGACACTCCGGGAACAGGGGCAAAACCCGCCGCCGCCGCTGCTACCTGTGTTTGCGCAACTATCTTCTTTGCCAAGTCAATCTTGAGCTCAAGATTGATTCTCTGCGCCGTGATGAGAGAATCTCGCATTAATTCAGGTATGCTGGCGGTTGTTTTTTCGATAAGCGCGTCAAGACCATACGCAGGTATTATTCCCGCGTCGGTTTCGTAGTCTTCGGCGAGTATCGCGGTAGGTTTAATAGCCGTAGCTTCTTCTATATAATTAGCCAATTCGGCGGCTTTCTTTTTTGCGTAGCACTGCGTAAGGATTACAAAAACTGGAACTCTGTATTTTGATTTTAACTCCCTTACAAAGTCCGCCTCAAAATCCTCAAAGCGTTTGCTTCCCGAATTAACGCAGTACCAAACGGCGTGGATATACTCCTCTCCCTTTCCGGTTTCGCGCTTTTTCTCAATAAGTCCGCAAATATCATCTGTGGACTTTACCTGCTTTCCCGCGTCCAACTCCAACCCTACAGTATCGTAAATTTTGACGGGAATCCTGTCATCGCTGAGCATTTGGATATTGTCGGTAACGGGCTTTCCTATCCCGGTGTCAGTCATGCGGCTTCCGAAAATAGCGTTTATCATAGTGCTTTTCCCAACACCCGTTTTGCCGGTTACAATGATGTTGACTTTGGGCATAACTTTAACTTTCTTTACTTCCTCGTAAACTGTCGACGCAATTTCCGGGACGCCGGAATTCTCTGTAATCATAGCCTTTACCCCCTATTTAGAAATTTTTATTTATACCCGCCTGAGTGTTTTATCAGGCTGAATGAAGTATAACATGCTGTCGTTCTGGAATCTGATAAGTGTTAAAATTTTTCTGTATAAAATGCGATTTACGTAAAATTCGTATAATTCGTAAAATTCACTCGCGTTTTTAACTTTTTAACTTGACAAACAACTTCTTGTTGACAAAGACATCCTTATTCTTGTCATGGTCTTGTCATTACTCGTCATCTTAAACTGAGCGTTTATCTTGTACAAGGCGCGCCCGTTGCTTTTCTAAGTCCGAGATGCAATTTTCAAGCGCAGTTGATTCAGATTCGGTACGATTTTGCTTTGCCAAGCCAAGTATAACTCTCAATTTCACCATTTCAATATCAAAGCTGTGCAAGGCTTTGATGGCGGCACTCTGTTTCTCGCGTCTTGCACTTGCTTCAACGCGCAGAGTTTCGAGTCCGCTTTGACGAATGTCTTCCACGCACTTTAAGTATTCACTCTCTTTTGCAACTGAAGAAACGTATTTAAGCGCATCAATTACGTCAGAAAAATCCATTACTCCGTCCTCGTTAGCAACTCAGTAATTATTCGTGAGAAGTCTTCTCCTGACAATCCCGAAGCGCTTGCTTGATTATGTACATAAAAATCCCGCAGCAAGTCCTGAATTACACGCATCCTTTGTACAACATTGTGCGTATCCGCGTTCTTTTTTGCTACATATGCTTCTGCTTCGGCAAGTAGCATCTTGCGGTCCTCTGCCATTTTTGCGAGCATCGCTGAAGACTGCACCTTCATCTTCTCTATGTCCACGATGTCCTTAGCAATATCTATTATCTTATCCATATTACCTGCTACAGCGTGAACAATTTCCCTATGTGTTCCTATTGGGTTTGAAGTGCGACTGTCCTTTACGGAAATTTGGTCGCGTGTGGGCTCAATTATCTCAAAATCATCCATGTTTTAATGCCTCCATTTTTTGTTTCGTACTATCTAACAGTATTTGTAACTTCTCAATATCCCCACTCGAAATATCGACTGGCGCAGAGAATACTGCAACCAATTCATCTATCTGCTCGTCAACGAGGCGAATATTTTCCTCTTTCAACTTATCAAGCTCATCAAGCGTGACCTGAAGCATTTCTTCTTCCCACGTTCCAAGAGAAGTATCCACTGCTTTTTTGAGCTTACCTTGCCAAGTCATTATGTCCTTAACTTGGAAAATGACTTCGAGCAAAACTACAACAGCAACACCAACAGCTTTGGCGGAGGTTGCGCCTATCTTGCTGAGGAACTTCGCCACATTATTATGAGTTTCTCGCGTAAAAGTGTGACCGAACAGATCACCGATTTTCTTTAGTAGATGCTTTGCGCCATTGGCAATGCCAGTGCCGCCACGTCCCGCAAACTGCTGGAAGTAATTGAGCAATGACTGCTCTGCGGCGCGTCCAACCATCTTTTTCAATGCACCATCAACGAGCTTTGCCGCTTCAGTATTAAAATGAAGCTCGACTTGACTCTTGATATCTGCGTAGGCAGTGTTGAGCTTATCCTGAATCTTTCTGTCTAACTCATTTAGCTCACTGTCAATTGTAAATTTAATCTCATCGACACCGTTTTTTAGCGCAAACGGCATTAGATGGCTGTTGATAAATGCAGTGACTTCTTCTGTCCGAAGTTTGCTATCGCTGTCAATCTTTTCACAGATTTCTCCATACGCGGTTTCCCGTACACGTGAAAAAGCTGACGGCATCAATTTTGCAAGCCTTTCAAAGGTTGGCTCTATAAGTTCATCTTTTATCTCAATTTGCACGGCCTTAAGCTTCTTAAGCTCTTTTTTCATTATATTGCGTTCTTCTTCCGCAAGTTTAAGCGGAATAGCACGTTCTAAAACGAAACTTTCGCAGCTATCGAGCAGTCCCTCAACGTATTCGAACAAGCATTGCGCAAGCCGATTAACCCGTTTGCTTGAAGAAACAGTTGATTGTACGTACCGCCATAGGCTTTCACTTTTCGGAAGAGGATATTCGTTTTCCTCTGTTAATACTGTATTGACAATGAAAGTCTTAGGTTCGTGATGAAGAATGTCAGCGACATAGCCGACTATTTCTTTAATGCGTCTGTCTCCGCTACTGACACCTTCCGGGGTACGGTTTATTACAAGGATGAAATCCGTTTCCCTCTCAGCAAGCGCGTTACCTATTAACTCTTGCGCGTAATCAAGGAAGGAGTAATCTGACTCCTGTATACCTACTTTGTACATCACAGTATATATTACAATGTCGCTCTGCGGCAGAAAGTCCGACAGCACTTCCTCATGTTCGGCGACAAGTGAGCCATACCCCGGCGTGTCAAACAACCGCAGACTGCCTAAACCGTGCAAGTCCGACTGGGTGCACAATCTTAAACGCGCAATATTGCTGTCAGGGGATTTGCTTAGTTTTGAAAACTGTTCACGCGACAACTTTTCCATAGTAGCGTTTTTGTTAATGACAAAGTATGCCGTCTCACTGCTCTCCGATAGGCACAACTCTACAATCGTACCGGTTGCGGGCTTCACACTGGTGTAGAGGATATTGTTTCCCATCAATCCATTCAGTAAGGTTGATTTACCGCTGCTGGTCTCACCCAACAGTACCACGTATGATTCCGGGTTTGCTATACGTGCAGCGAGAAACCGCTTTAGTTCAATCAACTTGCTGTCACCTATAGCATCAACAAGTTCACATACGTAACCGAAAGCCGACTTCACTTTATCAAACATAGCGCTTACGCTCCTCTTCGATGTAGGCTAAGTCTTCACTCAACGTCTTGAGTTCGGCTTCCGGATTTCCAGTGGAACGCAAAACTGAAACCGCGTCATCGTGCTCTTTACGTGCTTTTGACTTCAGCGACTCCACTATTGAATTCAGATTACCCTCAATATCTGAGCACATCTTTGAATACGATCGTTTTAGCCCTTTCTTGATACCTTCGCAAGATTCGTCAATTGCATTCCGAATCTTGTTCTTGGTATCGCTTGCACGTGAAGAAGATACTCCTTTGTGGATGCCTTCGCCAAGCTTACTCCCGATCCAACCTATTAGCAAACCGCCGACAGTACCGACCACCATACCTATGGGGCCTGCTACAGCTCCTGCAACTGCCCAAGTAGCCGCAAGCCCACCAAGCCCACCGCCAATTTTTACCGCAAAATCAGCGCCTTTTTCCCACTTGAATTCTTTGGATTTTTCAAATCTTGCACCTTCAAACCCAAAATCGTACTGCTCTTCAAGCAAGTCGCCTAACTCCTGCAATTTATCCGTAACGGCATACACCTTTTCACGCAGAAAGTCATTGAAAGCTTCTCCCACTACTCTGAATTCCTCTGACTGAACATCGGTAAAAGCTCGTGATAAGTCATCTCCATCAGTTACGCCGCTATCAATAATTCTAAAAATATTCGACCTGATGTTTTCCTCGGCGTTTTGCACAGTCTTATTGATAACACTCGTAGCTTCAGTGTTCTGTTCAATTAGCAGACCGTCTATGTCACTTACCTTGTCTTCGATCTCGCGAATGTCCGAACGAAACTTGGCGTCCTTTTCCGATACCTGTTTCTGAAGCTCATCACGGCTCATCTTACGATTATCGATAGCGGTTAGGATTGCCTCATCTGCGCGTGCAAATAATCCAAGTATTGCAGAATTGACACTATCAGATATTGTGGATTTCCAGTTGTTGCTCAATTCAACAAGTGTATCAATAAAATCCGTAATGCCGGACTTGCCGATACTTGCTGAGTCATTGTTGCGGATTCCGAGCAACGCATCATAAGCATTTACAGTCAAAACTTTTCCGGAGAAAAGTGTATGCGATTTTGCGGCAATATTGTTTAATACTGATGTATTGTGCTCTTTCCCCTCATTTGCCTCCCGTGCAGACTCATCGTGCCAAAGATTTTGCACGAAGAAAGCGTTAGCGAGTTTACTCCACGCCATTCTGATAAACGCAGCTTCTGTTTTTGTAATAGGTGGGTTTACGTGAATAACAAAAATAGCATAGGACAGCTTCTCGATATACGCTTCCGTTGTTTCACGATTAGCAGTGGTTAGACTTCCCACGCCCGGCAAGTCAACCAACACAATACCTGACTTCAGCAGTTTACTTGAAGAACGAATGACAATCCGTTCTACTTGTTTTTCATTGCCCGGGTTGTAAGTGTTATCAACATAATCCTTCAGCGCCTCTATGCTTGAAGTGGATTTATTGCCGTTTTTGAAAAAAACGTCTGCGTCACTCACAACAACAGATTGCTCATCATAGCGAATTTCTACCGGAACGCACGTAGTTTCGTCCGCCTCATTAGGCAACACACATTCACCGAGAATAGCGTTGATAAGGGAGCTTTTGCCGACTCCTTGAAGGCCTAATACAGGCAACAACAACTCATCGTTGGAAGCATTATCTATTAGGCTTCGATAAATCGCTCCTCCTGACTTGCCATTGCCATCACTTGCTATATGCTTGTCAAGGATGTGGGTTATTTTAGGATTAGCTGTTTTCATTTTGTTTCTCCTTTCTAAACAGTCGCTTACTAAGCGGCAACTTCACGAATTCATCAACTTCCGCTATTGCTTGCCGGAGTTCTTTCTGCTGCTCACCCAAAGACACCAGCTGCTTTTGGATGTCACGCAACACACTATTCGTATCGCTTGAATACTTATCTACAGCAGTTACCATACTGCCGAGACGTTCGTCAATGTAGCTTTCAAGACCAACTTTAGCAGATTTAAGCGCGGTGTCAATATGCGACTTAAAACCTCCGAGTTGATTTTGCACACCTTCCTTAACGCTATCTACAGAGCTTTTAATGCTCTTTTCTTGCTCTTTACTTTGATTGGCTATTGTATTCCTTGCGCTCTCAATGTCGCCCGAGAGCGGTTTCAGAGCAGTCTTTACAACATCCGGAATACTGTCGTTGATTGCATCACTTATTTTCTTTGCAATCGACTCCATTACTCCTTTAGTTGCGTTATCTATTGCCAACGGAATGCCAGTCTTGACAGATTCAAGCGCACCGTCAATATGCAACTTAAAATTCTCAAGTTGACTTTGTACATCTCCCTTAACGCTATCTACAGAGCTTTTAATGCTCTTTTCTTGCTCTTTACTTTGATTGGCTATTGTATTCCTCGCGCTCTCAATGTCGCCCGAGAGCGGTTTCAGAGCAGTCTTTACAACATCCGGAATACTGTCGTTGATTGCATCACTTATTTTCTGCGCAATCGACTCCATTACTCCTTTAGTTGCGTTATCCACAGCCGCAACTGCTTCATACTTTTCCATTTACAGCACCCTTTCTTACAATATCTCCAATGACATTACTCGCCATTGCTCTATCCTCACCCAACAAATAGTGAAGTTCATTTTTTATATGTCTGATAAGATCGAGTTCAGACATTTGACTGTTGCACGGCGTTTCCTGAACCTGAACAAGCGCCATTGAATAAAGCGGATTGTCTGCGTTAATCAAAGAAACACCACGAAAACCATCAGGAACAAATTCTTGATAATATTCGCTCATAAGAAGTATTGTTTCTTTTACAGTTGCAGAGTTTATGATTCCCTCAAAGTCTTGCATAACAAAAAACACTTTACAGTTTTTCCCATTTTTCAAATTGCTATTATCCTGCAATGCTTTCCGTAACTCAAGCTTGCTAACCTGATTCTTGGCAGACCCATGCTGGTGAACATTCACCAGCACAAAGATACTTCTGCTTTCTTTCGTTACCGAAAGAGTGCTTTGAGCATCTGGATTATTTATCACTGATATACGCCGTGTATTCGCGCTCATATTTTCGCTAAGCCTGATTCCAAAGAACCTGTAGACAAAATTGCGAATACATTCCTCATCCCACCCAAGTACAGCTATGTCATCAGGCGCATCAACATATTCCATTGCGTCTTTTATTACGGCATCAAACGCGTTATGAATAACTGTAGACGCAAGTTCTCTTATGCCTCGTTGAATCTCGTTTAACTCAATTTCATGTATTGCAGGTTTTGCAATTGATGTGTCGTTTTGTGCTGCTTTAGCTTTTACGGGTTGTGATTTTACTTGCTCCTGACGTTGGCGGTCGATGAGAGCCTTGATTCCATCTATCGCATTCCGAATCTCCGCGTCAGAAGCTTTCTGTTGTTTGAGTTCTGCCCATTCACTACGTTTGCTGTCAACGGCTGATTCTAACTTGCCAATGGCGCGCTCAACTGAACTTCCCCAACTATCAATCGTACCAGAATATGCGTTTGCAGCACGCTGTATGTAATCTCTTATCTCTTTGATTGTTGTCTCTTCATCGATGACGGTGACTCTATCTTCAACCCATTCACGTCCCCATTCCTTTTTACCGAATATCTCCCCAACAACTCTGGCTGCACAGGAATACCACTTGTCGTCATTTTCCCAGTGAGAATTATCTTTGACAGTGTAGCTCGTCGTGGGAACAGAGACGCTATCGACCCGCACGTCGACTCGAATATCACGCTCAGGTATATTAAGTTGATTTGCCTTCTCCGCAACGTAGCTGTTGAAATCGGATATAGTTTCCCTGATTTTTTTTTCTACAGATTGAACTTGAGATTTTATGTTGTCAATGTAAGAGTAAGACGATGAAAATGAATTATTGTGTAATCTCTTTAAGTCATCCGCGCAAGACTGCATTTTACTCTTGGTATTATTAAAATATGTGCTTATGCCATCATTAAGACCTGCGTACGGAAACTTGGCAGTCAAATCATCATCTACGTTTATACCGCTGAGAAGTTTCTCGGCATTGCTGATTAGCACTGATATATCTTTGCACAGTAAATCTACTCTATTATGCTCAATATGCGGAGAACATATTTCAAGGGCCGCTTTGATAGCGTCTTTGAACTCAGTGTAATGAGAGTTGACCTTTGACCGTTTCCCATCGCATCGCTCTTCTTGAGCATAAATAGCCGACATCTGCACGATCCGTATAGATGATTTGTCGGCTACGTTAGAATTATTGATTATGCGCTCTAATCTCTTTTGATATTCTTTTGCTACATCATCCTTTGTCTTTTTCCCGTCAGCACTTGGTACTACAGAATCCAGCATGTTCTGCACAATAATCAGAGGTTTCTTGTATGCCACTATCGCATTCAAAACCATTCTTGCCTTCTCATCACTATTTGCCTTTAGCGTAGAAACAAAAACGCACATATCAACAGTAGGCAACATGATTTCGAGCGCCAACTTCTCATGTTCTTCCAAGTTATAGGCATCAAGTCCCGGGCTGTCAACTAATTCCACGCGTTCTCCAAGGTCAAACTCTGAAGTTGAAATATGGATTTGGTCTACTTTTTTAGCGTTTCTCCGATTATGATTTTCGTCGCTGTATTTTTTAATCTCATCCTCACACAGGCTTCTCCCAGATAACCTAATGCTCGGAGTGCCATCACAGAAAGATATCTCAGCAAAAGATTCAGATCCTTTTACGCAGTTAACCAACTGGCCGGAAGTGGGTTTCAGTGCTCTTGAAAGTAACTTGCGTCCAATGACAGCATTAACAAGTGTTGACTTCCCGCTACTTGTAACGCCAATCACGCCGACACGGATAGTTTGCCGCCACCACCCATTGCGTTGAGTTTTCAAATGGCTAATCCTATCAGCAAACTGCTCCCTCAGCTTTGGAGATGTGCTTAAACAATTCAAAATACTGTCAGCCAGCTCTATTGCTTTCATAATGAATTCTCCTTTAGCGTATTCCTGACAACCATACTCTACAAATAGCGCTCCAACGCGCCACGCAATTTGAATTTTCCGCAAGAACTACCCCCTGGCCGTGTGCCGCCGGTAAGTTTAAGACATGCTTCCTTTACCTTGTTATCATATTCCACACGCGCGGGTCTGGAACCTGCGACATACTTTACATGGCTGTTGAAGGGATCTTCCCAGTATTCACATAAAACACACAGTTTTTGCGATTTTACTGTTGCCTGCATGTAAACCCTCCCTCAAATGTAAAATACATAGCTATTACATTAGATCTTGAGTATTATTATATGATTTACCTAATTTGTCAATGTATCCATGATTTGAGTTTCCCCAAAATCCAACACTCAACCGCCCTTAAACCCTTATACTGACGGCATTTGTAGCTCATTGAGCTTTGAAAATAAGGCAAAAAAACAATGCAAAACCTTCCGGATTTTGATATAATT